>NZ_JADEWT010000084.1 GCF_015207505.1 Tychonema sp. LEGE 06208
GGGGAAGATGGGGGAGATGGGGAAGATGAGGGAGATGGGGAGGATGGGTAATTAGCAATTAGCAATTAGCAATTAGCCATTAGCAATTAGCGATTAGCGATTAGCCATCAGCAATTAGCAATCAGCAATTAGCAATTAGCCATTAGCCATTAGCGGTTGCTCTAGATGATGCAACATCTTTTTGAGTTGTTTAATTGCTGGTGTAACGATCGCCACAAAGTATGCTTCGCGTAGTCGTCTGGCTGGTTTAGAACCCTGTAAATAGGCGCGTGCACCGACATGGAGCATGGCAGCATTAGCAGCTCGCAATGAGAGTTCAGACCCAGTAATCCGCAACTGAATTACCTCTTTGAGCAAATCAGGAGTGATGCTTACATCTGGCTGACTCAACCGATCGGCTAGGGTGTAGGTTTTCAGACGGGCGATCGCTAGTTCAGCGGCCAGATCCTCTGCTCGATCGTCAAGAAAGCAATTGACATGACCTAAACGAGAATGAGTTGCCTCGATCGTGTTGATACAATCAGCGATCAACCCTAAGCCCATACCAACTTGTGTCAGAATAAAACCCGGACGAATTCGTTGTACATAGTCTGCACAAGGTACTGCTAAAACCTGTTCGTCAGGAATAAATACTTCTTTGAAAACACAGCTAAAAGTGCCACTGCCTTCTAAGGCAATAAAGTGGGAATTTTGTCGCAGCGATAATCCCGCGAACCGATCAGAGACGATCGCCATTAAGTAATCATTCCCCTCGGAAAGTTTGGCGGCGATGCCAAAGGGTTGTCCTGTACCAATATTAGAAACCCAAGGCAATAGACCATTCAGTACATAACCACCTGGTTTTCGCTCGGCGGTGAGGGCAATTTTTTCAATCTCAGCAAAGTGTTTCATTGGGTTTGATAACCCTGTACCACCAAGCACTTGCCCTGTTGCTATGCAGGGCAATAAATTTGTCTTGAGATAGGTATTATCGCTGCACTGCATATACCAAGCACAGGCAATCTGACACCAAGTCATAAACCCCGTACACAAGCATTCTTCAGAGATAGCTTCAATTACTTGAATGGCTGCTTTTAAACCGTTACCCGCTCCACCAAACTCTGGCGGAACAGCTTGACCAAAGCCTCCTAATGCACCGACACGCTGCATAAAATCACGGGGATAAAAACCCTCATCGATACTTTGCACTTTGGGTACAAGGTCTTGAGCGATCGCGGCTTTTAATTCGGTAATCAAAGGGCTAAGGGCGATCGGTTCTTCTAAACTTTTGTTGGGAACTAATGTTGAAGCAACCTGCATAGGTCAACCTTCTTTACAAGAATGGTGAAATAGTTAGGACTTACGCGCGCAGGGCAAAAAACCTTTTCTAGAAACTGGGTTTCTGAACCAGAATTCTTCATGGTTCGCGTTGACTAATACCAGAAACCCAGTTTTTTACAGGATATATCCACTGCGAAGCAAGCCTGTTTAAGCAAGGGATACTGCTAAATTGACAGGGTTGCGGAGTGTGTTGGCTACAGGAGACCAATTATTAGAGTGAGCAACTAGAGCTTCTAAGGCTTCGCGACTGGCATCCCCTTCTAAATCGACTTTGACGCGAATATCTGTAAAGCCAAGGCGCTTTTCTGATAAATCGCCAATCCCCCAAACACCGGTGATGTTAATGTCGCCTTCTAGTTCTAGTTCTAGCTTTGTCAGAGTAATGCCACGCGCGATCGCATTGGCATGAATTCCCACAGATAGGCAAGACCCTAGTGCTGCCAGTAATGCTTCTGAGGGGTTAGGGGCTGTATCTTGTCCCAGCAAGCCGGGTGGTTCATCAATGACGTGCTCTGGTAAGTCTCGTACATAGTTCAAGTTACGAAACTGCCCTTCACAGACTGTTTTGACTTTTAATGACTTGATCGCGTTTGAGTTGGCTTTGGCCGTTATTGCCAGGTTTTCTAAGCCAGTCTTGCTAACTGGGCGCAGAGAGGTTTGTGTTGAAACAGTTATTTCAGTCATAATCAATCAATAAAATAGAACAATCTATCCAATTGCAGCGGAATTAGTTACACAGCTTTCCTTCCTGTAGCTGTCACAACTGACAGCATAGGTAGATCCTGTATAGTACGGTGAATCAGTAGGTTTACCGTATTTTTGTAAGAATCTCATAGATTCCAAAGAATGTCAATCTTTAGGCGATCGCATTTTGTGGGAGCTGAAGCAACCACAGGAGGATTGCCAGCGACAACACTATTAACTTAAAAAGTGATTTCTGAACTTGACTTACTTGATGTGCATCTGTAGAATCTTGTTTGCAAGCCAAAAGTACGGTAAATCGATAAAGTTTAAGTATTTTATAGCAAATGACAGAACCCTATCGTTTTGAAACGCTCCAAGTTCATGCCGGGCAAGAACCTGCTCCTGGAACCAATGCCCGTGCCGTGCCTATTTATCAAACAACCTCCTATGTCTTTAATGATGCGGATCACGGGGCGCGTCTCTTTGCCTTGCAAGAGTTTGGTAATATCTACACCCGGATCATGAATCCGACAACAGATGTGTTTGAAAAGCGAATTGCCGCCCTGGAGGGGGGTGTTGCGGCCCTGGCAACCTCTAGCGGTCAGGCAGCTCAGTTTTTGGCGATCGCCAATATTGCCCAAGCCGGAGATAACATTGTTTCCACTAGCTATTTATACGGCGGCACGTACAACCAGTTCAAAGTGACGTTTCCTCGGCTGGGCATTCAGGTCAAATTTGTGGATGGCGATGAGGCAGAGGATTTCCGGCAGGCGATCGACGATCGCACCAAGGCACTCTATGTTGAAGCGATCGGTAATCCCCAATTTAACGTCCCAGATTTTGCCGCCCTAGCTCATATTGCTCACGAAAATGGCATTCCCCTGATTGTAGACAATACGTTTGGTGCAGCAGGCTATCTCATCCGTCCCATCGAACACGGTGCTGATATCGTGGTGCAGTCTGCAACTAAATGGATTGGCGGACATGGCACCTCAATCGGCGGTGTCATCGTCGATTCCGGCAAGTTCGACTGGGGAAATGGCAAGTTTCCTGTGTTTACAGAACCAGCTCCCGGCTATCACGGCCTCAATTTCCAAGAAGTTTTTGGCCCTCAAAGCTCATGGGGCAATATTGCCTTCATTATTCGTGCCAGAGTCGAAGGACTGCGGGATTTAGGCCCGACTCTGAGTCCCTTCAATGCCTTTTTGTTTTTACAGGGATTGGAAACCCTTTCCCTACGGGTACAACGTCATGTAGATAACGCCCTGGAACTCGCCCAATGGCTCAAACAACATCCCAAGGTGGAATGGGTAAACTACCTGGGATTACCAGAACATCCCTACCATGAGCGGGCTAAAAAGTATTTACAACATGGCTTTGGCGGTGTACTGAACTTCGGTATCAAGGGGGGGCTCGATGCCGGTCGCTCTTTTATCAACCAGGTGAAACTGGCAAGCCATTTGGCGAATATGGGAGATGCTAAAACGCTGGTCATTCATCCCGCATCTACAACCCACCAGCAACTAACAGACACGGAACAGATATCGGCTGGTGTGAGCCCTGATTTAGTTCGGGTATCGGTAGGAATAGAGCACATTGATGATATTAAAGGCGATTTTGAGCAGGCCTTTGCCGGGGTTTAGCAGATGGATTATCAGCAGTTCATTTCCCCCGAAAGCCAGTTTTATCAGCTCCCAGAACCCTTTGAGCTGGAGTCTGGTGAGGCTTTGATTGGAGTTCAGGTGGCCTATCGGACTTGGGGACATCTGAATGCGGCGGTCGATAATGCTGTGCTGGTTTGTCATGCTCTAACTGGTTGGGCCGATTTGGATATCTGGTGGGAACCCCTTTTAGGGCCAGGACGGGCGTTAGATCCCGATCGCAGTTTTATTATTTGCAGCAATATACTGGGTAGTTGTTATGGAACAACGGGGCCGACCTCCATCGATCCTAAAACAGGGATGGCTTATGGCCCGACATTTCCTGGGATTACGGTTCGGGATATGGTGCGGTTGCAAGGGGTTTTACTGGAAGCCTTGGGCGTGCGATCGCTACAATTAGCGATTGGCGGTTCTCTGGGTGGTATGCAAGTGCTGGAGTGGGCATTGCTTTATCCCGATCGAGTCCGGGCGATCGCGGTGATTGCCGCCCCCGGTCGCCACTCGGCCTGGTGCATTGGCTTGGGCGAAAGCCAACGACAGGCTATTTATACTGACCCTAACTGGCAGAATGGTTACTATAGCGCGAAACAACAACCGGATCGGGGGCTGGCTGTGGCCCGCATGATTGCTATGAGTACCTATCGTTCCTGGGCTAATTTTTCAGCTCGCTTCGGACGACAGGTTAAGTCCGATCGCGTTACTGAGTCATTTGCGATCGTGGATTATATGCGTTACCAGGGCAAAAAATTGGTGGAACGGTTTGATGCCAATACCTACATCACGTTGACCCATGCTATGGACAGCCACGATCTCACCCGTCGCGATCGGGATTATCACACGGTTTTGAGCAGTATTCAGCAGCCCGCTCTGATTGTCGCTATTAATTCGGACATCCTATATCCACCCGTTGAGCAAGAAGAACTGGCAGCCCTGATTCCCAATGCAGAACTACAATGGCTGGAATCTCCTCATGGCCATGATGCCTTCCTAATTGATATGGATGTTCTCAACAGTTTCGTCATCAGGTTTTTATGCAGATAGCAACAGTTCTAGATGCTACTTTTTCTCCTGCGGGTGCAACTGATATATTGCCCGCGAATATTAATCAAGTAAGCAACTAGAAAAGTAATACAAACAAAAATCTACAGAATGTGCTTGCATTTTTGAAGCCATCTGTGGAATAATAGGAGCTTATTAGACTTAACTACGGCATATCGATCGGTATACCGTAGTTTGCTAGTCAATCATGATTAGCTCAGCTTTTGCATGGGTATTGCGTTTCTTAGTTTTCAATACTTGAAATTTAGGAGGGGACAGTGTTAACTCCATTGAGAGAAATCCCATTTCCAGCTAGATTGAGACATTTTTGGAGCAAACTCAAACATAGTTCGCTCAAGACCTTTGCTTTGCTTTTTGCAGTTGGTTTGAGTTTAAGTTTGATAGTTTCTGCCTGTACTCCTACTCAGCCAACAAATATAACTACTTCCCCAACTTCCGCTACCACATCATTAGCTAGTTCTCAACCACAACAAAGCAATGTAATTCGGATTGGCTACCAAAAATATGGAACTCTAAGTATCCTTAAATCACGGGGGAGTTTAGAGAAGCGTTTGGTCTCCCAAAACACATCCGTACAGTGGCTTCAATTTCCTGCTGGCCCTCAATTACTAGAAGCTTTGAATACAGGAAGTATTGACTTTGGCCATACAGGAGAAGCGCCGCCTATTTTCGCACAAGCCGCTGGCGCACCATTAGTATATGTTGCTAACGAGCCTCCTAATCCTAAAGGCGAAGCTATCTTAGTACCGAAAGATTCTCCCATTCAAAATGTGGCTGGGTTGAAAGGCAAAAAAGTTGTATTTAATAAAGGTTCAAATGTGCAATACCTTGTGGTAGAAGCATTAACCGCAGCCGGATTAAAATATAGCGACATTCAACCTATTTATTTGCCGCCAGCAGAGGCGCGGGCAGCTTTTGAACAAGGTAGCGTTGATGCTTGGGCGATTTGGGACCCGTTTTTTACAGTTGCGAAACGAGCTACAGGCGCTCGCGTTCTCAAGGATGGAGAAGGGCTTGTCGCTAATCGGGAATTCTATCTAGCTGCTAAACCTTTTAACGACCAATATCCTGACCGGACGAAGGCAATTTTAGAGGAACTTCAAAAAGTAGATGAATGGGCGGCTGCTCAACCAACTGAGGTGGCAAAACTGCTGTCTCCTGAGCTGGGTATTGACGTTCCAGCTTTAGAGGAAATCTCACGGAGACGGCCTTACGGTGTGCAGCCGATTACGGATGAAGTCATTACTTACCAGCAAAAAGTTGCTGATACTTTCTTGGATTTAAAGCTACTTCCAAAACCGGTCAAAATTAGCGAAGTTGCTCAGGTAGTTAAACAATAAATAATCAGGGAGAATACGGCAAATGGAATTATTTTGGTTTATCCCAACTCACGGAGACGGACGCTATTTAGCTTCAGGAATTGGAGGGAGATCGGGCAGTTTTTCCTACTTAAAGCAAATCGCCCAAGCCGTTGACCATTTAGGATTTACGGGTGCTCTGCTTCCGACTGGGCGCTCTTGCGAAGACGCATGGGTAGTAGCGTCATCGCTAATGGCTGTTACAGAAAAAATGCGTTTTTTAGTAGCAATTCGTCCGGGATTAATGTCTCCAGGGGTAGGAGCGCGGATGGCAGCAACCCTTGACAGATTATCTAATGGACGCTTGCTGATTAATGTTGTTACGGGCGGCGATCCGGTAGAATTAGCGGGAGATGGAGTGCATCTGGGTCACGACGCACGTTATGAATTGACGGATGAATTTTTGACAGTTTGGAGAGCAATGCTTGAAGGTAGTAACTCGACTAATGTGCGAGAACAAGAAGTCAATTTTAGCGGTGAATATCTCCAAATTAAGGGCGGTAAAGTTCTATTTCCCCCTGTACAAACTCCCCATCCTCCCTTGTGGTTTGGCGGTTCATCGCCAATCGCTCAACAAATAGCGGCTAAGCATATTAATGTTTATCTTACTTGGGGAGAACCGCCGCAACAAGTGGCAAAAAAAATTGAAGCTGTGAAAAAATTAGCAGCAGAACAGGGTAGAACTGTGCGGTTTGGAATTCGCCTTCACGTCATTGTGCGCGAAACTGCAAGCGAAGCTTGGGAGGACGCAAATCGTTTGATTAAATATGTCGATGAAGATGCGATCGCAGCCGCCCAAAAAGCTTATGCCAGGATGGACTCTGAAGGGCAAAAGCGGATGACTGAACTGCACGCAGGTAGTCGCGAAGCTCTGGAAATTAGCCCCAATTTATGGGCGGGAATTGGGTTAGTAAGAGGCGGTGCTGGTACTGCTTTAGTGGGAGATCCCGATACCGTTGTTGCACGAATGTTGGAATATTCCGACTTGGGAATTGAAACTTTCATTTTATCCGGTTATCCCCACTTAGAAGAAGCGTATCGAGTCGCTGAATTGCTATTCCCCCGCTTGCCTTTAAAAAACCAACCGGTTGTCAATCAACCACAAATGTTTAGTCCTTTTGGGGAAATTGTTGCCAACGAAAACTTTCCCAAACAAAAACAAGTTTTTTCTCCAAGTGCGTCATGAACAAAAAATGGCTCAAAAATTCTTATTTGCAGCAGATAATTCCCTGGATTGTACCGATTCTGCTGCTTCTTAGCTGGCAACTTTTAGTGCAGGTGGGTTGGCTTTCCACAAGGGTTTTACCCGCACCAACAGGTGTTTTAAGTGCAGGACTTAGATTGGCAATTACCGGGGAACTGTTTCACCATATCGGAATTAGTGCTTGGCGTGCCGTCGTGGGTTTCGTCATAGGCGGCGGAATTGGTTTGACTCTTGGTTTCCTCAATGGTCTTTCTCCAATCGCCGAAAAGCTGCTAGATACTTCTGTACAAATGGTTCGCAATGTTCCTCACCTCGCCTTAATTCCCCTAGTGATTTTGTGGTTTGGAATTGGCGATATAGCTCGGTTATTTTTGGTGGCTTTGGGTGTGTTTTTTCCAATGTATATCAATACATTTCATGGCATCCGCAGTGTCGATGCCGGATTGATTGAAATGGGAAAAGTCTATGGTTTGAGTTCTGCGTCTCTTTTGTGGCAAGTTATTCTGCCTGGGGCTTTGCCTTCGATTTTGGTAGGCGTGCGATATTCCTTGGGGATTATGTGGCTGACGCTGATTGTCGCAGAAACAATCGCGGCAGACTCTGGTATTGGTTACATGGCAATGAATGCTCGCGAGTTCTTGCAAACTGATGTTGTGGTGTTGAGCATTATCATGTATGCTTTGTTGGGTAAGTTTGCAGATGCGATCGCCAGGAAGTTAGAAGAGAAATGGCTGGCTTGGCATCCCAATTATCAGCCAGCTTAGCTAGAAAAAACCAGCAATAAGAAAGAAACCTAAGAGTGTCCCCTTTTTCTTTCTTAGTTCCTCTAGAAATGCTGTCCTTCACGATCTGCTCAGTTAGTGTTTTTTACGTATAAAAGCTGGAATTGGGGAGCTGATCGTTGAGTACCCAGTTACCCAGATCGTGAATTTTGTAGTCAACAGAATCATGTAGGGTAAACGTTCTCAGATTACGCCAGTAGCGATCGAAACCATATTTACTGGTGGTAGCACGCGCCCCCATCACTTCAAAAATGCGAGTTGTCACATCTAAACCTATTTTTGTGGCCACAATTTTTGCCGTTGCGATCGCGATCGCGCATTTTCCACGTTCTTCTATTGTTAAATCCATCCCTTCCAAGCTGCTTGCAGAATGGCGGCGGCTCGATCCGTCAAACAACTAACCGCTTGCAGATCGACCCACATTTCTCCGTAGTGTTTCAGAACCTAGGGATCAAGCGTCATACTAGGAGCATTGGAAGTCAACCAAGGTCATCCTTGGGTGCGGGTATAGTCTTTAGCAGCAGCAAATGCTCCTTCTGCAATACCCAGATCCCACATTCCCCACTTCAATAACACTACAAAATATAGTATATTGCTACCAGAGCTGACTAAGTAAAAAATACTTAGATATTTGAGGCAAAAAACGTGAGACAATCACAAAAACGTCAAAAATATTATCTAGCTAAAAAAAGTCTCCAACTTCAGAAATAAAAATCAAAAATATCGATTGTTTAGGAATAGTAGCTGGACTAATTGATGAGATAGGAATAGTTGAAACAATTAACGATAAATTAGGAATAGATGTTCGGAAAAAAAATCAGCGTGAATATTAGTGAAAGCTATTTTAATCAATGGATTAGGATTTGTATCAAGACCGTTATATTGGTAGTAATAAATATGTAGTGATTAGATATTTATTCGCTCAAAACATAGTTGTCATGATGGACAAAATACCAAATAGCACCAATATGGTTTTCTAACTTTTTAGAAAATGAAATAGTTGTTATTACGATCGGAAAAACACGTTGGCGCAAAGTATTATTAAATCTTTCAATGTGATTAGTCTTTCCACTTTCTTTACCAACTGGCTGATGGCGTAGCGAAGGAAAAACACAAGCATATGCAGCCCAAAAATCTGTATAGCAAACAGCACATTGTCGATATACAAAAGGTAGATAATTCCATAATTGTTTTGCTCCTTCTTCGCTACGAGCGCCAATATAAACACCAATAATTTCTCTGGTTTCTCTATCCATTGCTAACCATACCCATTGCTTATTTTCTTGGCAATCTACAAATGACCACAGTTCATCACATTCAACATTCAATCTAACTTTTTTTTTAGGTTTAACCTTTACTGTGCGTTCGATTGAGGCATATTTATTATTTACGTAATCCTGTAACCATTTTTGAGAAACACCCGTGCTTCTAGCTATACCAGCCAAAGAAATCTTCTCCAAAAAAAATCGATAGATTAAATATGATTGTTTCTGAGCTAATTACTTTGTTGGTCGGAGTTTCGACAAATTGGCGACCGCAAATTTGAAATTTGTATTTGGGTTTTTTATTGTGAGTTCTACAATTTTTAACTAGGTGAATTGAACCAACATCGGGGCAATTTGGTCCTAAGGATAGCATATTATAGGACTAAACTAATCTTGGCAGACCTCAAGGATTCCAGCAATAATTCCTGATGATAGCATAACTGTAACTCAACCTACATTCAAACGCGAAAAAAATATTAAAATCACAAAATTTGATTGTATGAGTTATAAAAGTATCCTATGTATTCAATTACTGTAATTAAATTTCACTACATATTTATTACTACCCGTTATATTTATTGAGACAATTTTTTGAAGACAAAGGAATCGAAACCTTGTTAGGTGCTGGAATAAAAGCGGATTATATAAATGACGATAAAATTGGAAGAGTCATGGATAAATTATATAAAATGGATTGAACAAGCTATTTATGGAAATCGTATTATCCGTAATAAAGAAGTTTAAAGTAGAACCAAAATATGCTCATTTAGATGCTACATCATTCCACCTACATGGGGAATACAAAAATAAAAAAGCTCCCAAGGAAGAAACAGACATAATCAAGTCAGTACCAATAAATATAACCAAAGGATATTCGAGAGATCGTAGATTTGACTTGAAACAAGTTGTATGTAATTTAATTGTAGATAGTGAAGGCTGGCCATTATAGACAAGAGCTAGAGATGGAAATGAAGCGGAAAAAGCCGTATTTGGGAAGATATTAGTAGAGTTTAAAAAGCAGATAAATTGTGACAGTATTATGGTCTGTCACAGTGCATTATCTAGTCAAGAAAATATCCAGTTAATCAAAGACATCAAATGGATAAGCCGAGTACCAATGACAGGGTAAACGCATCTAAATTAATTTGACAAAACCCTGGATTTGTGCATTACTCACTCACTCAAAAAACCTTCTTAAAATTCTTAATTTTAACCCAATTTGAGCAGATTAAATCAGAACATTAAGATTTTATGAACTTCTTAAAGCCGGATAATTTTCCTTCTTAGATAGGTGTTAGATTTCGAGCATTAACTGGCAGAGTTGAAAATTTTAACTAAATAATTATTGTCCATTGCCGCTCGATACCGTTTCATTTTTAGACTTTGTGCCGGAAGTTTTTTCTTGTTTTAGTAAATTTATAGCTAACCGACGTAGGAGAGCAAAATTTTCGGGAGAATGATCTTTGCGAAAGCGACTCTTGTCTTCAGAAAATGTAACATCGAGTGTCCAATGTAAGCTATTTTCAAAGCCCCAATGACTGCGAATCACCCAGCAATTTTTTCAGCATTACTGCTTAAACTACTCCAGTAAAAACGAGATTCTGTCGTGGTTTTATTCCACAGCCGTCGTTCACTAACTATCATGACAACTGTTTTTAATCCCGTCCATAATGCTTGATTATGGAGAGGTGGTAACTCGGATACATCCACAGTCCAGACTTGTCTTTTTTCCCCTCGATGATGTCCAGCTTCTACTTGTTCATAATAGCTATACTCTCTACTTAACATTTTTTCGAGCTAATTCAAACCACTCTTTTACAGCTTGGCAGAGAATTTTATGATTCCCTTTAAAAGCTAAAACATAATCTCCTTTTTTCTTGACCATCAGATATTTTAGGTCTTTTTGACAGCCCATAGCATATATGGTTATTACGCTTCCGGCAATTTCTAACATTTCTATTAATGCTGGGATTGCTGTCAGCTCATTAGATTTTTTATCCACTTTTTTTGTCCTAAAACCAATTGATGAGATGAAGACCAGGCAGTAACTATATGTAGGGCTTTTTGCTGGTCATTTCGGTCCTAAGATTGTTTCATTGTTTTGCCATCAATGAAGGGCGATCGCGTTTAGTTCTAATTCCCCCACTATCGCATTTACCCAACTCAAAAAACATTCTTGAAACTGTTGTGGTTCAATTCTGGCAAATACCCGACTAAATGTGTCATGAGATGGTATACTATTCGGTAATTCTAGAAAGCTTTTCAACCATTGATGTTTGGCGTTACCATAGGCTTCTATTGCCACCCATCAGTCTGCACCGCTGATCACAGCTAGAATAGCAATTACGATAATATCTTTGAGTATATGTTCTTTACTTCTTTCTATTCTTGGGTCTTTCAAATTGGCAAAATGTTCTCAAAAACTGGCATTTAAAATATTCATTTAAGGCAATGAATCTATTTCTTTTTGTTGGGACTTTACAGTGTTACTAAAACCTTTTGTCATTGATCACACCCAAAAACTACAATAAACTACATAAAAAATTAGCCAGATGTGGCTGTAGCATATTTTGGGTTAAAGTTAAGATGCGTTTACCCTGGTTTATGAACCCGTCGAAGAAGCTAAGTAGACAGTACCCGAAGATTAACTCAGTGCGGGAATAAAAATTACGTTTTCTCTGCGAGCAGACGTAGCTGGTTACGAACAGTTTAGGTCAATAGGAACTATCGATTTAGAGCTGATAGCGGCACTAACAGGTAGTATTTGGTTGTTGTTGAGGAGTAATCAAATGGCTGAATATGGAGGATGCCGTGCCTGCCGTCACTGGTTTCATGACGTGTATATAAACGAGATGCCAACTTGTCGCGCCTTCCCTGAAGGAATTCCACTAATTATTTTCGTCGGAAAAGAACATACAAAACCTTTACCCGATCAAGACAATACAATTGTTTATGAACCAGCCGAAAAACCTTTTTGGCTGACGGAGTGACAACAAGAGTCAAAAGCCCCACCAGTGGCGGATTTTGACTCTTGTTATTGGCGAGGAAAATATAGAGGAAAACACGAGGATGAAGGTTGGTATCTTTTGACCAATGTCGGCACCTTAAGACAATCGATCGATATCTTCAAATGTCAGTAAATCATTTCTAAGGAATTAATGAGTTATTTAAGCGAATCAAATCCAATTTTAGATTTTTATCTCGACCAGCAGCCAAATTCGCAAGGTCGGGCGATCGAGGATATTTGGTCGTGGGATTACCAGAAGTTGGAAGCGATACACGACTACATTCAATGGCTGTTTCCGCTGACAGAAAAAAGTTACGTCAATACGAGCACTCCTACTTTGAACGATCGGGCGATTCAAGCTTTTAGAACAAGCGATGAGTTGAGAAATCGCTTAATTAAATCTCTCAAAGTCATGCTGGCTTTTTACGGGTTGGAATGCCGCACAGAAGAAAACGCGGAAATTGTCATTGCCAAATCTGAGGAATATTTGTCCAGAAGCCGAAAGTGGATTGAAAGATTGAATCACAATTACCTGCGCCTGACTAGGATACTGACAAGTGTGACAATTTTGGGATTGGAAAATTATGCTTTAGCTCTTTTCAATTGTTTGGATGAGATCTATAATGAAAACAAGGAAATTATTGGTTTAACGACTTATAATTATTGGAAAAACGCTGTAAATAGCGGGAATAAAAATTATGGTTTCTCTGCGAGCAGACGTAGCTGGTTACGAACAGTTTAGTTCAATAGGAACTATCAATTTAGAGCGAGTATCGGGAAGTATCGGGCGTCCAGAAATTATTCAATGAGTTTAGTAACAGCGGGTTTGAGAAAGTTAATTATAACAAATTGCCCCCAAAAACTAACAAATAGTTATGTAGGGTGCGTCGCTGTTCTATGGTTCAATGGAATTTGCAGATTGAGGGGTGGCGACGCACCTTACTTACAACTTGATTGTGTGTAAGTAGTCAGACCTAAATAAACGATGCTGTGTAAAGAAAAATTAAGGAGTTAGAAAACAGCACTTTATCATCGACTAAAGACGAACTATTCTCTCTGGAAGTGATACCTTTTTACTTCATAGCAATCTTGTTTATATCAGGCTTAAACTCCTTCCATAACAGCGATTGCTAATTCATATTTATCGGCAAACATTCGCCCAGCTAATTCATTTTGTTTTAGTCTTTGTCATTCATTTTCAATTCGATTCATTTTCGAACAATAGGAGGGTAAGTTAAACCAATATAAACCTTTACTCTCCCAATAATTATGACGCTATTTAACAATTTTGCTGGTATGAATAGAGCCTCGATTTTGTACAATTACCGTAATGATTCCTGATTTTATTAGGTGGTCTTGTGCTTCCTCTGCCTGCCAATTCATCAATTTTATATAAGACTGCCTATTAAAATCTTTAAGTGCTAAACCGTATTCAAAACTTGTATTTATTTCCCAAAAACCACAGATATTCAGTCTTTCTCCTTTCTTTTTTGTTTGCTCAATGCGTTTTTGTTCTCTTTTTTTTGCCCAGGTGTAACATACTTGCGCCCTAAGCTAAAGCCCGATTCATCTAAATATTTTAAATGCACCTCACCCGCTGCTGCCAATTCCAGCATATCTAAATCCGCTTGACCAATTTCTTTTTGAGTGAGATTTTGTTTCGATTGATGAGAAGTCCGTGTTCTTTTCCACAGGAAGTTTTTTTTGAGGATTCTTCTCAGTTGACGTTCACTCAAACTAACTTGGCGTTCCGTCACTAAGAACTGACGCAATTGTTTACTATTGTAAGTGCGTTGCTCTGTTTCCAATTTTTCTTCAACCGCACTAATATCTGAAACCTGCCATTTTTTATTTCGGCCTGAACGGGGGGCATCCCACAAACCGGCTAATCCTTTTTCTTGCCATCGATGTAATGTTGAACACACTGTACTTGGCGAACACTTCAAATAGTGGCTGATTTTTTCAACTCGCCAGCCTTGAGCTGATAATCGTACAGTTTCAGCCCGATCCTTTGTTCTTTGAGGAATATTTTTTCCTCTTCTTAATTCCCAAAGTGTTCGCTCTTCTTCACTATTGAGAAAAACTCTTAAGGGTGGTGATGACATTGGTTTATAACTGCTATAGTTTCCTAATTGTAGCTAAATTTTTACGTAAATTTCCCGTTGTTGGCAGATTCGCCACTCAGTCAGCAAGACATGATTGATGTTTGGCGATCGCTCCCATCAAGCCGCGAGCCTTGTCTACCTCAGGTAAGTGCTGCAGATGTGAGCGAACACTC
Organism: Tychonema sp. LEGE 06208; assembly: GCF_015207505.1. Taxonomy (GTDB): domain Bacteria; phylum Cyanobacteriota; class Cyanobacteriia; order Cyanobacteriales; family Microcoleaceae; genus Microcoleus. Next base: position 14,619 of record NZ_JADEWT010000084.1, read on the forward strand.
GCTTAGTCGAGCCATCACATTGAGTTGAGCGATCGTCCTTTCACCCTTTAACTTAATCTTTCTTTACACAGCATTGTTTATTTATGTCCGACTACTTACCGTATATAAATGGAATATGCTGTATTACGCAAAGTCAGGACTTACGCGAGAGCCGTTTCCTTACAATTAATCGGGCGATAGTTACATCTGGTGCGATCGCGATCGCGCCCAAGCCCGCAAGCTACGATTATTTTGCGGTAGGGAAACGGCTTTTGGAGTGTCCTCCGTTCCTTAACAGTCAACAGTCAACTGCCAAGAGTCAACAGTCAAATGACTAAAATTGAGGTTTAGGCGCTACCCCCTCACAGAGACGCCGATCGCGCGAGCTCACATTAGGATTAGTCCTGAGATAATCACCAACCCAATCGCAGCCCCTCACCAGCAAATCATCAAGATCCAAATTCCACAAAATCACCCGGTTGTCCCGCCCCGCAGAAGCCAGAACCTTCCCATCCGGGCTAAAACTCACGCTCATCACACTATCCCTGTGACCGGTCAAAGTTTTCAGCAAAGTTCCGCTGCGGCTCCACAACTTCACCTTGCGATCGTAACTGCCCGAAGCAACCAACAAACCGTCCGGGCTAAAACTCACGCTAGTCACGCTATCGCTAGAACCCTTCAGCAGCGTCGCCACCAAAGTCCCGTCCACCTTCCACAGCTTCACCGAATTGTCGTAACCAGCCGAAGCCAGCATTTTGCCATCAGGGCTAAAAGCAACCCCCAACACAAAACTGTTGTGAGCCCCCTCAAAAGTCCTCAGCAAACGACCGTCCCGATTCCAGAGTTTGACAGTACCGTCATCGCTCGCCGAAGCCAGCATTGCTCCGTCGGGACTGAAAGCCACCCCAGTCACCCAGCCTTTGTGTCCAGTCAAAGTCTTAATCAACCGGCCGTTTCTCGTCCAGAGTTTCACAGTCTTGTCCTTGCTCGCCGAAGCAACAATCTCGCTGTCAGGGCTAAAACTCACACTCATCACACTGTCGCTGTGCCCGTCAAGAGTGAACAGCACAGAAGGCGAACAGGGGAACAGCGGAGCAGAAGGACAAGGGACAATACTATTACTGACGCCATCACCTTTGAGACTCCAGACTTTCACCGTTTTGTCGTAACTCCCAGAAGCTAGTAGCTGTCCGTCGGGACTGAAACTGACGCTGGAGATTTTCTGAGTGTGTCCTTCCAAGGTTTCCAGCAAAACCCCCGTGCGGCTCCAAATTTTGATAGTTTTGTCCGTAGAAGCCGAAGCCAGCCTTTGGCCGTCGGGGCTGAAAGTCACGCTTTGCACCCGATTTTGGTGTCCGTCGAGGGTTTTTAGCGGCACGTCATCGATCCGCCACAGCCTGACTGTTTTGTCAAAACTTGCCGAACCTAGGGTTTTGCCGTCTGGGCTAAAACTCACCTGAGTAACTCGATCGGCGTGTCCCTCAAAAGTTCTCAGCAAGCGGCTTTCCGGTTTAATATTGCTAGCATCCGCGAGACGTTTGTCACCAACATTAGCCAGACTCCAAAGTTTGACAGTTGCGTCTGCACTTCCAGAAGCCAGTGTTTGTCCGTCGGGGGAGAAACTAACCCCAAATACCCACTTGCTGTGTCCCCGCAAAGTTGCTAGCAGTTCGCCACTAGCCTGTGTTGATTTTTTTTTGGTTCCTGGGTGTAGGGGCGGTGTCCCCGTGCCCGCCCCAGCGATGTTCCAGATTTTTACCGTTTTGTCTTCACCCGCAGTGGCCAACAATTTACCGTCGGGGGAGAAACTGACGGTGTAAACTTTTGAGGGTTTTCTGTTTTCGCTGTGCCACAGAGTCGCGATTAACCTGCCGTCAGAACTCCACAGTTTAACAGTACCGTCATCGCTCGCCACAGCGACTATTTTCCCGTCGCGGCTGAAGCTGAGCCAATTTACCGAGGCTATTTGTTCGATCGTCCGCAGCAGCGTACCGTCAGTTTTCCACAGTTTGACTGTTTTGTCTCTCGATGCACTGGCGATCGTTTCGCCGTCGGGGCTAAAAGCAACGCTAGTAACGCTATCAGTGTGACCTGTAAAAGTTGCCAGCAAAGTGCCGTCAGTTTTCCAAAGTTTGACAGTTTTATCTAAACTTGCCGAGGCGATCGTTTTACTGTCTGGACTGAAAACCACACTGGCGACGCTGTTAGTGTGACCCTTGAAAGTTGCCAGCAAAGTGCCGTCATTTTTCCAAAGTTTGACAGTTTTATCTACGCTCGCCGAAGCTATTGTTTCACCGTCTGGACTGAAACTCAGACCCCAAACTACATCGCCGTGTCCCTCCAAGCGGTTCAGTTCTTTGACACCGTAAACTGCCTGTTGGAGGGCAGCAGCAATCAGAATTTCGGTGTCCTTGAGCGCGTGTATTTCTTGGGAGTGTTCGATCTGTCTCCACTTTTTACCCGCTCTCAAACTTTCCATCATCGCGTCAAATTTGTTGTTTGAGAAATAAAGGGCTTCAGAAGCTGCTGTCAGGGTACTGATTTCGGCTCGCTGAGTTTGAGCGACAGCTACTTGTTTTTGACCGACGGCGCGCCACCAAAAGTTTACAGCGGCGATGGTGGAACTCGTCAGCAGCAGTACGCCGATCGCTGCTACTCCCAGCAGTTGTTTCAGAAAAGTATTAGCTCTGTAGAGCTGTGCTTGACTCATCTTTTTGTCGGCTTCTGCTTTGTACAGTCTGGCTTCTAAGCCGAATCTTTGGCGGATCGGCCGCACTAAATAGTCGTGTACCAATTGATAGCGGTCTTCTGGCGCTTCCCGCAGCAGAAATAGCAAACCGTGACCGACTAAAATGTCTAAAATTAATTCGAGATTGTCGGTTTTATTTGGTGCGCTTTTGGGTTTTTCGGCGAATTTTAGTTGTAAGGGAATTCGGCTCGTACTGCCGGCCAACAATTCATTTTCTTCGTCTGCTGCGGGCTGGTGGCCTGTTACTAACGATAGTTCGTGTTTGGTTTTAATCAAACGCACGCCTCTTTCATCTGTCAGGGAAAACAAGATTTTCCAAGCTGCATCTTCGTTCACCAGGCCGCAGTCTGAGATGACTCCTTCGAGCGATCGCTTGACTAATTCTGCCTTGGGATTGTCGCCCAATTGCTGGTATTGTGCTAGACTTGTAATCCCTTCTTCTTGCAGTTGCGCTCCTACTACCTGCAATTCGATCGGTCGCACTTCTTGCAGTTCGTCTGCTAAATCTTTAACAAAGGCATCGATCAGTGCCGGCTCTAAATAATATTCTGCCCGTTCTGTTAAGTGTCCGATCACGGCTCGCGCGTCTTTCATCGAAAAACTTCGCAGTTGGTAGCGAATACCTTTGTCGAGGATATTATTGTTAATAGCGTCGAGGTCGGGAAAGCGATCGCAATCCAGCAAATAATGTAAATAATCTTCGCGCAGACACAAAATTATCTTGACATAAGGCAGATTTAAAAACAATCGCAAAAAGTTATAAAAAAGTTGCCTTTGTGCCACGGAAGTCGAGACAAAGAAAAATTCTTCAAATTGATCGAAAATCAGCACGGTCAACAAATTATTTTCCGCATTTTCGCGCAACTGCTCTATAATGAAAGATGAGTTTTCCGATGGGCGCTCTGAGACAACCGAGCAACTTTTTTTGTCGATTTCCTGTACCCCTTTGGCGATTAATTTCCTTTCTTCTTCGGCTTGTTTGTCGTACAGAGCGCAGTTCAAAGCCTTTTCTAATTCCATCAGCCAGTCGCTGTAAACTTTGACTACTACGGGCAAGGTATCGCGCGCGCCCGGAGTAATATTTTTCAAAGCCGGTACTAAGCCGGCGTTGACTAAAGAACTTTTTCCGACGCCGCTGGGCCCGTGAATAATAGTTAATTTATGGTCGTCCCTGCTAATTCTTTCTAGCAAGTTATTGATATCTTTTTGGCGGGAGTAAGCTGTCATGGAGGCTGCAATCGCCGCTTGATTTTGAGCTGAGGGGCTCGAAGGATTGACGGCTTGTCGCTGCTGCTGCAATTGGCTGGCTCCGATAAAAGCTCTAAATCCGTATTGATATTCGATCGATCGCTGGTTTTTCTTAATCCGAAAAGCTTTGAGATACTCTCCCTGCTGGAAATAAACCGCTTGCAGTTCGGTCAAAATATCAATATAAAGGCGGGGGTCGTACTTCGGCTCGCTTTGAGTTTGAGCCAACTCCAAAGAATGCACCGCCGCTTCCCACTGGCCTAGCTGCCGCAAACTTTGGGCCAACAGTAAAAGATACGAACTGCGATCGGATTTGGGATGTTGGATTTTAGATTTGGGCTCGTTACTAGACTCGCTAGTACCTACAAATTCTGGGTAATTTCCCTCAAACCCCAATCTCAAATCTTCTATCAACAATCTCAAATCGTTAGGGGTTTGATCCAAAATCGCCAAAGCCAATTCGGCTAGCTGGCGGGCTTGACTCCACCTCGACTGTTGCAGCGCAACTTCCGCCAAAAAGCCGTAATCTTGAGCTAGTTGGCTGGGAGTACCGTAGGTGAAGTGCAACTGCAAAGAATTTTCAGCTAATGCTTGCAACTCTCCCCAAGCTTTCAAGCGCTGCAGCACTTGTCCGAGGTGTGCTGTCACCTCAGCGACTAATTCGGGGCGCGAAGCCAGAGAAAAAGCGTTTCTAGATTGTTCCAGGCTAATCCAAGCTTGTTCCCAGTGGTGGCGGTTGGCTACCGGATTTCTGGCTGCTTGCAGGCGGTGACACAAAGCTATGTGAAACAGCACTATCCCTTCTCTCTCTAAAAATAAGATGTTGGGGACAGGATTCAATAAGGATGAGGGGAGGGTTTGTCGGTTTTCGGAATGTTCCCAGTTAGCAAGTTCCCAGTTGCCGGTTTGCTGCTGCCAAAATATTAAGCTTTCTTGGTAGTGAATCAACGCTGTTTCGGTTTTGTCGCTGACATAGTAATCTCGACCGAGAACAAATTGCAGGCTGGCTTTGAGGGCTGGTTCTAGTTCTTGACCGCGATTTTGTAAATCTCTTAAAGCTAATTCTAGTTCTCGGCGCGACAAAGAGCCGATCGCCAAATCTAGGGTATTGCCGGGACTCAAGGGGGAATAGGAGTGAACCTCTGATTTTCGCGTGTTTTGGGGTTGAGAAGTAAAGCTGAAAAAGCGTTCTCCGGGGCTGATTTTGCTCTCCACCCGTGCGCGTTGTTCCCAGTCGGTTTCGTCGCTGGCAAAAGTAGCGAGGGTGCTGGCGGTGCTGCTGCCCAATTCTCGATCGAGTTCGCCTACTTTAAATATCGTATCGGCTCGCGCAGTCAGGAAATGAATTAATTCATCAACGGCCAGTTCAAATTTAATTGTGGCGGCGGCCCAACTTTTGAAATCCGGGGCGAGACGAATCATTTTGGTCACAATGTCATCTGTTACCCACAGGATCACCGGACAGGTAAAGTTTTTGCGAAATTCGTCTCGCACTTGATTGGTAGAGGCCATCAGTTCGTCGATCGCCACGACTGTTTCTAAACCGAATACCATCAAGGCCGAGGCGGAACCAACAGCCGAAGACCCGCTTGGTAACGTGTTAGCCACCAGATTAGTGTAAAGGGTTTTGACGGATGCTGGCAGGACAATATCTTGAATTGGAACTGGGGACATTTCTCGCAGCCGCTGCGCCCAGCGCTGCCGCAACTGTTCGTAGTTGCAGCGCACCAAAATGAGCGAAAATTGCTGCTGAGACATGGCGATGGATCGTACCAGAGTTTTGAGCGATCGCTCGTTGTAGCTGGCAGTTTGTTGTAGTTTAAGCAGATCGGTCATGCGTGCACCCCTGTTGCAGAAATCAATTACCTAACGATCGCCGATCGTGACTGAAACCGTATCTACTTAGAGATGCTCGTTCCTGTCTGGCGCTTTATATCTGTAGTAATACGTAGTTTGTCGTACTGCTTTTATGAAAATTTACACATTCTTTATGTTTAATCTAAACACATCATACCTCTGTATCTCCGAGAATGCGAAACTTGACAGTAAAAATTCAAGTTAGCTTAATTTGATTTTTCTCGGTTACAGATAAACTACTATATGCCGTAAATATCCACCCTCAATTTATGAACAAGACCGGCAATGAGCTATTAGCAAACAAGCCTACTCCATGTGTAGCACGAATTCAGAAATAAAAGCTATAAAAATTGTAGTCCGCGATGGGATTAGTTGGGACTAAGAGCAACAGGTAAAAATAGATATAGCCTTTCTGTGCTCTGGTATGAGGTACTATCCGGCATAGGCCTGCGCCGGCCTGCGCCGGCCTGCGCCGGGAGTGAGAACCGCTATATGGCACTTCTCACTCTCGATGAGGTATCAATCCCTCAATCCCTCAATCCCTCAATCCCTCAATCTAAAACTTGTAGTGAGCGAAGCCGAAGTATCTAAAATCTCAACCTCACCTTTTTGAGAAAGGCTATATAGGGGGTCTGGCCTTGCAGATATGAGAGTAGAGATTGGAGAAAGTCCTTGGTGGTGGTAATTTTTTTTGTATCGTCAAAGTCGCGACGCGCACCCAGCAATAAACAAAAATTAGCCAGTGGCAAAAACCGCTGACTGGATGCTTTATTCGATTGCAAAATTTGGGAGTTTTGAACGGTGAATGAGAAGTTAAAAACTTGATATATCCCTCGCGGGGGAGGGCTTGGAGATTTGGGAAGCAATCTCCAAAATCCCAACTATTTTTGGCGATCGCGCTCCTGCCATTCTTGATATTTTCTGGTTTCTGCTAAAGCTGGATTGATGCCAAACCACCGACCTTCTAAATCGCGGTATTCAAAGACAAACATACTTCGCAACAAGATTTGAGATTCTTCTTCGCCGGTTACACTTTGTCGGTTGACAACTTGAAACAGCAGTTCCCATTCTGTGTCATTAATAGCTCCGAGAAGATCGTCGCGATATTCTTGAATGACACCTTCGAGACATTCGCGAGAGAAGGGGGGGTCTTCGTGCTGCAAACAGCTATACAAAAGCATCAGTAGATTGCGAACGTGACCGCCGCTAATCCGGCAGAGCCGGTCTAAAGTTTCGGGACAATCAAAGACTTTGGAAATTAAATCGATGCGTTGAGCGGGATCGACGGTGGGGAAAGCTCTAGCTAAGACTAACTGTCGCAGCAGTGCCATTCCTTCCTTGTGGTCGTCGCCCGATCGCCGGAGCACCGGTACCATCGGCATTACCTTGGGTTTGACTCCAAATCGACTGGCGAGGCGGCCGAAGTCGTTGGAAAAAATCAAAGTCAGGGGAATGGTGTAGACGACGTGGCAATTGAGTTTTTTCAACTGTTCGCCGCGGTCTAAAAAGAGGTATTCTGGCTGGCTGCGTCCGCTGGGTTTGAGGGAGGGGTCGAGGCGATCGAGGTTGTCAACGATGACTGCGAGTCCTTTTTTGCCTTTGTGTTTGAGTTCGGCATTTGCTCTGTCCAGGAGTTCTTCGTTGATCGACTGCAAGATGCTGTTGGTGCGGGGTTCGAGATATTGTCTGAGTTGCGATCGCAGTTTGGGAGAGTCTTTAGTTTTAGCAGTAACTCTAGCAATGCCTACAGATAACTCGGCTTCTGCTGACAAATCGATCGGAGTCTGCAAAAATTCTGCCACTTCTGCAAACAAATTAGAAAAATAGCTCGGTCTGAGTTTGATTTTTGCCGATTCCATAGTTTCGCTGACTTGGCGCGCAATGCTCAGCAAAATATCGCTGATATCTACATCCCCCATGTCTAAGTCTTGGGAAGACTCGAAGTAGACAACGCAAAAACCCTCTTGTTCGAGTTCAGCTTTGAGTCGAAACAATTCGGTAGATTTGCCACAGCCGATATGTCCTGTAAATAGCTGACAGGTTGGCTCGTCGGGGGAGATCCGGGTAATTGTTCGCTGTAAAGATTCAATGATTTTGCCACCGCGCACGGAACCAAAATCAATGTAGTATTGATAGTCTCCAGGGTCTCCCGCGACGAGGGTCTTGCTCGGGTTGCAGGCTTTATAAAATCTGTCTAATTCGAGTGCGATCACAATTCAAGCCGACTAAAAGTGATAAAAGTTAATCGAAAGTCTAAACTTTCTTGCCTTGAGTTTAGTTTGATTTGTCACCTTTTGCCCTGTGGGGTAATGCCCTAAATACCCAAACAACCTCTATCTGCTAATCAACATGGCGGCGCGGGAATTGGGAATTTTTAATTAAGCAATTTTAATTACCTAGCTGGATAAGTGATTTTACGGAGATTGGCACTCCTTCTGGGTAATTTTGCGGGGATCTGATTAAATGGTAGGGGAGAAAGGGTCTGCAGGGCGCGAGATTAAACAGTTTTGAATTTGTGGTAATCCTTAATTACTAAATTGTCAAGAGGTAGATGGCTAATTTTGGAGCGGTTTCTCAAACAGAGTTAGGGCGCCGGCGCCAAGAGTTGCGGCGCCTCCGTCGCGATCGAGCGGTGGCTGTGGTGTGGCAAACCCTGGCTGCGAGCTCAATAGCCTCATTTTTGTTGTGGTGGATGGCGCAGCCCACTTGGTTAATTGCCCGATCGGAACAAGTGAATGTCGAGGGCAATCAGTGGCTCTCTGACAAGGCGGTGCGCTCTTTGGTGCCGCTTTCTTACCCGCAGTCGTTGTGGGGGATTCAACCGCAGGCGCTGGCCGAAAAAATGGAGTTAACAGGCCCTATAGCCAAAGCAAAGGTGACTCGTAACTTGTTTCCACCTTCTTTGACTGTGGAAGTGGCAGAAAGGCTGCCGGTGGCGGTGGCGCAGCCGACGGCGATGTTGAGATCCAAAAGCGACAAGGAAAAAGTGGGATGGCTGGACGCTCGCGGGGGGTGGATGCCGTTGGAGAGCTATACTGCAGCGGCGCGATCGCACAATAGTTCGATCGAACCGGGCAGCGATCGAGTCCGGCAGCCCCAGCATTCTTTGCCAACTTTAAAAGTCATCGGGCCTTTGGAAAAGTACCGCGCCTCTTGGCCGAAGTTTTACCAAGGACTAAGCGGCTTGACGGTGAAAGTTTTTGAGATAGATTGGCAAGACCCCAGCAACTTGATCTTGAAAACCGAGATCGGTACCGTACACTTAGGGCCGTACAGTTCCTCCTTGACAGGCACTCAACTGAAAGTTTTAGACCGAATGCGACAATTGCCAAAACAGCTAGATTCGAGCAAAATAGCCTACATTGACTTAAAAAATCCAGCAGCGCCGATCGTCCACTTGCCAGAACCCCCCCCTAGTTTGGAGAGTGCAAGTCCCCCACCAACTCGCGGTCAGAATTGATTTTCTGTCAACAGAAGGTAGAAACTATCTGTCATCCGGCAGAATTTTTACCGCTCTGGATAGATACGCAGGGCTTGACATAGGGACAATTGTTTGATTCGGCCCCTTTAGGAAAAAAAAAATCAGGATTTTTTTCCCATCAAGAAGCGTCTCCGGCTAGTATCGATTTTTTGTTCGTCTGCAAAGCCCTACAAATGCCGAAGGCACGAGCGCCGGAATGGACCAGGGGCGAGGTACGGGCGATCGACACTCCGCAAAATCCGAGATTGCTAACATTCAGCCTCGAACTGTGTTAGTTTTTCGGCAACTTTAGCCTATAGTTGATGTGAATTGGCGTTTAGTTAAGTTAAAAAGCTGTAATCTACTATCCCCGACTCTAATGAAGCTTAATAATAGACAGGGGTCTGACCAAGACAGTCCCCCTTCGGAAGAAGTAAAAAATTTTCCGGTGGCTCTCGATTCCGCCAATCCGTTTAGACGCAAGTCTGGTTATGTAAATGTAGATAGTATTGATATCGATCCTATGGTGAATCCCAAAGACATAATGCCCAGCAGTGCCGCGAGAATCAAAGTAATTGGTGTCGGCGGGGGTGGTGGCAACGCCGTTAACCGGATGATTGCTAGCGAGATTTCTGGGGTCGAGTTTTGGTGCGTGAATACCGATTCCCAAGCTCTGGTGCTGTCAAATGCTCCCAAACGCTTGCAAGTCGGACAAAAGTTGACGCGCGGCTTGGGTGCTGGAGGAAATCCGGCGATCGGACAAAAGGCAGCAGAAGAATCTCGCGACGAAGTTGCTAATGCTTTGAATCACGCGGATTTGGTGTTTATCACAGCCGGCATGGGCGGCGGTACGGGCACGGGTGCGGCTCCGATTGTCGCTGAAGTAGCCAAGGAAATGGGCGCGTTGACTGTGGGCATAGTTACGCGGCCTTTTACGTTTGAGGGACGGCGGCGCACCAGCCAAGCCGAGGAAGGGATTGCAGCTTTGCAAACCCGGGTGGATACATTGATCGTGATTCCTAACGACAAGCTGCTATCGGTGATTTCGGAACAAATGCCGGTGCAAGAAGCTTTTCGAGTTGCTGACGATATCCTGCGCCAAGGGGTTCAGGGTATTTCTGACATTATTACGATTCCCGGTTTGGTGAACGTTGACTTTGCTGACGTGCGGGCTGTAATGGCAGATGCGGGTTCGGCGTTGATGGGCATCGGGGTGGGTTCGGGCAAGTCGCGGGCTAGGGAGGCTGCGATGCAGGCTATTTCTTCGCCGCTGCTGGAAGCTTCGTCTATTGAGGGCGCTAGAGGTGTGGTGTTTAACATCACTGGCGGTACTGACATGACTCTGCATGAGGTGAATGCAGCGGCTGAGACGATTTACGAAGTGGTCGATCCGAATGCGAATATTATTTTTGGAGCGGTGATTGACGAGCGGCTTCAGGGAGAAATTAAGATTACTGTGATCGCTACTGGTTTTTCGGGAGAAGTTCCGCCTCCTCCCGTTCCGGGGCGCACTCAAAATGTGAATGCTCCTTGGCGGGCTGCAACAGTGCCTGTGACTCCTGCTCAACAGACGCAGGATACGAAAATTAAACCGCAAGATTTGGGATTAGATATTCCTGAGTTTTTGCGTAACCGTCGCCCACCCAAATAATTTGAGATTTGGGATTTTAAATTTTAGATTTGGGATTGTGGATTGGGGATTTGGGATAAATCTAAAATCTCAAATCTGAAAAATCTAAAATGTCAATAGATTGTGGATTTTTGATTCTAAAAAATCCACAATCTCCCATCAAAAAAATCTAAAATCTCAAATCCCAAATCTCAAATCTCTAGGGTTTGTCCGGGTTCTGGTTCGAGGAGTTGGGTGGAGAGTTCGGATTTTGCAAGTAAATCGCGAAATTCGGGGATGCTGCCGATCGATCGCACTAACATTGGTAAAATACCGGTGGCTCGGATATCTCCTGCTGTTGTCGGTAAGAAAAACTTCGGTTTGAGAGTTTCGGCGAGTTTGAGGGCTTCTTTGGGGCCGATGATGACTTGTCCGAGGAATGGGAAGATTTGACCGATGACTGGGGCGATGGCTACGTCTACCGTGTCTATTTTCTGTTTGACTTTTTCTAAGGGCGGTAAGTGCGGTTCGTAATAAAGTGTCTCGCCGCTGTTTAAATCTTTGAGCAAATAGCCGTTTTCTTCTTGTCCCGGCTGGATTTCGGCTCCGGGTACGGCGATTATTTGTAATAATTCTTTAAATTTAAACTCTTGCCAATTGGCTAAAGATGTGATATTAGTGTAGCCCAAACTGCTGAGGACTTTGGCGGCGGTGGGGGAGGCGATGGCGGGAATGGTGCGATCGAGCTTGGAGAGTGTTGGTCTGTGACAGTGGTCGTCTAAGCCTTGGGAAATGAGGATAAGGTCGATCGGCGGTAAGGTGTCCGGCGTGAAGGCGACGGGGGTGTTGTGGTAGGCGGTGAACAGCCAGGGTTGACCGTAAAATACCAGGGGATCGATTAGCCACGGATCGACGAGGATGGTTTGGCCGGCAATGTGGAAGATCCAAGAGTTGAGGTCAATGCGGGTGAGTTTCACTGTTTTTGGCAATAATTCTTTACAATTGGTTTAATCATAGCTAATTTTGTTTGGGAATTTGGAACCACAAATGGAAGCCAATCAACGCTGACGAACGCGGATGAGATGGGATGTGTATGGGAAAATGGGGATTTATTGGCGGTGGAAAAAAGATGGTGAAATCGAGGATTCCTGTGGCTTTGACTGTGGCCGGTTCAGACAGCGGCGGCGGCGCCGGGATTCAGGCGGATTTGCGGACTTTTGCATTTCACTGCGTTCACGGTACGAGTGCCCTGACTTGCGTGACGGCTCAAAATACCTTGGGGGTGATGCGGGTGGATGCGATGGCTGCGGAGGCTGTGGCGGCTCAAATTGAGGCGGTGGTTGGGGATATTGGGGTGGATGCTGTGAAGACTGGGATGCTGCTGAATCGGGAGATTATGACGGTGGTGGCTTCGCAGGTGGAGAGTTTGAAGATGGAGAACTTGGTTGTCGATCCGGTGATGGTTTCTCGATCGGGCGATCGACTCATTGACGATGGGGCGATCGCATTTTTGCGGGATAATTTGATTCCTTTGGCGACTTTGGTGACTCCGAATCGGTTTGAAGCCCAGATTTTGAGCGGTTTAGAGATTTTTTCTCTAGATGATATGAAAGCGGCGGCGCAAGAGATTTATCGATCGGGCGCAAAAGCTGTTTTAGTCAAAGGCGGCGGGATGGCTGGAGATTTGCGCGGGATTGATGTTTGGTTTGACGGTATGCAGTTAGAAGTGTTGAAAACTGAGAATGTTGAGACTGGGAATACCCACGGGACTGGTTGCACCTTGAGTGCTGCGATCTGCGCTAATTTAGCATTAGGTAAAGATTTATTTACCTCGGTAACATTGGCTAAAAATTATGTTACCAATGCTCTGAAATATGCTTTAGATATTGGAGCAGGTCAAGGGCCAGTAGGGCATTTTTTCCCGCTTTTACCGAAGTAAGAAATTATTTTTTACTGGTTATTGGTTATTGGTTATTGGTTATTGGTTATTGGTTATTGGTTATTGGTTATTGGTTATTGGTTATTGGTTATTGGTTATTGGTTATTGGTTATTGGTTATTGGTTATTGGTTATTGGTTATT
>NZ_JADEWT010000085.1 GCF_015207505.1 Tychonema sp. LEGE 06208
GGGGAGAGGGGGAGAGGGGGAAATCGTTTCTCTTCCATCTTCCTTTTTCCATCTTCCTTCTTCCATCTTCCTGATGACGTTAGACGTTCGCTCGGGGGGACAGCACTAATGACTAATGACTAATGACTAATGACTAATGACTAATGACTAATGACTAATGACTTCTTTTGTGACTAAATGTTACAAACAAAGAAGCAAAAGTTAACTCAGGAGAATCCGCCTTGGTACTCTACAGCCCGAAAGTTGAACCCAGCCAGCAGCAAAACCTTTCCCCCATCGGTGGTTTTGCGGGGCGGCACATTGGCCCGACAGGAAGCGAAATCCAGCAAATGCTGGATGTTTTGGGTATTTCCAGCCTCGATGAGTTGATTGACAAAACTGTTCCAGCGGCGATTCGCATGAATCAACCCCTGCAACTTCCCGCAGCGCAAAGCGAGTACGCTGCTTTGGCAGAATTGAAAGAAATTGCTGCAAAAAATCAGATATTTCGATCGTACATCGGCACAGGATATCACGACTGCATCACACCGCCGGTCATCCAGCGGAATATCCTGGAAAATCCCGGCTGGTATACAGCTTACACTCCCTACCAAGCCGAAATTGCCCAAGGACGATTGGAAGCTTTGCTGAATTTCCAAACGATGATAATCGACCTCACGGGTTTGGAAATTGCTAACGCTTCCTTGCTGGATGAGGGGACTGCGGCGGCGGAAGCGATGGCGGTGAGTTACGGCGCTAGCAAAAAGGGGGCGAAAGCATTTTTTGTTTCCCGAGATTGTCACCCTCAAACTCTGGAAGTGGTGCAAACTCGCGCTAAACCGCTGGGAATTGAGGTTATTGTGGGCGACCATCAAAGCTTTGAGTTCGATCGTACAATCTTCGGCGCGCTCCTGCAATACCCAGCAACAGACGGCACAATTTACGACTATAGGGATTTTATTCGATCGGCACACCAAGCCGGCGCATTAGTCACAGTCGCCGCCGACATTTTAAGCCTTTGCTTGCTTACGCCCCCCGGCGAATTCGGCGCTGACATCGCCGTAGGAAGCACCCAGCGCTTCGGAGTACCGATGGGATTCGGAGGGCCCCACGCAGCCTATTTCGCCACAAAAGAAGAGTTTAAACGGCAAGTTCCGGGGCGAATTGTCGGGGTTTCTAAAGATGCTAACGGCAAATCTGCTTTGCGTTTGGCTTTGCAAACTCGCGAACAGCACATCCGCCGCGAAAAAGCAACTAGCAATATTTGTACTGCTCAAGTTTTGCTGGCAGTGATGGCGAGTATGTATGCTGTTTATCACGGCCCGTCTGGACTCAGAGACATTGCCGAGAAAGTATGGAGTTTAACTGCACTTTTGGCATCCGGTTTAAGAAGTTTCGGATACAAAATTGGTTCTCAACCTTTCTTCGATACTCTGCGAGTAGAATTGGGAGACAAACCGTTGTCAGAACTTCTAGCAACTGCCCAACTTCGCAACATTAATCTTCGAGTTTTTGATGAGGCGACAGTCGGAATCACTTTAGATGAAACTGTGACTGTTGAAGATGTGCAAGATTTATGGGAAATTTTCGGACAGCATAAGGATTATATCAGGGTCGAGGGGGAGAACGCTCTCAACATTCCGCTGGATGCAGACGCATTAAATTCCTATTTGACTTTACCAGATTTTTGCGATCGCACAACCAGCTATCTCACCCATCCAGTTTTCAACAGCTACCATTCCGAAACCGAACTTTTGCGGTACTTGCACCGTTTAGAAACCAAGGATTTATCGCTAAACACATCAATGATTCCCTTGGGCTCCTGCACGATGAAATTGAACGCAACAGCCGAGATGCTGCCGGTAACTTGGGCCGAATTTGGCAAGATTCATCCCTTTGCGCCCCGCAATCAAACTCGCGGCTATCAAATGATGTTCGTGCAACTCGAACAGTGGCTGGCAGAAATCACCGGTTTTGCGGGAATTTCCTTGCAACCAAACGCCGGTTCCCAAGGCGAATACGCGGGATTGTTAGTCCTTCGCCAATACCACGAACACCGAGGAGAATCTCACCGCAATATCTGTTTAATTCCCCAGTCAGCCCACGGGACAAATCCGGCTAGCGCGGTAATGGCGGGGATGAAAGTAGTTGCTGTCGAGTGCGACTCTCAGGGGAATATTGATGTCGCCGACTTGCAAAAAAAAGCCGAGAAACACAAAAATGAACTGGCTGCTTTGATGGTGACATATCCATCTACCCACGGCGTATTTGAGTCAGAAATTAAAGAGATTTGCGAGATTGTCCACAACTGCGGCGGACAAGTTTATATGGACGGCGCAAATATGAATGCTCAAGTTGGTTTGTGCCGCCCCGGTGATTTTGGTGCTGATGTTTGTCACTTAAATTTGCATAAAACTTTCTGCATTCCTCACGGCGGCGGCGGCCCTGGCATGGGGCCGATTGGAGTTATGCCTCATTTGGTTTCTTTCTTACCTGATGTTTCGGGAGAACCCAACCCAGAGAAAGATAGCAATTCTATAGGTGCTGTTTCGGCGGCGCCTTGGGGAAGTGCTAGCATTTTGACTATTTCTTGGATGTACATTCGGATGATGGGAGGAGTCGGTTTAACTGAGGCGACAAAAGTTGCAATTCTTAATGCTAATTACATGGCGCATCGGTTAGAATCCTATTATCCGGTTTTGTACAAAGGGAAATCGGGTTTAGTGGCGCACGAGTGTATTCTGGATTTGCGCCTTCTCAAAAAATCTGCTGCTATCGAAGTTGATGATATCGCTAAACGGTTGATGGATTACGGCTATCACGCGCCGACAGTTTCTTGGCCTGTCGCGGGTACGGTAATGGTGGAACCGACGGAGAGCGAATCAAAACAGGAATTAGATTGTTTCTGCGATGCGATGATTGCGATTCGAGGCGAAATTGCGGAGATTGAAAAAGGTAATGTGGATTCGCAAAATAATCTGTTGAAAAATGCGCCGCATACTGCAGAATCTCTGATGGTTGATGAGTGGAACCGTCCTTATACTCGCGCGCAAGCTGCTTATCCGACGGCTGGGACTCGCGAATATAAGTTTTGGCCGGCGGTGGGCCGGATAGATAATGCTTTTGGCGATCGTAATTTTGTGTGTTCTTGTTTGCCAATGGAGGCTTACACTGAAGGTTAAATAACTTAGTATGGTGCGTCAGAGGCTGTTATTTGTGAATAAATTGACTGCTAATTTCTGACACAGCCTATTAACTAATGCCTGGTTGCTGTAGGGGGCGGGTTCACAATAATATTTGTCAGTCAACGACAATCTAAATAAACCCGCCCCCATCACTATCAATATCTCCCGAATTCGGAATTAATAGATAATCCGGTGGACGGCTGTGGGTTGAGAAATATCTAGATTTTTCAATTGATATCAAATCCGGTAGCATTGGAATTATATAGTGCGAGCATCCCCGAAGAGCGATCGACTTCGCTCTTCGGAGACGCTCGCACTATCAATGATTGAAATATATAATTCCGATGCTATCAGAAACGATATAAAATATTGATGAACCAGCCCAGATGGATATCATAAATCATCGAAACTTATGAACAAAAATTATCCCAATCGATTGAATTACGGCGGGGGTTGATCCTAATCTATGTCAATTAAAGACAATCTAAATAAACAGGCCCTATTTGTTATTATTAGGGGCATTTAAGGAACAATTAAAATTTAAAAAATCTTCAATTACTAAGTAAAACAAAAAATGAATAAACGATTTTGGTTGCGATCGCCCTCCAACAAACTAGGTTGGATTATCCTACTATTATTAGGCGTTTTGGCTGCTTTGGCAACGATCGCCACCGCAGTTTACTTCAAAAGCGCGATCGCCCAAACAGCAAATCTCACCTTATCTGTAGACGTTACAGCCGATCGCCATTCCATCAGTCCCGACATCTACGGTATGAATGATTATGCGATCGATCCGGCCCTCGCCCAAGAGTTGCGAATTCCGGTGGAACGCTGGGGGGCTAATCACACCAGCCGCTATAACTGGTTAGTCGATTCTTCCAACAGCGGCGATGACTTCTTTTTCGTGGGTGGCGGCGACAATAAAAATCCTGTTCCCGGCGATTCGATCGATAAAATTGTCAAAACCAACCGCAAAAACGGCAGCAAAAGCATCGTCACTATCCCGATAATTGGCTATGTAAATAAATTGAGCATCTGGAATTGCGGCTTTCGAGTATCCAAATACGGCGCGCAAGAAAAAACCAATCCTTATATTTTTCCAGAAGGCGACAAGTGCGGTAACGGAAAGCGTCCAGATGGCAGTTTAATAACTGATAATAATCGCCTTGATGTTAGTATTGTTAGCGATGCTGCTTTCCAGAAAGCTTGGGTTCAACATTTAGTTAACACCCACGGTACTGCTGAATCGGGCGGCGTGCAAATTTATCAAATGGACAACGAACCTAGCGGCTGGGGAAACACTCACCGCGATGTTCATCCAGAAGCGACGAGTTATGACGAATTGCGCGATCGCACTTACCAATATGCGTCAATGGTAAAGGCCACAGATCCCACCGCTAAGGTACTCGGCCCGTCGGATTTTGGCTGGCCTGTTTATGTGGATTCGGGAGTAAAGGGCGATCGCGAAAAACACGGCGGTGTCTGGTTTGGGCGGTGGTACTTGCAGCAAATGCGCGCCTACGAACAGCAAAAAGGTGTTCGCATCCTCGACTATTTTGACGAACACTACTATCCTGTCGTCGATGACCTCTGTTTGGCGAATTGTCCCGCCGGTGATGCTAAGACGCAAGCAGCCCGGTTGCGATCGACTCGTTCTCTGTGGGACAGCACTTATACTGATGAAAGTTGGATTGGTAAATCGAATCCGCCGCTAACAATTATTCCCCGGTTTAGAGACTGGATAAAGCAAGATTATCCAGGTACAAAACTTGCAATTACTGAATACAATTGGGGCGGTTTGGAGTCGATGAACGGCGCGTTAACTCAAGCCGACATCCTGGGGATTTTTGGGCGAGAACAACTCGATTTAGCGACGCTGTGGGGGCCTCCGAAGTCTTCTGAACCGGGTTCCTATGCCTTCCGCACGTACCTGAATTATGACGGGAAGGGCAGCAAGTACGGGGATACTTGGGTGCGATCGCACAGCACAGACCAGGAACTTTTGTCAATCTACGGATCGCAACGCACTAACGACGGTGCTTTGACGCTGGTAATTATTAACAAAACTAGCCAAAAGTTGACTAGCAACTTAAGTTTGAAAGGATTTAAATCGGCGGGTAAAGCTCAAGTTTACACTTACAGCGAGGCAAATTTGCGGGCGATCGTCCGTCAGAGCGATTTAGCTGTCAGCGGTACTGAATTCAAGGCAAATTATCCCGCTAATTCTATCACTTTGGTTGCTATTCCCAAGGAAAAAGCTTAGTCATATTGTTTTCGCTTGCATCGGAATGATTTAACCACAGAGTACACAGAGTACACAGAGGGAGAAAATATATATCTGAATCATTCCGATGCTAGGGGATTTGATATCAGTTGTCAAATCCCCTAGCATTGGAATTTTGACTGTGGCGACTAATCCCCGCTAATCTCCACCAACCTTTCACCTGTTCTCAAAAGTTCCAGCGCATCTAACAACGTTGCACTGAGAATCTCTCGCAACCGATCGTTTGATGTATTGCCACACGTCAACCAAATAATTTGTGGGGGGGAA
This sequence comes from Tychonema sp. LEGE 06208, assembly GCF_015207505.1. Taxonomy (GTDB): domain Bacteria; phylum Cyanobacteriota; class Cyanobacteriia; order Cyanobacteriales; family Microcoleaceae; genus Microcoleus. Next base: position 5,716 of record NZ_JADEWT010000085.1, read on the forward strand.
TCAAGACGATCGACTAAATCAACAAAATCACTGTCTTTAGTCATCAAAATAACTCCCTGCGCTTTGGCTGCCTCGAAAATCTCAGGATCTTCAGCATCTCTCAGTCCAATGTCGCGCAAGGCTACCGCTGCTACTCCTAGTGTATTAGTCATCCAGGTTGCGATCGCAGGTGACAGATGTGCATCTACCCAGATCGTCATGCAACCAATACTGGATGATTAAGTTTACGTGAGGCGTACAAAAGAGATGCTTTGAGGTCGTCTATTTCCAGATCGGGCATTTCTGCGAGAATTTGTTCCGCACTCAAACCAGCCGCAAATAAGTCTAGTACATCTGATACCCGAATTCTCATGCCGCGAATACAGGGACGACCGCTACACTGTCTGGGATTAATTGTGATTCTTGCAAGTAGTTCCAACATTCAAGTTAGTGATGGTAAAAACTTATATAGCGGTTCGATCGCGTGGTGAGGTATGCCCGGTTTGGTTTATCCCGGATAGTACCTCATAGGAGATCTCGAAAGGCTGTATTCAGTATATCAGATTAAGCATCGACCATCCAAGCAATACACTTTTGCATTTGATTGCTCATCATTTTTCGATCGGCATTATGTCGGCGGCCGTGTCCCGGCAACACCCATTCAAACGAGTAATTAGCCAAGTTTTGCATAGATTTGATTTGTTCCGGCCAAGAATACCAACAGACGTGGGGAAAGGCAATTAGCTGCTGCAAATTTTCCGACCAAGCCAGATGATCGCCGCTAAACAAAAACTTATTATTGTAAAGCAAAACTGTGTGAGCTTTCGTGTGGCCGGGAGCAGGTAGAATCAACAAATCATCGGCTAATTGATACGGTTCGCTGCCTGATAATTGAATTTCTACACTCCGAGTATCCGCGTTAATTTCATCAGTATGAAGAATGCGATCGCACCCAAAACGATCGCGGTATTGTTGATGGTCTGCTACATCGTCGCGGTGAGTCAAGTACAGATAGCGAATGCCGCCCATTGCTTCGATATTTTTGACTAGCGGTGGCGCAAAACGGGGAGAATCAACTAAAATGTTTCCTTCAGGGCGGACAATTAAATAGCTAGCCGCGCCGAAGGATTTCTCCGAATGGTAGCCGCAGTGGTAAACATTTTCTGCTACTAACGCGGGCAAATTTTGCTGAACTTCTTTGATGTTTTTCGGTTTTTCAAGAGTGCCGATCGAACTTGTGGGACAAGACAAAAGAGCGGCGAGACTTCGCATTTCTGCCGTTTCGTTTGTCGGTTGCTGGTAAACCGCCGACTTTTCTCCCGCTTGAGTAAATACTTCCGGTGCCATCCAGCGACAAGTATCGCAGTTTATGCAGGTACTGTCTACATAAAAATTACCGCTGATATTTTCGGGGCGGCGCAAATTTATATTAGCCATTTTTTTACCTTTTGAAAAATTGAAAATGTTAGTTCACGCTAACATCTTCTACCATTTTACATTTCTTAGTGGGGACTTGGGGCGCAACCAAGCAAGCGTATGCAAGTCCGCACGCGCGATGGAACCGTTTTGTTATGGTAATCGATCGGACGGGCTCTGATATTCTTTCCGTTTGCATCGGAATCATAATTTTCTGAGGGTGGAGTTCTGTCCGCTGCAGACAGCACTGCGGTATTATTTGGCTCTAACTGGATTTGATCTAAATGGTCGATCGCCCATTCAATCCAACTAACCGCCGGAATTCCACTTAGTCACCTGATTCATTCGAGACAAAGCACTTTCAGCAGACTCACGAATATAGGGATCGGCATCGGGATTGGCCGCCGTCGCCTCCAAAACCTCCTGGGCTTTTGTGCCTCCGATTGTCGCCAAGGAACCTGTTATCGCCACAGCTAAGGCAATATTTTCAGTATTCTCGATCGTCTCGATCAAGATATCCAACGCCGCTGTACCAATTTGTCCCAGCGCCATTACCGAGGAGATATAAACCACCGGATTCGGATCGCTTAGTGCTTTTTGCAGCCCTTGCAATCCTAATTCTGGAAAAGTTAGATCGGGATAGTTGACAGCGATCGCCGTTAATGCTTTTGCACAACTCGCCTGAATCGTGGCATTCTTGCTATTGAGCAGAGAATCTACCAGCAACGGCACAGCATCGTTACCGATTATCCCCAAAACTTGCACTGCCGATCGGCGATAAACAACATCTTCCTCGTCCAAAATTCCCATCAACTGCCCAATAGTCGTTTCGTCGCGAGTTTCAGCTATTTCGCTGATTGCGCGTTTCCGCAGGTGCGGATTTGGATGCTTTAACTGTTGGAAAAGTTCTTCTTTCGGCATTTTAGTCATTAGTCATTAGTCAGTAGTCAGTAGTCATTAGTCATTAGTCATTAGTCAGTCAACAGTTAACAGTCAACAATCAAAAGTTAACAGTTAACAGTCAACAGTCAACAGTCAACAACCTTAAATTATTATACTCTAGATATTAAACTCGCTGCTTTTGCCCGCAGCAGCAAATCCTCATCCTCCGCTAAAATCTCGCGGCCGCTGTTGTCTCCTAATTTTTGCAATGCCATCAAACTAGCATATTTCAAATCCCAAATTCTAGTTTCCAGACCAACTTTTAGTTCAGCAATAGCGCGTTTGTCACCGATTTCGCCGAGGGCGAAAGCTGCGGCGGCGCGGGATTTTTGAAACTGCGGTTCTCGATTGTGCAGCGCTTCTACGAGTAAATCGAAGGCAGGGGCGTACTTGAGCCAACCCAGCAGTTTCATGACGTGATAGTGCGCGCCGTAATCGTTGTATGCTGATTTTGCATAAGTTGCGAGTAAGGCATCCGGTGCTTCATCTTTGTAGGATTCTAGGATGGTTTTGGTTGCCAGATAACAGCGTCCGAAATCGGTTTCGTAGAGTTCATTAATTGCAAATTCGAGGCTTGGTAGTTGGTCGTATTCGTGTACTAAATCGAGATCGTCGGGCCGATCGCCAATTATGCGATCGAGAATCGGTTCAATTTCGGCAAAAGCAATCTCTCCAGCAGGAATCCCCACACTCGCCAGCATCCGCACGGCCCGCAGGCGAAACACCAAAGACACGGGACAGCGGGAAATCTCAGGAATTGCTTTGTAATATTTGGCGTCTATTAAATCTTGAATGCTGCTGCGGCGATCGTTAACATTACTGCTTTGCAGCAACTCTACCACGCGAGCCATTTGCGAGTAATCTCCCGAAAAGCGGCAGATTGTGGTGATTGCCGCACCTTGAATCATCCCATCTTTATCCTCTACAAATTTGTTGAGGCGCGAGATTGCTGCTGTGTAATTTAATTTTGCCAAAGCGTGGATGATGACCCGATAGCTTTGACCTGGTTTGTCGAGCAATTTGGCAATATCTTCTAAGATATCGGGATTGTCTGTGCCGATTTCGCCGATCGCCCAAACTGCATTTTCTACCACGTAACAGTCATCATCGCCCAAGCAAGCATGGAGAGATGTGAGTGCAGATTTTGCCTGCAAGCGCCCCAAGGTTTCTGCTGCTTTGCGGCGAACTGAGCGATTGTCAAGACCATCGTCGGTATTTTCCACGGCTACAATCAGGGCGGCGATCGACTTTTCTGTGGAAAAATTTACTAAATGAGAAGCTGCAATGTAGCGATCGTAAGGGTCATCTAGTTTTTGGGCCGGCGTTTCCAAAATGGCGATCGCCTGTTCTTCTGTCAGATTAAATAAATTAAAAAAACGCTTATCCACTTACCAATTACCAATAACTAACAGTACGATACCACCAAAAACACCGATACACAAATTATTTTTTTAATACCTTTTTATCACCAATAACTAATAACCAATAACCAATAACTGAGGGCGGGCACGCACCATCCACCGCCCCTACCAACCAATAACCAATAACCAATAACCAATAACCAATAACCAATAACCAATAACCAATAACCAATAACTAATAACCAATAACCAATAACTAATAACCAATAACCAATAACCAATAACTAACAACTAATGACTAATAACTAATGACTGATGACTCTTAAAGTTAAGGGACTCTTAGCACGACACTAAACCCGATTTAGGCTTTTGCAGCGTCCCAAGAGTCCCCCACAACCGATCGAACTTATGTCCAACCTAGCCGTGAATTAAGCGATCGAGCTTTCTAGGAAAGAGAGTTGATCGTGTAGTCGAGGAGAGCGCGGAACTCTACCAAGGCTTGAGGAGACATATCGCGAGGAGCGCAAGCGCGATCGCGAGTGTACACCAAAGCAGCAACGTAAGGAGCTGTAGGCAAGTTCAAGGCGCGGTAAACTTCGCGTTGACCAGCAATACCCCATTCATCAAGAGGGCCGGTGCCGCCAACTACCAAGCAGTAGTTGATCAAGCGCAGGTAGTGCTTGATGTCGCGCATGCACTTGTCTTTTTTGACTTGAGTTTCGTTGGCTTCGCCAGCGTTGTTCAAGTAAGGATATTTTTTGATGCAAGCATCGTAGCCTTCTTTAGCAACTGCGTCGATTCCAGCAGCCAGCTTTTCAGCAGCTTCTAAACGAGCAGCAGCGCGTTGAATGCTTCCTTGAACCGATTCCAAGTCAGAAGAGGAGGGGAAACGCCCCGCCGCATCAGCAGCCGTAACTACTGTGGTGATTACTGATTTCATGTTCTGAGATCTCCAGAAATAGATTTTTGACAGTTTGTTTCAATTCAACTGGCCGCAGAGCCAGTAACTATTGGTCTGCTTGAATTAGCTCAGAGCAGAAGCAACGCGATCGAAGTAGCTAGCAGCTTCAGATGCCAAAGAGGAGCAGTCGCCATCGATGGTTTCCATTTTGCGGAAGCGATTGCCAGCTTGAGCTTCTGTGTTGGTGCTATTGATGTGAGCAACAGAGCTAGCTTTCATGATTTGAACTGCACGAACTGCGGAGCCAGAAGGCACGCCCAGAGCGATGTAGGTTTCTTTCAAACCATTCAAGCAACGATCGTCCAAAACGGAAGCATCACCAGCCAACAAAGCGTAGCTGATGTAACGCAGGATGATTTCGCCGTCGCGCAAGCAAGCAGCCATGCGGCGGTTCGGGTAGCAATTGCCACCGGCTTGAATCAAACCTTGGTTTTCGCAGACCATGCCGGCGATGGCATCAGAAACTATGCAGCTAGCGTTGCTAGCGATCGCGTTTACTGCATCCAAGCGCTTGTTGCCTTCAGCAATAAAGCTTCTTAGTGAAGTAAGTTCAGCGCCACCAATAGTACCGGTTTTGGCATCTGCCGTGATTACGGCTCTGGAAAATGCGTCTAGCATTGAGCTCTCCTTCTGAATAAAAGGTAAAAATCTTGTTATTTAACAAGTCGATTTAGAACATAAAAGACAACGGGCCTCCCAGTCTCATTTATTAGAAACAAAGTAATAATCTGTAACATTCTGCTATAGGGGACACAGGGCGCGGATCATCCTACCAGGGGAGGATTTACGCAAAAAACGCGGTTTCTCCGAGAGATGCTTGAGGCCCAAAGCGGGTGTTTGAGTCCGCCTGCGTCCACTCAGACTGCTTGGGAGGATTTCTGGGGGAAGCTGCGAGACAGTTGCCGATCCTCGGCTCATCTCAATTCCGGTTGCACTCATACATGACTGTTGACTGTTGACTGTTGACTGTTGACTCGATTTTATTATTGCGATGCAACCGGAAACGATATCACGGGTAACAATTATGTCTGGTCGATCGAGCTCCTCGATCTCGCCCGTGAGTTGATCGCCCTCGCGGATGAGTTTTGCTCAGTTTTCTGCCACAGTGCCTTCCAAAGCCGCAGCAACCACCCTGTAATGCTCATCCCGCTGCAGTTCCGAGAGCAATTCTTTAGCTTGGGAGTCTTGAGTGCCATAAAGGGCGATCGCCGCCCGCCACCGATTCCGCCAATATGAATCTCGCGCCATAGTTGTTAGCAAACTTAAAGCCTCATCCTTCAAAGGAGACTTTAAGACTTGTTTGAGAGCCAGAATACCAGCTTCTCGAACAGTTTGCGTTTCATCATCAAGGGCTGCTATTGCTACCGCCAACAATACATCAAAGTGACTGGTTTCTACTAATAAAGAAAGCACCGTTTGACGAACCAACCAGTTATCATTACTCTCAAATAATTGTTGAATCACAGGAATTGCTGGCTCGCCAAAGTCAAAAATAGAATTAGCTGCCTCAGCGACTACATTACTATCTGACTCTTCTTGAATAATCTTTTGCAAAGCAGCAAAAGCAGCTTCATTTCGGTGATTTCCCAAGCCCATCACAGCAAGAAGGCGCAGTGTAAAATTTTCCTCTTCACCTAGCTTTTGGAGAATTGGGACGGCGATATCAGCGGGACATTCTGCTAATTCGTCTAAGGCGGCTTTACGGATGTTCAGTGCGGGCGCGCGGAGGTTGGTTTCAATTTCAGGAATGCGATTTTTGTTCACTTTTTTAGTTGATTTCTTTTAGAAGACTCGGCGATTAAAATCGCTGCTATCCAAACAAAACCAGCCTCTGCGGGTTGAAGAATGCGCGGTTTGACTTGCAAGGCGGTTTTAACCGCCGTCCGACCTCAGAATATCTATTCCCAATCATCAGCCTCCGACTGTTTTTTAATCTGAGAAATCGCCAACTGAATCACCCGCCTTACCTGCGCTTCCGATTCATTAACAAGTGCAGTTTCCAACGGTTCCAAAAGAACAGAAAACTCTGGCGGATCTTCGCTCGTGCCAATTTTCATCAATGCTAGAGCCGCCGCTTTTCTACTTTCCCAACTCCCATGGTGCAGCAACTCGACGAGGTTGGGAATAGCGGGTTTGTAAGCAGCATTTGCTAAAGCTGATGCTGCTTCGATTCGCACTGTTTCAGCAGCATCTGTGAGAGCATTAACTAACAGGTTGAATGCAGCTTCTTCGGGTTCTTCTTGAGCGATTTTGGCGATCGCCCCTAGGACAGCAGCCCGCACCTCAACCGAATCCGACGCGATTTCCCGATACAAATATTTTTTTGCCTTCGAGCCAATAAAAGCCAAAGCCCAAGCCGCGTGTCCCTTAGTATTTTCAGAATGTTGTGGCGAAGCTAAAACTTCCAACAAATGCGGCACAGACGGTTCGCCCAACTGAGCGAGGGCTGCCGCCGCCGAACCGTGGACAACAGTATCATCATCGTGCAAAAAAGCCTCTAACAGCGCCGGAAGGGCGACGGGATCGCCAATCAGAGTCAGCGTTTTAGCACTTGCTCTGCGGACGACAGGGTTGGGGTGGTGTGCTAGAGCTTCCACCAAAAAAGGAGTTGCTGGTTTGCCAATTGAGCCGAGGGTTTCGGCAAAATTCAGCCGCATCATTCCCCGCGAATCTCCCATACATTCGACCATCTTTTTGAGAAGTTCGCTATCGTTGGGATTGAAAGTTTGGAGAGATATTTGTTCCCTCACCGTTTGCAGCAAAGCGTCACTTTCTGCCGGATCGATCGCTATTTGAATGTTAGTCATGGGATTTGAGATGTTAAATTTTAGATTTTAGATTGATGTAATTCCTATCGAATTTAGCATCAGCGAGATTTGCACCTCTGAACGAAGTGTCCTGAGCCTTTCTAATCTCTCCAACAATAGCAGAAAAAGACACAAACGACCACCAAAAATATAGCAGCGACACCAAACCGAAACACGTACCCCAAAACAGTTTGTGAGTGTTCAGAAAAGTGCTAGCAGTGGCAGAAAACAAAAAAGCTGCTCCGTAAGTCGCAACACTTCGGGCCGCTACGATCGCCACCTTAGCAAATTGGCGGCGAATCCTGGAATTCACAAAAAACATTAACACCCCGCCGATCGCCATTCCAGCAAGAGCAGCCTGAGAATTATTATTAGTTGCAGTCCCAGCATAGAAAAATCCCAACAAAGCCCCTGATAGAATAGCAGAAATTGTCCCCGCAAATCTACCGATTTTTGAGGTTGGTGGCTGTGTGCGGGCGATCGCCCCAGCCAACCCAGCAACGCTCAAAACCCCATACAGCAAAAGCACAAAAGGCCAACTGCGAGAACCCAATACCTGTCCTTGGGTTCCTAAAATCAGTCTAGTCACAACATCGCCCACAACCAAACAAATCGCGATCGCCCCAGCACTCAAAACAGCAATCTGTCGCCCAGAAACCCCAATCTTCGCACCAATAAAATTAGCACCCACCAACTGAGCATTTCTAAAATTGCAGCCACGAACATCCGCACCGCCAAAATCAGCACCATTAAGAACTTGTCCTTGGAACGATCGATTTCGCAAAACCTGATTGCTAAAATTATTGACATCCGAATAACTCATATTTCTCTTCTCTTCCCTCTCTTCTCTTCTCTTCCTTCGCGTCCTTAGCGTCTTCGCGGTTCGTTAAAAAATCTCCCTCACCAAATGAAAATAAATTTTCCGCTCACAATAAAACACATTTCACACATTCTCGGTTTCGGAATATTACTCGCACCAATACTAATCTATAACATTCCCTACTTTTCACGTCCAGCACAAACAAACGAAGCCCGATCGCTCTTTCAAGGAATAGCCTACCGCAGGGAATTCCGCTCAAATCCGCGTCCCGTCATGATTCACATTGTTAGCATCGACCTCAAAGCCCCAGGAATAGGAATTTTTGTCACCCCCGGAACTCCAACAGCCGATTTAACAGAAACCAACGCCCGCACCGCTACTGAATTTCTCAAAGAATTTAAATTGCAACTAGCAGTCAATGCCAATTTTTTTTATCCCTGCATTGAGAAAGCACCTTGGGATTATTATCCCCGCAGAGGCGATCGAGTCAATAACGTCGGACACGCCATTAGCAAAAGCCAAGCTTATTCTCAACCAGATTCAAACTTTCCCGCCCTTTGTTTTGACACCCAAAACCGCGCTCAAATAGTCGAAAACGGCAATTGTCCTGCGGGAACAGCCTATGGAATTGCGGGAGATACTTTGCTGGTAAAAAAAAGCAAAATAGTAGCACAAAGTCAGGAAGAAAACAAACAAGATCAACTCTATCCCCGTGCAGTTGCGGCGATCGACCTCACAGGCAAAAAGTTGTGGTTAATTGTGGTAGACGGCAAGCAGAGGCTTTACAGCGAAGGGCTGAAGTTGAGCGAAATCACAGAGATTTCGATGCAGTTGGGAGCCGATACAGTGCTGAATTTGGACGGTGGTGGTTCGGTAACATTGGCAGTAGCATCGCCATCAGGAGCAAAACTGTTGAATGCTCCCATTCAGAATAAAATTCCCATGCAGGAACGTCCAATTTCTAATCATTTAGGGTTTTATGCGCGGGAAAATTAGGGTTGCAAATTGCGGTTTCTCTCCAGCTAATTGTATGGTACGTAATGCGCGCCATACAATTAGCTAATGTTCAGTTTTTAACTAAACTGGCTCATTTTCGCAATCAAATGGTCGAAATAAAAAGCTAATTTTGCTGCATCGCCCGCATCGCACCGCTTCAAACTAGCAGCCTTAATTCCTTGCAAACCTATCACCATTGCAGGCAAAGGAACGCCCAATTCTTGATATAATAAATTCATGTTGTGCAGCCCTTTGTCGCTGGTAAATTCTGGCGTATTTCCCGCAATTCCATAGGTAATGCAGCGCAGAAAATGCCAGAAATCTCGCCAACAAGCCTCCGCCCTAGCTGGCGGATAAAGGTCGCCTCCGGGTTCAGAAATATTTGGATATGCCGCTAAAACTTGTTCCCTGGCTTCCGATACAATATCCGCCGCACTGTCGCGCAGGAATTTTACAGTATTAATTAATGTTGGTTCGGATGAGTTAAGTTGCTGCAAATCTTCATCGGTGAGATAGCGCCCTGTGTCGTCAGCAGCTTGAATCAGTTGGATTTCTGCGGGAGAATGGGAATTTTCCCAGGTGGCTAAGTTGACTATTCGGGCTTTCGGGATTAATTCTTTGGCTTTTTCGCTTAATTGGAGAGTCATAGATCAATAGATGGTGGATAATTACTAGGAGAAGGCCTATTGAAATTTTACCAGAAGGGCGATCGGCATTATCTCAAATGAACCTAAATCAGGAGTAGCATAATTGCATATTGTTTAAGAATACCGGGCTGTTGAAACCGCGTTTATACAAACAAAAGCAATGCCAAGCGGGTGGAAAAATGGGCGGTAAAAATTAGGTTGTTTTCTCTTAGTCCGCTTGGCTCGGACATTGTTTCACGCTTACGCAGTTTCAACCGCCGTATTATTATCTTGGGGTTGCGATCGCAAATTGGCTAGCGCCCCGTCGATATAAACTATCTCTGGGTGATTTTCCAACTGCTTCATCACTGCTTGCTTGGGCATTTTTACCTTTTTAGCCATTTCCAAGGTATCGTCGATCAGCCGTTGGCGGTATTGCTCCAACTCAGCAATTACTTCCTGAACGTCTTCTGGTGTTGAAGTTTCAGCCTCTAAATTTGCAGACATAATCTAATAACTGAATTTTTTATAATTTTCCCAAAATCCGGCAAGAATTGTTAAAATTGTCAAGAAAAGTAACAAAAATATATTTAAATTGGCTCATGGAAATTAGCGAAATCGAAGCAGCGCTGGAAAGTTCGGATTCTAAAGACAGGCTGCGGGCGATAACGGCTTTGAGAAAGTGCGATGCTGCGGTGGCGCTGCCGGTGTTGCTGACGAAGGTGGACGATCCTGAGTTCATGGTACGATCGTTCGTGGCGATGGGATTGCGCCAGAGTAAAACTGCGGAATCTTTCGCGGCGCTGTTAAAAATGATGCAGTTCGATCGCGATCCGAACGTGCGAGCAGAAGCCGCTAACTCTGTGTCAATGTTTGGCACCGAGGCAATTCCTCACTTAGTGGAGGCCTTTCGCCGCGATGACAATTGGCTCGTCCGCCGCAGTATCATGGCTCCCATGTACGAAATGCAGTGTCCTGATGCCATATTAGAAATTTGTACGATCGGTCTAGCGGGCGAAGATATACCAGTGCAGGATGTGGCGATGGACGGATTGGGCATCCTGGCAAATACGGAGAAAGCAGAAGAAGCATTGCAGCAATTGTTACCTCTAGTGAGCGCCGAATACTGGGAAACTCGGATGCGAGTTGCGCGGGTGCTGAGAAAATTTGACAATCCTCAAGCTCGCGCTGCTGTGAGCTATTTGGCAAAAGATCCCGATCTTCGCGTGGTAGGTGCGACTTTGGAAACTTCGCTTTAAAAGCGCTGGTTTTGAAATCTACAAGCCCGTCGCACTTCATACCCGCCCTGAGATTAGCCCGATCGCCCTTCATAATGTTACGGATTGTTACTTTGTTTTTAATAAACGAGACGTGAGCCGACGGCATCATTTACGATCGCAAGAGTTTTGCCATCCGAGTTAATTCGCCATGTACCAGCCTTTTCGGGAATACCTAGAGCAAGAGCTGTTTCAAAGGTTTGATTTGCAAAGTCGCCCCATTCCCTCCGGGTTGGAAGTCAATGTCAGCGAGCGCGGCAAAACCCCAGCTAAAATCCGCAGTTGGTGTTACGAATGCCCGCAATTGCGAAAAATTCGCTACACTTACATCGATGCAGGTGAAGCAGCTCAAGTTTTTAATTGCGTGATTTATCCCAATCACAATTACGATTTGCCTCTGTTGGGAATTGACCTCTTGTCTTTTGGCAAGAAGAAAATTTTAGTAGTTCTCGACTTTCAGCCACTATTTAGAGATGAAGCTTATATAGCAAAATACGTTCAACCTCTACAATCGCTCCGCGACAAGTATGACGATTTGGCACAAAATTTAGAAATGAAATTTTATGACGCCAATCAGTATTTTTCAAAATACTTGCTGTTCGCCAAAACTGATGCGGAAACTGTAGAAAATCGGGTATATCCAGCTTATAAAGACTATTTGGATTTGTACTGGAAAATGCTGTCGTCCGCACAACCGCTGACTGACCAAGAAGATATCCAGCGCATCGTTAAAGCTCAAAAAGATTACGACCAGTACAGCGCAGACAGAGACCCGGCTTCGGGCTTGTTTAGCAGTTATTTTGGTCACGAATGGGCAGAAAAATTTCTTTACGAATTTTTGTTTGAAGATGCTGTGCCTTTAGCTGTCGCCGCTGGCACGCGATGACCGCTGAATTTACATGGATTTTTCCAACAAAGTTCGATCGTTCGGACTTCAGTCCTTAAAGTCAAGGTTTAAAAGGGACTAAAGTCCTGACTGCGAACCTCGAAAGAAGGACTAAAGTCCTGACTGCGAACCTCGGAAGAAAAACTAAAGCCCTTACTACGAACCTGTTGATTGAAGAAGTCTAATCTAAAATCTAAAATCTAAAATCTAAAATCGATATGACTCTTTATCAACCTTTTTTAGATACGGCGATCGCTCTGATGAAAAATCGGTTAGACTTACAGTCTTACCCGATTCCAGAAGGGTTTGAACTTAAGGAAGCTACTGTCGGTAAAGGGAAAAATCAAGAAGAAATCGTAACTACCAGTTATGCTTTTTCATCGCCGAAACTGCGGCAAATTCGCGCGGCTCACGTCCAAGGCGGCAACAGCTTGCAAGTTCTGAATTTTGTGATTTTCCCGCATCTTAACTATGATTTGCCGTTTTTTGGCGCGGATTTGGTAACGCTTCCGGGCGGTCATTTAATTGCTCTGGATATGCAGCCTTTGTTTGGCGGGGATGCTGACTACGAGGCTAAGTATACTGCGCCGATCGCGCAAATGTTTCAAGCTCATCAACCGCACCTTCCCTGGGGCGGAGATTTTCCAGAAGAAGCCAAACAGTTTTTCTCGCCGGCGTTTCTGTGGACTCGCCCCAAGGAAACGGAAGTTGTGGAAACTCGGGTTTTTGCAGCATTCAAAGACTATCTCGCTGCTTATTTGGATTTGGTCGATCGCGCCGAACCCGTGACAGATAGCGCAAAGTTAGATAGTATCTTACAAGCTCAACTGCGCTACCTGCGGTATCGTGCCGAAAAAGACCCCGCCCGGGGAATGTTTAAACGGTTCTACGGCGAGGAATGGACGGAAGAGTACATTCATGGCTTTTTGTTCGATTTGGAACGGAAGCTGCCACAAGCTGCCACAATTGGTAAGTAATATCAAATCTGTTAGCATCGGAATAGTAAATTCACTGTTGACTGTTGACTGTTAACCGTTAACAGTTAACAGTCAACAGTTAACATCATTCCGGTGCAACCGGAATTGATATAACAAGAATTAATTTTAAGAGATGTTTCAGCCACTACACTAATAAGTGTAGATTGGCATGAGGAAAATGCCAATGGTCAAAAAAAATCGCAATGTAGTTAGTTCCAATTCAGAAAGCAAAGTCAAAGTCGGACTTTCGCTGACTCCTTCTAGTGCCGATAGATTGAATACGATCGCTCGCAAGCTGGGAATATCGAGGTCAGAACTGCTAGAACGCTTGGCAAAAGGCGCTTTAGATATTTCTAAGGACAAAAGTGAAGTTAGTATCACTTGGAAAAAAGATGAAGAAGGTGCGATCGATACTGCTGACTTAGCAGAGGAAACAGCCGAAGAAAGCCAAATTAATGAGGCTGTAACTGCAGAAACTCTATCGCCCAAGGTAAGCATACAGCCGAATCCGCTGCAAGAAAGTTACGACGCTTTGCAGCAACAGTTGAGCGAAAAAGAAAACGCCCTGGCATCTTTGCAGCAGCAATTAGCTGAAAAACAAAATCTAGAACAGCAATTGCAGGAAACTGTGTCGAAGTCGAGTTACGACACTTTGCAGCAACAGTTGAGCGAAAAAGAAAACGCCCTGGCATCTTTGCAGCAGGAATTAGCCTCCAAGCAAAATCTCGAAAGTCAATTGCCGGAAACTGTGTCGAAGTCGAGTTACGAAACTTTGCAGCAACAGTTGAGCGAAAAAGAAAACGCCCTGGCATCTTTGCAGCAGGAATTAGCAGCCTCCAAGCAAAATGTCGAAAGTCAATTGCCGGAAACTGTGTCGAAGTCGAGTTACGAAACTTTGCAGCAACAGTTGAGCGAAAAAGAAAACGCCCTGGCATCTTTGCAACAGGAATTAGCCTCCAAGCAAAATCTAGAACAGCAATTGCAGGAAACTGTGTCGAAGTCGAGTTACGAAGCTTTGCAGCATAAGTTGGCAGAAACGTCAAGTGCGATCGACAACTTCCAAGCTCAACTGACCAAGTTGCCATATCTAGAAAATCAATTGAGCCAGAGTGCTGCCAAACAGCGAAATTACGACGCTTTGCAGCAACAGTCTCAAGAACAGATCAGAACCATCAAAGCTTTACGGGAACAGCTAGGTCAAATGCAGGCTGTGGCTGGGATTGGTGAAGCTTATCTCAACAAGTGGCGCCGCCCTTAATTCTCCGATAGGCTACGACAAAAACTTTAATGCTTCGGGTGAACCCCGCACGCATTACCCCTGAAACGTCCTCTCAACTCGGACGCAAGCTCTTGTAGCGATAGATTTCAACCTGTCGCCACAAGAGCTTTTTATGGCAAAATATGAGCATAATATTAAGAAATATTACAATAAATAAATTATGAGAGCCGATCGCCCCCCTGAGAGCAAACCCAGTCCAGCCGCAACAAAGGGCCGCGTCACGGTAATTGGAGGCGGAATCGGCGGGCTCACAGCAGCCGCCCTGCTAGCCCGCAGAGGATACCAAGTGCTAGTCTTAGACCAGGCGATCGTCCCCGGAGGCTGCGCTTCCACCTTCAAACGCAAAGGGTTTACCTTCGATGTCGGCGCGACGCAGGTTGCAGGATTGGAACCCGGAGGGATTCACCACCGAATTTTCTCGGAATTAGATATCGAACTTCCCGCCGCCACGCCCTGCGATCCCGCTTGTGCGGTGTTTTTGCCGGGAGAAACTGCACCGATTAGCGTCTGGCGAGATCCGCAAAAGTGGCAGCAAGAAAGACAAAAACAATTCCCCGGAAGCGAACGTTTTTGGCAATTATTATCTACATTGTTCCAAGCTAGCTGGAATTTTCAAGGGCGCGATCCAGTTTTGCCGCCGAGAAATTTCTGGGATTTTTGGCAATTAATTCAAGCTGTGCGCCCCGATACTTTAATTACTTTGCCTTTCACTTTTATGACGGTGGGTGATGCTTTGCGCTTGTGCGGGTTGGGGGACAATTTGCGCTTGAAAACTTTTCTGGATTTACAGTTAAAATTGTATTCTCAAGTCGATACTGAAGAAACGGCGTTGCTGTACGCGGCGACGGCTTTAGGAGTTTCCCAAGAGCCGCAGGGATTGTATCATTTACAAGGAAGTATGCAGGTGTTGAGCGATCGACTCGTAAGCGCGATCGAGCTTTATGGTGGCAAAGTGCTGTTGCGGCATACTGTCGAAAGCATTGTCACCAGTAACGGGAAAGCCACCGGTACAGTGATTCGCAATCAAAAAACCGACGAAGTTTGGACAGAAACTGCCGATCGCATTGTTGCCAACGTCACCGCCCAAAATCTAGTAAAATTATTGTCAAGCGAGCCTATTTTAGAAACTTTAACAGATAATTCAGGCACAACAAATCAACTGCCAACTCAAATGGCAGGCTACAAATATCGAGTCGATAAACTGCCGCCCGCATCCGGCGCATTTGTGATATATTTGGGAGTGCATGAAAGTACAATTCCGGCAAATTGTCCGCCCCACCTTCAGTTTCTCTACGATTACGACGGCGAGATTGGGGAGAATAATTCATTATTTGTTTCAGTCAGCCATCCGGGTGATGGGCGAGCACCGAAGGGAATGGCGACAATTATCGCTTCGTCTTTTACTGATACTCGAATGTGGTGGAATTCCGCTGATTATGAAGGATTGAAGCAAAAATATACCGCAGGGGCGATCGGCCGTTTGAGCGAATATTTCGATTTGACACCCGAAAAAATTGTACACCAAGAATCAGCCACACCCCGCACCTTTGCCCGCTACACGGCGCGCGATAGAGGTGTTGTAGGCGGCATCGGCCAGCGAATACCAACCTTCGGCCCCTTCGGATTTGCCAACCGCACACCGATTAAAAACCTGTGGTTAGTCGGCGACTCCACCCATCCCGGAGAAGGAACCGCCGGTGTTTCCTATTCTGCTTTAACAGTAGTGCGACAAATGGAAGCCGCCTCTAAAATCTAAGAAAACACGGCCTTGCAGTTTCCCTAGCGCAAAAAATAATTAATCGCCCTGGTGAAAGAGGACACGGCAATGCCGTTTCCCTACGCAAAAAATAATTAATCGCGCGAGAGATGTAAATATCGCGCGATTAATTTTAGGGAATAGTTAACAGTTAACAGTCAACAGTCAACAGTTAACAGTTAACAGTTAACAATCATCCCGGTGTCACCGGAATTGATATCAACTACATTCTCTGACTACTTGATAGAAATCTTTGCGCCCACAGCTTCAAGCTGTTTCTTCATTTCTTCAGCAGCTTCCTTAGCAATAGCTTCCTTAACTGCTTTCGGTGCGGCTTCTACCAAGTCTTTCGCTTCCTTCAGACCCAAACCGGTAATTGCGCGGACTTCCTTCAGAATAGCGATTTTCTTGTCAGCAGGAACTTCTTCCAGCATGACAGTAAATTCAGTTTGCTCTTCTACTGCTTCAGCGGGGGCTGCTGCGCCGCCGCCCATCATCATCATGCCGCCTACAGGAGCAGCAGCGCTGACGCCGAAAGCTTCTTCAATTTGCTTGACCAATTCTGAAGCTTCGAGCAAAGTCAGAGTCTTCAATTTTTCCAAGATTTCGTCGGTTGCAGTAGACATTCGTTAAACTCCTAGTTCGATTGTAGATTTGGGATTTGGGATTTGGGATTGCTCCTCCATCATTAGTTTGTCGTCTCCAGTCTTCAGCCTGTGGATTAACACTAATGACTGATGACTAATGACTAATGACTAATGACTAAGCAGATACGCTTTCTGCTTCAGGTTGTGCTTCTGCTTCTGCTGGTGCTTCTGCTGCATCGCCGTCTTTTTCAGCATAAGCTTTGAGACCGCGCGCGATCGAAGTAGGAACTTGATTGATACCCACAGCCAACTTGGTTGCGACGCCGTTGATTGCGCCAGCAATTTGAGCCATGAGTTGTTCTTTCGACGGCAGATCGGCTAATGCTTTAATATCAGCTTCTTTCAGTACCCGTCCTTCCATCACGCCGCCGCGAAGTTCAGTCTTCTTGGAAGCTTTTTGGAATTCTTGGTAAGCTTTAATCGCGCCGCCAATATCTTCTTGCACGAACATAAACGCTGACGTACCTGTCAGCAATTCCTGCATCGGCTGCCATGTTTCATTGCCTTCAACAGCAATGTGCATTAGCGTGTTTTTTGCCACTTGGCAACTGCTGCCTTTCGGACGCAAGCGCCGCCGCAAATCTGTGATTTCAGCAACAGTTAAGCCTTTGTAGTCGATCGCGATTACCAATTGAGATTCGCTCAAGGTTTGCTTGAGGTCTGCAATAATCTCATTTTTTACTGCTAAACTTTTGCCCATACTTATTTCACCTCCTTTTAGGATCTCAAACTGCCAATCAAAAACCCCAACCTTATAGCCGGGGCAGAGAATTAAAAATTAAGAATTAGGAATTAAAAGATAGAACTTTTTAATTTATTTTCTTGAGTTTTTATTTCTTCAGCCTCGGCAGGAAATTAAGCGCTCGGCACCTGCGGTCTTGGGCTTATGGATTTTTGATTAGGCTACCATCAGAAGGCAGACATTAGCAAGGGTATAATGCAAATCTCGTGAGAGATTTATACAAACAACCGAAGCTGTCTTTTACTTCTGCCTTCTGCTTAATTCTTTCTAAGCAGCATCAAGTTTGGTATCGCGCAGGGCACTGATATCGACTTCTATCGATGGGCCCATTGTTGCGGATATGTACAAACTCCGCCAGTAGCGACCTTTCGCGCCCGAAGGACGGTTGCGGTCAACAGTTTCTTGCAAAGCATGAAGGTTGACCAGCAAATCTTCCGCTGAGAAAGCTGCCTTGCCAAACATAACATGAACGATGCCTGTGCGATCGGCACGAAATTCTAGTTTACCACCTTTAAACTCGTTGATGGCCTGAGCAATGTCAGTCGTCACCGTGCCACCTTTCGGAGAAGGCATCAAACCGCGCGGCCCCAACAATCGGCCCAATTTTGCCACCAACGGCATCACGTCAGGGGTAGCAATCAGACAATCGAAGTCCATCATGCCCTTCTGAATATCTTCGATCAACTCTTCGGAACCAGCAAGATCCGCGCCGGCATTCAGAGCTTCTTTAACTTTTTCGCCCTTAGCAATCACCGCAATTCTGACTACTTGACCAGTGCCTTTTGGCAGCGATACAGTTGTCCGCAACTGTTGGTCAGCATATTTCGGGTCAATTCCCAAACGGATGTGAGCTTCAGCAGCTTCGCCAAACTTAGCGGTTGCTGTTTCTTTCAAAAGTTGCAGAGCTTCCAGCGGTTCGTAGGGTCTATCTTCTACTTTCTTTTGAAGTTCTTGCAGTCTTCGCGATACTTTCTTTGCCATTGTTATCTCCTGGGGTCAGTCGATTTTGGATTTGAGATTTTAGATTTGCGATTGAACCATTTGGCTTATTTCAAATCTAAAACATTTGCGATTCCTAGCGAAGCTTTGCTTCTCCCCCTGAATCGACTTTAGGATTTGCGATTTGAGCTTGAAGATTTCAGCTTTAAAATCAGGAATTACTGCCAACTGTCAACTGTCAACTGACAACTGCCAACTGTCAACTGACTTCAATCCGCGATCGCCACGCCCATGTTTTTAGCTGTTCCCGCCACAATTTTCATTGCTGCTTCAACATCATTAGCATTGAGGTCAGGCATTTTGGTTTCAGCGATTTCTCGCAACTGAGCCTGTGTAATTGTCCCTACTTGCTTGCGGTTAGGTTCACCCGAACCCTTAGCAATGCCAGCAGCTTTTTGAATCAAAACCGAAGCCGGGGGGGTTTTGAGAATAAACGTAAAACTGCGGTCTTCAAAAACCGAAATTTCTACCGGAACCACAAGACCAGCTTGGTCTGCGGTTCTAGCATTGTACTCCTTGCAAAACATCATAATATTGACGCCGTGCTGACCCAAAGCTGGGCCGATCGGAGGAGCTGGGTTGGCTTTTCCCGCCGTAATCGCCAACTTAATTACTGCAACAACTTTCTTTGCCATTAGTTAGTTCTGTTTCTGAACCTGATTGAACTCCAATTCTACAGGCGTATCGCGCCCAAAAATCGAGAGTAAAACTTTGAGCTTGTTCCGTTCCGGGCTCACTTCAATCACGTCACCTTCAAAATCCTTAAACGGCCCGGAAAGTACCACAACGTGGTCTCCTGTCGCCATCGATACTTTGACAACTGGTTCTGATTCCTGAGCGTTTCTGAAGATCCGTTCTACTTCCGAATGACTCAGAGGTAGCGGTTTGACGTGACCTCTGCCGCGCCCGTAGCGGCGTTTCTGCTCTGCCCCGACAAAATTAATTACATTCGGGGTATTTTTGATCACCTGCCACGTATCTTCGTCCATAAACATACGGATGAGTACGTAGCCGGGGAAGATTTTTTCATCGGACTGCCGCCTGGAACCGTCTTTACCGACTTTGATCGCCGGAGTTTGCGGAATTTCTACTTGAACGATGCGATCGGCAACATCCAAGGTTTGAATCCGCTGATCCAAGTTAGCCTTCACCCGCTTTTCGCAGCCAGAGGCAACTTGAACAGCATACCAGCGAGCATCAATTTCCGGCACATCTGCCGATGAAGCTTGTCCCGTCGCTTCTGTGGAATAATCAGATTCTTCTGATGCAAAAGTCATGGCCCAAACACCTTTCCTGCGCCCCAGTTAAAGAAGTTATCCACCAAATAGATCAGGCTTGCTGAAAGGATTACCATCAAAAGCACGGCCAAAGACTCGCTAATTAGCTGCTGGCGGCTAGGCCACACCACTTTGTCGAGCTCTTCTCTAGTGTCTTTTAAAAAACCCACAGGATCAAACCCAGACGCCGCGATCTCTTGAGTTTCTTGAGCTTCGTCTTTTTTCGCCACGATCGAATCCCCCTTGCGATTTGAGATTTTAGATTTTAGATTGTGTGAGTGGCTCGCGGCTCTTTGATTTTTTGACACTAACCACTTACGCCCAAGTCCAAAATTTCAAATCCTTTCGCCTGCACTTTTTTACAAGCTAAATCCATCAACGGTATAAGTGCCGATCGCTCCTAAGGGCGATCGAGAGACCACACCGAGCATTTGTTGATGGCATTTTTTGCGAACCGCCCACAAAAATTAATTCTACCCGAAAACTTGCGGTTTTGGCTGTTTCCAGCCAATAATCCGGGCGCTTTCGGGCAGAATTTCAAGTTTGGTGATTCAGCGCGCCCTGGAGGACTTGAACCCCCGACATCAGGTTTTGGAGACCTGCGTTCTACCAACTGAACTAAGAGCGCACAGGTGAGGTTGCTGAAACTCGCTTAACCTCTAGATTTCTATTTTAACACAGTGCGCTCGGAAATGGGAAACTTTTTTTTGAAATTTTTCAATTTCCCATTTTCCATGAACAAAAGGAAAGCTTGGTGCATTCCTACAGAGAGCGATCGAACCGCTGTTTGACCCGAGTTGCCTTGCCCACGCGATCGCGCAGGTAGTAAAGTTTGGCTCTGCGGACTTTCCCGCGGCGCATGACTTGGATCGTAGCGATGCGGGGCGAGTGAATCATAAACACCCGTTCCACACCCACGCCCTGAAGCACGCGGCGCACGGTGATTGTTTCATTAATGCCGCCGTTTCGCATAGCAATCACAGTCCCTTCGTAGGGCTGAACCCGTTCTTTAGAACCCTCTTTAATTTTCACGCCGACGCGCACTGTGTCGCCCACGTAAATTTGGGGGAGTTGTTTATTTAGTTCTTGCTTGACTCTATTGATTTCTTCCGTTTCGATAGAACGGATTATTTCTGCGCCTTTCATGGGATTTACCAAAACTCACAATCCCTTATCATATATCGAACTGCCAGTTTTATGACAAAAAAATGCAATGTTAAATAGCTCAGAGCTCGTATTTCTGCAACTGGCGGCGCTGGCTGTACTGGCTTTGTACGTCGCCGCCAACTTGGGAGCAAACGATGTCGCTAACTCGATGGGGACATCCGTAGGCTCGAAAGCGCTAACGCTGCGGCAAGCAATAATTGTTGCAGGCATACTGGAGTTTTCCGGCGCAGTGCTGTTCGGGCAAGGAGTTTCCGAAACTCTGGCAACAGGAGTTGTCAATGTAGATGTGTTTTCTGCCCGGCCGCAGGTATTTTTAGTCGGGATGGTGTCAGTGCTGATAGCTTGCGGGTTGTGGCTGCAAATCGCTACGAGTCGAGGTTTGCCGGTTTCTTCATCTCATGCGGTGGTAGGTGCGATCGCGGGTTTTAGCTGTGTTGCAGCCGGAATTAATGCGGTTGATTGGCGAACCATCGGCACCATCTCCCTAACTTGGGTGGCGACACCTTTTGCCAGCGGTGCTTTAGCCGCACTATTTTACTGTGTGGTGAAGTATTCGATTCTCGATCGGCCAGATCCTCTATTTCAACTGCGCGAGTGGATACCTTGGCTGAGTGCAGGAATGCTGAGCGTATTTGGCATAATTGTACTGCCGTCTATTGTGGATGTCGCTTTGGTGCAGACAGGGGCGATCGCCGCCGCGCACGATCGATTTGGCTGGAATCTTCCAATTCACGATATTGTCATTGGCATCGGGGCAATAGCTGCGATCGGCCTGACACTCAATAGCTGGAACAAATTAGAATCAGTTGAGAAGGAAGAAGGTACGTCCGCTTCTTTTGTAACGGATGTAACGGATGTAACGGATGTAACGGATGCAAGGAATAAGAAAGAGGGAATATTTTCCCAATCTCCCACTCTCCCCCTCTCCCCCTCTCC
>NZ_JADEWT010000086.1 GCF_015207505.1 Tychonema sp. LEGE 06208
CTCTCCCCCTCTCCCCCTCTCCCCAACTATCTAGAAGCGCAACAACTTAGCAGCAGATTTGGTATAATTTTAAGGTTTTTGGCCGATCGCCCGACATCCAACAGATCGCGCAGCCAGAAACCTTGATATGATAAAACTTGATCTAACGAACCACAGGAGAAATAATGACCCAAGTTGTAATCGGCGAAAATGAAGGGATTGAGTCAGCCCTACGACGGTTTAAGCGACAAGTTTCCAAAGCGGGAATTTTCCCCGACATGAGAAAACACCGCCACTTTGAAACCCCCCTCGAAAAGCAGAAGCGCAAAGCTATTGCCAGACGCACTAAGAGACGCTTCCACCGCAACAACAAACCCTAGAAATAGCACTAAATTGATTCGGCAGATATAATGCCTTGCGATTCTAGTACCGCAGCGACTCGGAGAATCACCGCTTCGCTGTAGGGAGCATCGATAATTTGTACCCCCAAGGGCAAAGCGTCGGGCCGCTGTAGGGACACCCAAAGAACGGGCAAGCCTATAAATGATAGGGGTTGGGCGAACAGTCCCCGATTGGGACCCACTAATATTTCTTGTCCGGCGACGACCGTTTTCTCGACACCAATTTCAGGAGGAGCGATCGGGGTTGCGGGTGCGAGAATCATATTTGTATGTTGGAATATTTCGCAATTCGAGTTCGATACCACTGTCTGAATCTCTGCGCTTGCACGTACCAAGTGGCAGGGATCGGGGTTCCCGCTAAAGAACGATCGCGCGTGGCAGAATCGAAGTCTTGAGGGCGCGATCGCAAATTCTCCCGCAAGTTTCCACCCTCGCCAGCCGTAATTATCAACGCCTTGGCGCGATCAGATTCCGCTATGCTGACAGTTTCAAGCCCCCCGATTTTTGGGGGGTTTGTTGTTGCTTATTCTGCTTGTATACCACATCTTAAAGTATTTGTCAAGGCTTTTGCAACTATTTCTACAGCATCCATTGCTTGGGGTTCGGCCTCTGTAGCGAAATACCCGTCAGCAACCGCAATTCGCAATCCTGCGATACGTCTATTTAACTGTGGCGAACAAAGTTCTGGCGGGTACTGCGTGCAAACTAAATCGCGATCGATCGTCCGGGCCTTGCATAATATTCTACAGCAGCGCCATACCTCGGAGCGATCGCCCAAACGGCCCCACACAATCCAAACTACTCGAAAATAAATCAGCGCCAGCCCTATCTAAAAAACATCTGCGTTCATCCCCGTTCATCAGCCCTCATCTGCGGTGAAAAATCTCAGATTCAGATATAAGTGCGATCGACTATTCTATTGTAATCGCGATCGGGCAGTCAGTTATTATTGCTAAGTTTTTTGTATTCCTCGGATTGTCTGATATCATCTAAAGGTGATATAGGTTCATTTGGTAGATCGGGACAAAACTTTATAGATGTCTGCGTTTTCCCAGACTGGAAACTTCTATTAACTTCTATTTTAAGCTTTCCTTTTTGCCAACCTTTGGCACCAATAATGAGGATTTGACAATCGATTCCTTCTTGAGGGGAACTCCAGTTTATATCCCCTGCAGGAATTGTTGTTTCTTCGTTAATCGAGAGAGATTGCATCCAATAATATATCGCTTTCTTGCGAGATTCGTTTTCTGCTGCCTCGATAGAAAGTAGTATATAATCAAACTTCCTAGCGACTAGCTCTTTAAACCTCCGCACCGTAAAAGTAGCTTTACCCAATAACAAAACATCATCTTCGCCATCTAGTTTAGCATAGTTTTTATTTGTTTCAAGTTCTTCGTTCATTGTTTTTACAATTTTCTGCTGCTTCCTATTTGATACCATTTGAAGGTATGTGAGTCAAGGTAGTAAATAAATAATTTGCGCTCTCAGTTTTCCCACTCAAACACTGACAGTTTCCCGCAACTTCTCAACAGCTACATCCAGCGGAGGCAAAGTAAAATCCTCAGCATCCATCAATTCCTTAACCTTATCAAAAATCTCAACCTCCGCCTCCTCCTGATCCGTCAGCTTATCATAAAAATAAGGGTCAGTAAACCACTGTTCAAAGGCTATCATTAACAAGCCATTGGGCGAAAGTTTAAACCGCCAATACTTAGAAACTCTGTCATCAACCACTTCAAACAGCGGTGCCGGATTATGGATGGGATAATAGCTGTAAATATCATCGCAGATATAATACCAAATAGTTCCCCGCCACTCTCTAAAGGCATAAACAACATATTCCTTCCCAATCGTCAATGAGAACTGTATGTCTTTTGTGTAACCGATAGCAGGCTCTATGTAATCATCAGGAATCGATGCACCTGTATTAGCGATACAACGAATTTTCATAATTATACTGATTCCTCATTACAAATTTTTAGGAGCGATTTTAGGGTACTGACGTTTGAACTTGCACTCTACATTTTCTTGAGTCTGACTGTTCCGAAACCAATGAACTTGTACAGATGCTCCATTAATCATGAAAGCTTGAATACTTGTCATCTTATACCAATGTTCAGGATAGCCACCATAAATAGCAACAAGTCGGGGAGCATCTCCCAACATATTGTTCGCCCCGCCTTGAATACCTTTGCCATTTCCAGCAATTGCATCTTGCAGCAGCAATTGCTCTGCCAAATTTCTCGGACTTTCATCGGGAATAGCACCTTGAGTCATAATTTAACAGTTTTTAATGTAATTTGTCAAATATCATGAAAACAAATTTTAGCTGATACTGTTTCCGCCAGCAACTTTCCCAAAGTTACATACCGAACCCCCGCGCGCATCGTGATGGCATAGTATAAACAAGCAGATTTTTCACATCAACTTTGTAAATTTCATCGGAAACTTATAAAAGTTTAACTTTCTAAAAAATACCATGCTAAAACAAAGTTTAATTTCATACATTCCCGTTATTTTACAAATATGAGCCGCCCTGTGAGCGATATCCAACATATTAGCATTTACCAAAAAAGTGTACCACGGATATTGCACGCCGTTGTGTTCCAGAATTGCGTCAAACTCATGTTGTCGCAACTCCTTAACCTGCCTCACTCTCGGCGCTTATAATCGGTAATGTCACAACCTTGTAAAGTGATATCAATTAAAGGATTGACTATAAAATATATCGGCAATTTTTGCAAAATTTGCATCAGATTCAAAGCATAAAAATTATCCTAATAACCAAAATCATGCTATCCCACAAATAGAGGAATAAGTAGAAAGGCGTAAATATTTGTAGTTGGGATGAGGCAGGAGTCAGGAGACAGAATGCAGGAGGGATTGGGGTTTTAGCCTCATTTATCTTTCTTAACACAGTTGTATTTTTCCCCACCGACTTACTTAACTCAATTGCTTTGAATGTTAATTTTGCGTTCACTAAGTTCCGAGATGAGCGGCCAAAGTCCAGCCTTGTATCAGATCAAATCGGTCGATTACCGTCACAAAAAATATCCGCACTGAGAACCCATCAGAACTCCGGCAATCTACTATGCACGACATCATCATCGCAATATTACCATTTGGCGATCGCCCGCACCAAACAAACGACATTGGCGCACAACTCTGCTATACTTTTATTCAAAAATAGCCTATTTACCTACTGGTTCCTAGTAAGTACGACCGTCATTTATTAAATCCAATAGGTGAGTTTATTCAGACAATATCAAACTCCAGATTGTAATGCTTCACAAAATCAAAGCTGAAATGATCAACCACATTAGTATCTCTCAACTCAAGATTGTAAAAATCCACAAAATCCGCCTCAACATAAGGCCCAGCGTGCCAAGTTCCCACATCTAGCTTAATAAAACAACTGCCAGGAATCCGAAAAGCAACAATATCCTCCAAACTCGGTTTATCGCTATTTCCAGGAGGCGCAACAGCCATCAACCAACTCTTCCCATCCAGAGAACCCAAACACTGAGTACATTCAACGTGCCGAGTAATTTTACCAAACTTGCGATCGTTCTCGTACAACCGCATAATGTAAAATCTAGGGATACCGTTTTGCAAACTTAATTGAGCATCCTCAGCATCAAAATACTTGCCATCAACACTCGCAAAAATAACTTGACCGTAACTCCGAAAATTTTCTGGTGTCACCCATTGTGCAAACAATTGTTTAGTCGAAATTGATTCCCCCATAAATCCCAACAGCCCCTCCCAGCATTCATCAAAAACATTCTAATACAGTAACCCTCTCTCTTCTCTGTGCCCTCAGCGTCCTCTGCGGTTAAAAAAATCAAAAAATCTAGTTAGCTTTCTCGATCGTCTAAAATACCATTACAATAACGCATCAGCAGAATGCTCTCCCCTCTTCCTTAGCGCCCTTAGCGTCTTCGCGGTTCGTCAAAAAAAATATTAATTAAATCCGATCGCCCAAAACACCCTTACAATCAAACTCAGCACACTGCTGCAAAAAACGAGCCGGAATATCAGGGCGAGCACCCCAATGCAAATGCAAATAAGAAGCGTGCACCTGACAAACCCCCCAACCTTCAGCAACCGCCTCAACTTCCCCCCGCGAACCGTACCTCCAACTGTGATAAACTGGATTAGTCGGTTCAACAGTTAAATGCGATCGATGAAACTCATGACCCCAAACCGCATCAAAAGCATTTAACACCAAACTATCCCTCACCGCCACAGCCTCCCGGTATCCCAGCGTCAAACGCTTTCCCATCTCAGCAGCAGTTTTCAAAACACCCACCCCTTGCCAAGAATTCCCATCGAAGCCTACAATAGAATCGCACAAGTACATCAAACCGCCACACTCCGCATAAGTCGGCATTCCCGAAAAAATCGCACTTCTGACAGCATCCCGAATTAAAACATTATTGCTCAATTTCTCAGCAAAAACTTCGGGAAAACCGCCGCCAAAATACAACCCTTGCACATTGTCAGGAAAAACAGCATCATCAAGCGGACTCCAAAATACTAACTCGGCACCCAACTCTTCCAACAAATCAAGATTGTCCTGATAGTAAAAATTAAAAGCCCGATCGCGCGCAACTGCAATCCTCACCCCAAATTGTTTTCCCAAACTATTGACAGCATCATCTTTTTGAGTTACAATCCCGTAAGGGAGACTGTATTTACCCGAAAGTTGCTCAGACCCCTCACCCCCCCCATTTCGAGTCGCAGCCAACAAAGGCAAAAGTTGCTCCCAGTCAAAACTAACAGCAGCCAAATCCGCCAACTTATCGATCGCAGCATGAAGATTCGGCAACTCCTCGGCCGGAATTAAACCCAAATGTCGATCGGGAATAGTAACAGCCTCATCCCTACGCAAAACGCCCAAAATAGGTAAATTGAGCGGTTTTAGAGCATCAGTAAGCAGTTCCAAATGTCGATCGCTAGCCACCCGATTCAACACCAAACCAGCGAAATTAAGATTTGGGTTAAAAGAACGAAAACCGTGGGCGATCGCAGCCACAGAACCAGAAAGCCGGCTGCAATCTATCACAAACAATACCGGCAAATTCAGCAAACAAGCAACATGAGCCGTTGAAGCAAAAGCAACAGAATAATCTAATTCTTCTTTCCCCACCTTCAAGCCATCCGCTACATCCGCTACAAAATCCGTTGCCGAACTTCTTTCTTCCTTCTTCTGAGAAACTCCATCAAATAGCCCCATTACCCCTTCAACCAAGGCATAATCGACATCTTGAATGTGACGCTCAAAACACTTTTTTACATAAGATTCAGACGTTAATACCGGGTCTAAATTCCGACAGGGGCGACCGGTGACAAAAGCATGAAACATCGGATCGATGTAGTCCGGGCCCACCTTAAACGATTGCACGTTCAAGCCGCGGCGGATTAAATAAGCTAAAAGGGCGATTGTTACAGTAGTCTTTCCCGCACCGCTGCGTTCGCCAGCACTTACTAAAGTCATTAGTTATTAGTTATTAGTTATTGGTTGTTGGTTGTTGGTTATTGGTTGTTGGTTATTGGTTGTTGGTTATTGGTTGTTGGTTATTGGTTATTGGTTGTTAGTTGTTAGTTGTTGGTCAACAGTCATTAGATAGCAACGGCTCTCCTGAAGTTTTGGCGATCGGTTAATCTAATGTCTGGTAATAGGTAATGAGTAATAAGTCCCGAATCGATCGCAAATTACCTTTTTCCCAATTACCCCAGAGCCAAATATACATTTCCCCCAAATATCCGAAAGAGCGATCGCCACTAACGACTTTGGGATTTGTCGCTACGTACAACTACTGACTGCTGACTGCTGACTAATGACTACTGACTACTGACTACTAACTTCTTGACAACTTCAGCATCCCGGCCGTCACTGCCAAACTTTCTTCGTAAAGCACATCTCGGCCCCAACTCTGCAAGTGCTGGCCCAGCAACTGTTCCGTCACCTGATCGAACAGAGGAGTCACCTGGTTAAACCGATCCGTTTGAGCGCCACCCTTGGTTTCCATTCGCATACAGCCACCATCTTCCGAACACAGAACCGTACCGCAGTCAGCATTTTCGTTTGTAGAATTCAAACGCAGAGCAATCAAATCGCCCGAGACATCGCCTGAATCAGCAGTTGGAATCGCCGCTAACTCAGCTTCCACAACCCGTTCGTCGGCACCGACAAATTTAATTCGCTTGATTTGGTAATCGCCCTCTTCCTGTTTGAAAGCCACAGGACGCCACCCAAGTCGGCTCGCCAGCCAGCCCAAATACATCAGCGCTTGAGTAGAATTGCCCTTTTCGTAATCGATAGTCACTCGATCGATCTCTTGAATTGCCGCCCGACGTTCCGGCGGATCGAAAGCCTCCGCAGCTAACTCCTGCCACGCCGCCAGCCGACGCCAATTTAGATCCGCGATCGGAATTCCTTCCTCGATCAGACTTTGCATCAACAGCAATTCAGCTTCACACTCGGCAAAGCTGCTAGAGTCAACAATCACAGAACTGCTAATTGCCGCCAGCCGCTGGAACAAACCTCGATCGGCATCGGGATTCGCCTTCCACCACAGCAGCGTCGGCAAATCAGGGATAGTCAGCGCCGTCACTATGCCGCTCACCCGTTCCAAAGCAGCTTCCGTACCCCTGAGCGTAATATACTCGCAGCAGATCAGATTGCCGCTCCCGCGCTTGTGCACCGGACAGTAAGCAGCCACTTGAGCCTGCACCCCCGTATCTTCCCCCGCCGTCGGACACAGAGCAATAATCCGGCACGGATTGGCAGCCACGATCGCATCAGCCACCCCCGAACCCCCGGAACCCAAACCAGTCGGCCCCAAAACCTCGCCCTTGGAATTTTTGCGAGCCACTTCTTCCCGCAAAGTATCCAGCAATTCAGCGTTAGATTTGCCAGTTCTCGGCAGTCCGTAAGCTTTTTGAGCATCCCTGATGCTAGATGCCGTCATCGGCCCGGTAATACCGTCCACCGGCCCATCATAAAACCCCAGATCCGCCAATAACTGCTGAGTTTCTTCCGGTTCGTAGACTACAAAGGTAAAAGTTGTTGCCCTACTAGCGATCGGAACATCGCCCTTTGAACCAGATTCTCTGTAACTTTCCCAAATTTGACTCAATTCTGCCTCTATTTGGTCGATCGACACATCTTTAGGACTTTGCAGCGAAACCAGAGGCGGAGCTTTCATCGGTGTCATCGTCATAAATCTTCTCTCCTTTGTTTTTAGTCATTGGTCATTGGTCATTGGTCATTGGTCATTGGTCATTGGTCATTAATCATTGGTCATTAATCATTGGTCATTGGTCATTGGTCATTGGTCATTGGTCATTAATCATTAGTTAGCCATTATTATAGCGGTTCTCAGTAATGAGGTACGCACTAGCGATCGGTAATAAGTAATAGGTAATTGCCGGATTAGTAATTTGATTTCGGGTTAGCTACTAGCTATGATTTCTGATAGATTACCCGTTACCCATTCCCTCCGCTTCGCCTCGCCCATTACTGGAGCGTACATCACTTAGAAAGGCTACAGTTAGCCGTTATTAGTTAGCAGGTCTCAGCTAATTACCAATACTAATCCTGACACATAACTAAGGACTAAGGACTAAGGACTAATGACTAATGACTCTTAAACTCGGCTAACTAATGACTGCTGACTAATCACTTTTAAACTCGGCCAACTAAGGACTAAGGACTAATGACTAATGACTCTTAAACTCGGCTAACTAAGGACTAATGACTAATGACTAATGACTCTTAAAGTCTGCGCCACTTGCGACCGTCTCTGTTAATCAGCAGTTCTGCTTCCGCCGGTTCCCAAGTACCCGCTTCGTATTTAGGAACCAACTCCTGTTCGTTGGACGATTCCCAAGCCATCAGCGCCGGCGTTACCACCCGCCAAGCTTCTTCCACTTCATCAGAACGGGTAAACAAAGTTTGGTCGCCCAGCATACAATCAATCAAAAGGCGATCGTAAGCATCCGAAGATGTCACCCCAAACGAAGAACCGTAACTGAAATCCATATCCACCGTCCGCGTCCGCAAATCCGGCCCCGGCATTTTCGCCTCAAACCTCAGCGAAATCCCCTCGTTCGGATGCACCCGCATGGTCAAAACGTTAGGAGTAGTTTGTTGGGCTGCGGACTGAAAAATTAGCAGCGGAACTTCCCGGAACTGAATCGCAATTTCGCTAACTTTTTTCGGCAACCGTTTGCCGGTTCGCAGGTAGAAAGGCACTCCCTGCCAGCGCCAGTTGTCAATCATAAACTTCATCGCCACAAAAGTCGGCGTTGTCGAATTGGGAGCCACCCCCGGTTCATCGTGATACCCCGGTACCTGTTTGCCCTTCATCCAACCTGCGGAATATTGACCCCGAATCGCTGAGAACTCCAAGTTATTCAAATCTGCCAAGCGAGTTGCTTGCAGAACTTTCATCTTTTCGGTGCGGATGCTGTCAGCGTCGAGGGAGTTTGGCGGTTCCATCGCCGTCAGACAGAAAATCTGCATCAAGTGGTTTTGCAGCATATCCCGCAGAGCCCCAGAGGATTCGTAGTAACCGGCCCGGTCTTCTACGCCTACTGTTTCTGCAACTGTAATTTGTACGTGATCGACAAATTGCCGGTTCCACAGGGGTTCAAAAATCGCGTTAGCAAACCGGAACACCATTAAATTCTGAACAGTTTCTTTACCCAAATAGTGGTCGATCCGGTAAACTTGCTGTTCTTGGCAAACCTTCTGCACGACTCGGTTGAGAGCTTTTGCCGAACTCAAGTCGCGGCCGAAGGGTTTTTCAATTACCAAGCGGTGTTTTACTGGGTCAACCAGCATTTGAGCCGCGCCCAGTTGCCTAATTGCTTCTGGGAAAAAATTCGGGGAAACTGACAGATAAAATATGTGATTGCCACGAGTTCTCCTTTCTTCGTCGAGTTCCGCTAAGAAAGTTTTGAGTTTTTGATAGCTTTCGGGGTTGTCAATGTCGCCGGGACAGTAGTACAAACCTTTAGCGAAATCTTGCCAAAATTCTTCGTTACCAATCCCGCCGCCAAATTCTTCAATGCCCTCGCGCATTTGCTCTCGGAAGTAATCGTGACTCCAAGGGCGGCGGGCCACACCTACGACGGTAGTTTCCGGTGGCAAGCGCCGATCGCGCTTCATCTGATAAATTGCTGGTACAAGTTTGCGCTGGGTGAGATCCCCAGAAGCTCCGAAGATGACCAGAATTTGCGGTTCCGGCACTCGTTCTTTTCGCAAACCGACGCGCAGTGGATTTTCAAGTAGCGTTACCATTTATTTTCCTTTTGCTTCTAGTGCTGTTAATCTTGCCAATACCGCATGATAGTTCGCCGTCATTTCTGCTAATTGCTGGGTGAGAGAGTTAATCTGTCCTTCATACTCAGCCTTGACTTCCGCCCGGATTTCCTCTCTGAGTTCTGCTATAACTTCCGCCCGGATTTTAACCCTTTCAGCAGCCAATCGCACTTCCCAATCTCGATCGCGCTGTAGCAATTCAGCTTTCAACTGCCTGTTTTCGGCTCGCAGTTGCTCCATTTCCAACGCCACAGCAGCAGCACGCCGCTCCCTCTCTCTGTTTTGTTCTCGGATTTCCTCTCTAAGCCGCTTATTGTCCGATCGCAATTTCTCCAGTTCAGAATCAGTATCTTTAGGCGTTCGTCGGCTTCCTAGGGATGGAAATCGCTCGTCAACCAAACGCTGAACTGCTGCACCAGTAGGCATACCATTGGGCGATGACTCCAACGCCTCTTGCCAAATTTCGAGTTGCAGTTCAGGCGATAATCCTGCTAGAGGACGCACTTGATTTTCCTTTGTAGGAATTTTGACACCAATTGGTGTCAAATTTTCGATAACCTGCGCTGCTGCAATAAATCGATGAGCCGTCTGCCTGGCTATCCCCCATTTGTCCCGACAATAAGTCTCAAAACTTTTATGAGCTTCGCGGTACAGCTTCTGTTCCCGAATTTCATCTAGGGCTTTGCCAACTTCGTAAAATGTCTGAAGTCCCTGTTCCACAATGGATTCTAGTTCTTTAAGCCTGGCCCGTTCAGTTACATCAAGTTCCGCAATAGCATACTCGCTCTTTAGTAAGGTATTGGTAGTCTGCATAGCAATTCCTCATTGGTAGGATATGGAGGATTCGAGTTAAAGCTTCTGGTAGGAGTCCTCTTACAGGAGGGAATCAATTTTACTCTGGAGGATTTTTGTCACCAATTGGTGTCATTTTTCCAGGTTCGGGGTTCCAAACTCAGCACCCAGAGCCAAAAATCATAGTTGATTTTACTCTGGAGGATTTTTGTCACCAATTGGTGTCATTTTTCCAGGTTCGGGGTTCCAAACTCAGCACCCAGAGCCAAAAATCATAGTTGATTTTACTCTGGAGGATTTTTGTCACCAATTGGTGTCATTTTTCCAGGTTCGGGGTTCCAAACTCAGCACCCAGAGCCAAAAATCATAGTTGATTTTACTCTGGAGGATTTTTGTCACCAATTGGTGTCATTTTTCCAGGTTCGGGGTTCCAAACTCAGCACCCAGAGCCAAAACAATTATCTGTTCCGACTCCTAAATCCTTCTGCCTTCAACGATACAGATATCTTTTTAGGCAACGGGTGCGAGCTTCTTAACTTTCTCTTCCAAGGAATCCATCAGAGATTGGAAGGGGCCGACGAATTTCTCAATCCCGTCGAGAAGCAAGTCTTCCATCACTTTGTCCAAATCGATGTCAATGTCGGGATCTTTGAGACTTTCGATCAGGGTGTAAGCTTCTGCGACGTTGTTCTCAATCCGGGGTGCGACATCGCAGTGATCGAAACAAGCCTCAACTGTGTTGGGAGGCAAAGTATTCACCGTGTCGGGACCGATCAATTCATCGACGTACATCACATCGCTGTAGTTAGGGTTTTTGGTGCTGGTACTCGCCCACAACAGCCGCTGCACTTCGGCTCCCTTGGCTGCTAGTGCTTGCCAGCGATCGCTCGCGACGATCTCTTTATACTTCTGGTAAGCTACTTTGGCATTGGCGATCGCAATTTTTCCCTTGACCGCTTCCAGTTTGGCTTTAGTCGAAATATCGGTGACATTTTTGAGTTTCTCGTCAATCTTGCCATCAATGTTGCTGTCGATCCGGCTCAAGAAGAAACTGGCAACTGAGGCAATATTGCTCACATCCAAACCTTTAGCTGCTCGCGCTTCCAAGCCGCGAATGTAAGCCCAGAAGGTTTGGACGTAGCTGTCAACGGAGAAGAGCAAAGTCACGTTAACGTTAATCCCTTCACTGATGACTCGTTCGACTGCGGGCAATCCTTGAGCAGTTCCGGGAATCTTGATCATCACATTTGGTTTGCCGATCGCCTGATAATAGCGCAAGGCTTCGCTAATCGTGCTTTCGGTATCGTTGGCGATCGTCGGTGGCACTTCAATGCTGATATAACCGTCCAAACCTTTGGACTCTTCGTACACTGGAGCGAAGATATCGCAAGCGTTGCGGATATCTTCAAACACCAAAGATTCGTAAATTTCGAGTACAGATTTACCGGCGCGAATGCCAGCTTCGATATCAGCATCGTAAATGACATTGCCCGCGATCGCTTTCTCGAAAATGGCAGGATTAGATGTAATTCCCCGCAATCCGCGACTTTCAATCATCTTTTTGAGTTCGCCGGACTCGATCAGATTGCGAGTCAAATTGTCCATCCAGATACTCTGGCCGATTGCTTCGATTTCTAACAGGTGATTCTTGGTCGTTTCCGTCATGATCTGTAACTCCTACAATTTGATATTTGATATTTGGGAATTGGTAATTGGGAATTGGTAATTGGGAATTGGGAATTGGGAATTGGTAATTGGTAATTGGGAATTGGGAATTGGGCAGCTACAACTTTCTTCCTTCTTCCTTCTTCCTTCTTCCCTCTTCCTTCTTCCCTCTTCCTTCTTCCATCTTCCTTCTTCCTTCTTCCTTCACTCCAGAACTGTTCGAGGATTGCGCGATCGATCTTGAATAAAAGACTCTACGAGGGCGACATCTTCTTTGCTGCCAATAATCAAAGGCGTGCGCTCGTGAAGTTGAGTTGGCACCACATCCAAGATGTCTTGAATGCCGGTACTAGCCCGCCCGCCGGCTTGTTCCATCAAAAACGCCAAAGGAGCAGATTCGTACAGCAAGCGCAATTTTCCCTCTGGTTTTTTCACCGTTCCGGGGTACAAAAAGACACCTCCCTGAAATAAAATCCGGTGAAAATCTCCCACCAAAGCCCCGCCGTACCTGGCACTGTAACCTTGATTGCGGTGGACGTAGCGAATGTAATCCCGATAAGATTCATCCCACTGCCAGAAGTTGCCTTCATTGACGCTGTAAACCGGGCCGCTTGCAGGTGTCTGAATGTTTTCGGTTGCTAGAATGAATTCGCCCAAACTGGGGTCGAGGGTGAAGGAATGGACGCCACGGCCGATCGAATAAACCAGCATGGTACTCGGACCATAAAGCACGTAGCCCGCGGCGATTTGTTTGTGTCCGTGTTGCAGCAAGTCTGAGGCTGAGCCATCTGCATCGTCCCCCTCTTGCTTGCGGATGCTGAATATGGAACCGACATTGAGATTGGTGTCGAGATTGGAAGAACCATCTATGGGGTCGTAGAGCAGGCTGTAGCGCCCGATCGGACAATTTTCGGGAATATAGTAGGGTTTTTCCATTTCCTCCGAAGCCAAGCGGCAGACAAGTCCGCTTTGCTGGAATACCGAGATAAAAACTTCATTAGCATAGACATCCATCTTTTTGACGGATTCTCCCTGGACGTTGACAGCCCCTGTAAACCCCAAGGCATCTGCCATTAATCCAGCCCTACTGAGTCGCCTCGCGATCAGCTTGGCAGCTAGTCCGATGCGATTCATCAGGGCACTGAGATCCTGAGCATCTGCACTAAAGCTGTGAAGTTGCTGGAGTACGTGACGGGATAGAGTCGTGCAATCGCGGTCTAAGGCTTGCACCTGATCGATCGGACCCAGACGGGTTTCTCCTGTCGGCGCTTGTACCATGATTTTGATAACCTCCCTGTCTTGCGGCTCGCTAATTTGGGTTTTTCAGGTGCTTGACATTTGCTCCTGAATCGGATATGAGACCGATCGCCCTCTAACTTATATCTTAGGGAGGGTTTTGCGATCGGGCGTGGAACTTTAGGGGAATTTTAGATCCGGTGGAAAATTGAGGAGTGCGATCGACTGTTGAGCCGGGAATTGTATCGAAAATAACTAATTTTTTGATTTACCGCAGAAAGTGTTGGTTTCGGGATTTAGGTTTGGTGTATGGCAGAAAGAAGTTAGGCAACGGATTTAACGGAGGTCAGTCAATCTAACCCACTGCTAAAATGATTTTAAAATCAATACATCGCAATGCTGTCCTATGCCCTCACCCTTTCCCGGAATGGACCCCTACTTAGAACACCCCGATTTTTGGCAGGAAACTCACAATCGATTAATTGTCGCGATCGCTGATAGCATCATGCTCAAATTCGCCCTAAATATGAAATTGCGATCGACAAACGCATCTATGAAATTACCGATCCAAATGACAGTAACGGCGACTCGCTTTTAGTTGGTATCCCCGATGTGGCAATTAAACGTCAATCTAATAGCCCCGATGTTCCCACCGGTTCAGTTGCCACTTTAACTATCGCACTTCCTACTACGGTCAAAGTCCCTATTCCTGAAAAAATTAAACAAACTTACCTAGAAGTACGAGAAATGGCAACTAAACAAGTTGTCACGGCAATTGAAATTCTTTCTCCTGTCAACAAACGCAGTGGAGAAGGCAGAATTACTTATCTCAAAAAACGCCAGAGTATTTTAGGTAGCTTAACCAATTTAGTGGAAATCGACTTGTTGCAAAGCTGGGAACCGATGCCTGTACTCAACAGTTCCATTCAAAGCGATTATCGGGTTTTAGTCAGTCGTAGCGATCGCCGTCCTTTTGCCGAACTTTATGCTTTTAATTTGCGCGATTCTTTACCTGTATTTCCGCTGCCATTGCGCGAAGAAGATGTAAAACCTATTGTTAATTTACCAGAATTGTTCGCAGGTATTTACGATCGCGCCGGCTATGATTATCGGATCGATTACGATCTAGAACCCGTACCATCCCTGTCAGAAGAAAATCGGGTTTGGGCACAGGAACTTTTACAAGAAACAGGATTGCGAGATAATTAATTCTATTTTACCTTATTAATCGGCGATACTTTGGCTGTAATGCTCGATCGAGTAGGGATGACTGTCAAAGTCGAATATGAGAGCGACCGTCCTGTAAGTTCTATCTTAGGGATGGTTTTGGGAAAGGGGGTGGAACTTTAGGGGAATTTTAGATCCGGTGGAAAATTGAGGAGTGCGATCAGCAGTTGAGTCGGGAATTGTATCGAAAATAACTAATTTTTTTATTTACCGCAGAGGACGCAGAGGGCGCAGAGCGAGAAAAGAAAGTTTTGGGTTCGGGATTTAGGTTTGCTGCATAGCAGAAAAAAAACAAAAGTTATTAATCTCAGCTCGCTTAGCTTTAGTTTTCATTATTTTCAACTATTTTAGCAATCAGTGGACGATAAATGGTGTTATCTAAGTGTCCCTTGTACCACTCCTTATAATCTCCACTATTATATAAATGTTCTTCAATCATTCGAGCCTCTTCCAGTAGTATCCACAAGTTATGAGTAGCTCGATTACAAAAACCTTCCATACCACTTATTTTCAGTCCATTTAATTTATACTGACGACAAGCTGGACAGAGACATTCCTCTAGTTTTTTTTCTTCTTCTTGACTGACTTGCCGACCTCTCCAGTTACCTAAAGGAGCGACAATTCGCTCTCCGGTTCCAGGCAATTGTATCATCCCCCGCGCCGCCCGACTGCGCCAACCGCTTGAGTCTACTGAGTTAATCCTCAATAAAGCGGCTAAATGTATAGTTGCGGTGCCACCAATGCCAAAAACATGAAGTTTTGTATTTTTAAATTCTTCGCGTATATGTTGAATGCTAGATAGAATTTTCTGATAAGGTAGTGCTTTAGGAGCGCGTAGTAAATTTGGTACAATGCCACCCAAAGCAATATATGGTTTTGCTAAAAATTCCTTATGTGCTTTGATTGCATTTACATACTCTTCCAGCAATTCGCTAATGTGAATAACAGGAATGTATGATGGATGGTCTTTATAAGCCAGATTCATTTCCATTGTGCGCTTAAAACATTGTTTCTGCTCCTTAAATGTCATTTTGGGAGTAGGAATAAAGTCTTGAGGAATTGGATACCAGTCTGGTTTAGCTTTTTCTACAAACTCTTCATACTCTTTTCTTGGCGTTTCACCATCACGTTTTATAAAGTAAAAAGCACCGTTATCAAGATAAATTTGAACTTGAGTAGGAATACCCAGAGATTCGTGCAGTCCCTTTTCCATTGCCTCACGCCTGCGTTTAGGCATTTTGTGAAAATCGGCGTAGGAAACCATTACCGCGTGTAGTTGGGGAAGGTAATACTCTGAGGTTTTATCCCATACACGCGGTTTGATTCCTTTTAAACTAATGCCGGCGACGATTTGCATGATTCAGATATCCTAAACCATTTCTGATAGTAGAGCTTTATATCGGGACATGAGCAATTGTCCAGTGCCATCAGTTATGTACTTACCCACATCCTTTGAGTAAATATGTGCTTGCTGAGTAACTGTTGGTATTATATAGGTAATTGGCTCCTCAGCCATAAATGAATGATCTTGGTCAATATCTATACTAGAATATCGTAAAGCCGTTAGAATTTTCTGTGCTATTGATGATACTGAGCCAAGAGAATCATTGTGAAAAAATTCATACCGAGGTAACTGCTGATTAGGGTTTTTGGAGTGACCGATAAAAAACATATACATATGAAAAATTTTACACAATTGTTTATAAGAACTGATATTAATATCATGTTGTTTTTCATAACGTTCAAAGTAAGAGCTTTCTAAGTCGGTAAGATTAGCTTTTTCATTCAAAGTAGCTCTTGTAGTGAAAGAACGACGTATCAGACAGGTAGCTATTGTTTGTTTTAGATAATCACCAACAAACGAAGGATCTGACAACAACAGTGTCATCATTTGTCCATCATTAAGAGTATAGTTTCCAGTTTCCCACTTCGGATCTATCTCCTTAGCTATATACCAATCCAACACGGCACTATAAACTTTTAAACGTACATTTTTGGATACTCCACAGTAAATAATCCCGGAGTTTTTAGCACAATCGAGACATTCAAGCAGACCTCGTATTGCTTCGCGAGTGAATTCACCCCGCCTATTTTCAATTAAAAAGTTGTCTAGGTAAGCATCCTGCGGAAATAGGCTACCATCTCTGAGGATAATATCTGGACGACTTCGGTCTGCATTCAACAAATATTGATAGTCAAATTTATACTGACCAACATCCATTGCTGAGGCTAGACAGCGCTGATAATCTTCAGGTTCTAGCTCGTCTTGGTACGAGGGGTCAATTAGCATCCATTTGAGTAATTCTTCATTCGGTTGGGGGTTGAATCGAGGCGGATCATAACTCGCTTGACCCTGTTGCACCCTAAGTACAGCACCAGCAGCATTGTTAAGTAAAAAGGGTACACTGCGTGTGAAAAATCGTGCGGGAATAGGTACAGAACTGCGATGCTGGCTCACATCAGAAGACCCGATGAGAAAATCACGGTTTCCCCAAACGTCATCAGAAGTAATCGGGTTAAGGAAGTGTTCTCCTACAATATGGCTTTGAAGGTGTTGTTGAATTGATGCAACATCCAGATTTACTCTCCATCGACTACTACCTCTTGCTGGTTTCTCAATTCGCACTTGTTCCTTAGTCATTCCAAATCCACGAATAGCAACCTGCTCTAACAGGCGTGCTAGTCGTGCTGATTTAGATGAGTCTTGCTCTATCTGACGCTTGAGATCAGTGAAAAAATCAAGGTATAGTTCCCTCGGATCTTTTTCTAGTAAATGTTCCCGAGCAGTTTGAATTGTGGTTGTCCAAGCTCTCTCAGATTCAACTATTTGTCGCATATAATCAGCCGTTCTTGCAACTGGATTATAATCGGCAACTGCATCACGGCTCAGTACCTCATAGGTATCCGAGTTGAGGATGTCGAATATGGATAACTGCCTATATCGCTCAGGATCGGGAGAGTTAGATTGAGATTTGCGTTTTCTGGGCATTTTTATTTCTCCTTTTGTTTTAAGTCATTAATTTTAGATATCCATTCATCTTTCATCTCCTGGAAAATATCAGGAGTTTTACCACCTTCTGAATTTTTAGTTGTACGCTCCCTAATGCGTACCGGAATCGTATGCTTCACACTCTCATAAGTACCCGAAAGCAAACAAGTACCGCGTGGCATTTTGGGTAGGGCACGTAACATTTCTTCAGAGGCATCTGACTTTACGCCCCGAATGGCATC
Organism: Tychonema sp. LEGE 06208; assembly: GCF_015207505.1. Classification (GTDB taxonomy): domain Bacteria; phylum Cyanobacteriota; class Cyanobacteriia; order Cyanobacteriales; family Microcoleaceae; genus Microcoleus. The sequence continues at coordinate 17,866 of NZ_JADEWT010000086.1, forward strand.
AAGTTGATCTGGTTCCAACGCAAACACCAGTCTTGTATTACACTGACGGATAATGCTTCTATCAATGTCAATAGGGCTTTGTGTCATTAATACCATGCAAATGCCGTGATGTCTTCCAATTCGTACACCTTCCCGTATTATTTGTTTGCAAGGGCTACCCTCACCTTGTGGTACAAACAAATGAGCTTCATCCACAACCGCCACATAAGGTGGAATATGACCCCGGATGCGTAAGTTTTGAAGTTCCCTCAAGACTGCTGTTGCTATAGATTGAAGCTGTATAGAGGTTAATTTTTTACAATTTATTGCCAGACAAGGATACATAAGTTTTCGCCAGTCAGCTACCCCCTCGCCAAATATTTTGTAATTATTGAGAGTTTTTAACCTGCGTGTGACGGTATCGACCAATCGTGGCACATCACCAGGTTTACCTGATAGTGCTGCTGCTGAATCTGGTATTCTTGCTAAAACATCATCCAACGTAAATTTTGCAATATCTTCATTGACTAGACGAGTTTGTAATTCACCAAAAGCCCTTGTCACTACGTCACACTGAACTGAACTCTGTTTCATCGCTTCAGGAAGTAAATTTATCAATTCTGCTTCAGTAAGTGATGAGATACGAATGCTAAAATCTTCTCCGGGCTCAACAACTTCTCCCCCCATTTTTTTAACTAACGATGAATATTCATCCTGTGTATCTATAAAAACAATTGGTAAATTCATATTGATGATTTCTTCTGCAATTACACCCATTGCATAACTCTTACCACTGCCTGTAGTTCCACCTATAAAAAAATGCCGCTGAATCGCCTCACGTTTGAGAATTATTTCTGTTTTTGTACCACTTACTGTTTCACCAATGTACAAACCCTCAGAGCGATCTTTCACCATACCCAAAACCTGGACGGTTTGATCGCTATCAGCAATAAATACTTCTGCCCCCGAATTTGGTAAATTCTGTGGCGCTCTGATCTCTTTGTCTATAATCTCCTCAATCAAGTCAGCTTCGGCAAGGCGAAATATCCTTGTGCTATCTTCCTCTTTAGGATAATTTCGCGGCAGCCCCATGCTCTCAGTAACGTTGATGCTTTCTGCGCTTTCATTAGAGTTGCTTTCATAAGCACTACGAATTCGACCATAAAGCATGGTCTTTTCTGCTCTTGATACAGGAATCCGAACAAGCATACCAGGCTTTACATCCTGTCCTGCTTTCAATTTGATTCGCACAGTTTCAAAAGTTGGGGTATCTCGATCGGAAATAACTGTGCCGATAGGGAGAGTCTTGACGATCATTTTTAAACACCTTTATTCAGATTAAGATTTGATTATTCTCTATAAATTTCTACACCAAGTTGTTGGAGCATTCGCCTAGCCGCACTTGAATGAAAATCACTGACAGGCAATCCTGTCAACAGACTTACCACCCACTTCGGCGATACCCGTCGATCGCCAACTAACACATACCACGACTGGTAACAACCAGGGTTGCCCTTGCCTTCCACCAACGCCTGACGCGCTAAATCAAGCACTTCTCCTGGTGTCAAAACAACCTCAATCCCTTTAAGACTCGCTTTCCCTGGGGGGACAACAGCCTGTCTGCTAGCTAGTTCCGGGGGCTTTCCGTACAGCCAATCATGCAAGGTTGCCAGCTTTTTACCCAAGGAGCCTGTAGCAATTCGCACAGCTAATCCTGATTTGATTAGCATATCGTATTTATCCATTGCAAGGAAATAATCTTGACCTAAACAAATGCAAAGTTTCTGGTATGACTTTGCGCTGAGGATATCTTCAAATTTAGCAATGACCTCTGGCTGCAGTTGACGCGATCGCATTTTTGTCATTCGTTGGTCATAATTTGGAATCAGATAGTCACTCGGTATCAAGCCAAACTTAGCTGACAAAATATATATCTCTAACTGTGCTGATGGTTGTTTCCGCAGAAAACGACGCAGCAAACGGAATGTGGGGCCATCATAGCGCTCAATAGCAGGCAGCGAATCAGCATCCGAACGTTTACGCTGGGAGCAAGCCAAAATTAGCAGATGTCGCAAATTCAGAACTCACTATATATAATTCATGTTATTTACCACATTATTCTATTTCTTGCTTTACAACTAGCCTGATGAAGTAGAGGTAGCAGATGCGATCGCACCTCAACCAACCAATCTAACTGAAGAGCGATCGACCTTTCATTCCCCAAAGATGCCATCCAATATTTCTCTTTTTGTCCAGTTGGGAGTCGAGTTGGCTTTTTAAATGAAATAGCCCTGAGTGTATCCCAGGGCGGAAAGTTATGATACGGTTGGCGATCGAAATACGAAACAACTGATCGTGACAGTCAAGGGTTTGGAGTGCGGGCTTGAAAAAAAACTGCGTGAAGCGGATATATCCCGTAGGAAATCGCCCTTTGATACCAAAGAGGTAATAAAATCCGATTTTCGCTTGCACACTAGATTTTTTGTCAAGCTAACTTAATTAACCAGAAATTATCGCACCTTGAGTATCAAGAGAAATCGCCCTTACATCAGCCTTCACCCCAAATTCCGCCCAAGCAGCAGCCATTTCCCTCACAACCGCATCAGCATTAGTAACATCAGTTAAAGCCAAAAGCGTCGGCCCCGCACCGCTAATGACCATCCCACAAGCCCCAGCATTCAACGCAGCTTCTTGCACCGCTTGATATCCCCGAATCAGCGATTGGCGATAAGGCTGGTGAATTTTGTCATCGAGGGCACAGCGCAGCCAATCTCGATCGCCCGTAGCCAAAGCCCGCACCAACAAACCCAGGTGTGCAGCATTAAAAATCGCGTCAGCCCTGCTGTAATCTGCCGGCAAAACTCGGCGCGCCTCGGCTGTAGAAAGTTCAAAATCGGGAATAGCAACCACAGGCACAATATCAGGATGCCACGGAATGTCGCAAATTTGGCAGGAACTGCCCGGTGTATTGCTAGCTGCGAGGCGACAGCCTCCCAAGAAAGCGGGGACAACATTGTCGGGATGTCCTTCAAGTTCGATCGCCAACTGCATCACTTCCACCTGACTCAAAGGCTTTCCGGCTAGTTCATTTGCACCGACTAACCCACCGACAATGGCTGTAGCGGAACTTCCCAAACCTCTAGCCAGGGGAACTTCCATATGTATATGTATGGCGACTGGCGGCGGCGATTGATTGAGGCGATCGTATAATTTGACAAATGCGACATAAGCCAGATTGCTGTCATCTGTCTTGACTTTGGCGGCTTCTGCGCCTGTGACTGTAATTTTTAGTTTCTCGGTTGCGGAGGGTTCGAGAAGAGAGAATTGGAAGGAGTTGTAGAGGCTTAAAGCGGCACCGATGCAGTCAAAACCGGGGCCGAGGTTGGCGGTTGTGGCGGGTACGGTAACGGTGAAGGTGGAAGTTGCGGACATTTTTTGAATAGTAAATTTTGAGTATTTAACCGCTTGGGAACAGAGATAAATTGTTGATATCGGTTCGATCGCCTATTTTAACTCATTCCTAGAACATCTTCGTAAATTTGTGCGGTCGGGCATTGAAATTCTACGCTAGCCAAGCGAACTTCTTCGCCATCCGCGTAAGGATAGAGTTCCCAGCGCCCTTCTGCATTGCGGCGATAACATTCTACACCGATTCTTTCTTGATTAATCACTACGTATTCGTGTAAAGTTTCTAAGGTGCGGTAGTCGGCAAATTTATTTCCGCGATCGAATGCTGCTGTGGTTGGAGAGAGAACTTCTACGATTAAGCGCGGGTGGCGTTTGAAATAGTCAAGACTTCTATCTCTTTCGTCGCAAGTTACCATGATGTCGGGATAGTAAAATACATCGGCTTGCTCAATTCTGGCTTTCATGTTTCCTGCGTAAATGCGACAGCCTCTGCCTCTAACGTGAGTTGTGAGCAAGTTGACTAGGTTGATGCAAATTGTTTCATGGGCATCACTTGCTCCTGCCATTGCATAAATTTCGCCTTGTCTGTATTCGTGTTTGATAGGGCTAATTTTTTCGCCTTCTAAATAGTCTTCTGGGGAGGTGTAGGTGTGGCTGATGTTGGCAATCATAGTTGGTATTTCTTAAACACTAAGGAGATTATACCATGTTGGCAAAAGCTATTTATTGTTCCAGCAGTTGAAGATGCTTGATGGCATCTTGATAATCGTTAGTTTTGCCTGATTTTTGATAGAATTGGGCTGCTGTATGATAATCGGCGATCGCGCCGTTGATATCTTCTAAGAATTCGCGGACTCTGGCGCGGTTGTAGTAGGCATCGCCGTAGTTGGGGTCGATTTGAATAGCGCGATCGAAATCTGCCTTTGCTGCTGGGTAATCTTTGAGATCGCGGGCTCGAATTATACCGCGTTTGTTATGGGCTGCTGCGTAGTCGGGATTGAGGCGGATGGCTTCGGTGTAATCGGCGATCGCACCTTGAATATCTCCTGCTTCTGACTTGGCTAAGGCGCTGTTAAATAAATCTTCTGCCGAATTTTGAACGATGAGTATTGGTGAATTTTGAGTAGAAATGGCAGGGGATATGCCACCCAAAACTGTCACAAATCCCCAAAGGGCGATCGCCCTGTAAAAGTATTTCATAATTCTAAGCAAAAATCTGAGCTACAGAACAACTAAAACCGGGTAACAAAGGCGATGTCAATTCATCATTCCTCAACAGTGTAGCAACAAGCCTTAAACTTGCTTGTTCCCTGCGATAAACCTCAATTTGTTGCAACCGCCAATTCGCAATCCAGTATTCCTGTACTCCCCGCACTGAATAAAGTCTGACTTTCAAATCTCTATCCCGTCTTTCATTGTCTGTACCAGCAGATAATACTTCAACAACTAACTCGGGGGCGGCGGTTAAATGGCCGGCTTCGTCTAGCAAGATAGCCAAGCGTTCATTGCTGGCCCAAACTACATCAGGAATAACGTTGTCAGCATCTGTGAAAATCAGACCCGGATTGATGGCAGTTTGTCCTAAACCAGCAGACATCGACCAAGTATCCAGCACAGAAAAAAATCTGCCACAAGCCCGTTGATGACCCCAATGCGGTGCTCTAGTCACAAATAACTCTCCATCAATAAGTTCGTAACGATCGCCGTTATCGGGCAATAGTTCCAAATCAGCGGTAGTCCAGCGTACTTTATCAGATATTGTCTGGCTCATACAAGCACTCTATAATAGGTGGTACAAACATTATAAACCGATTCGTAGTAAGGACTTCAGTCTTCTCTGTGACTTTGAGTCAATTAGGACTAAAGTCTTTACTACAAACTATGGAGCCGATCGCAATTAACCGCAAATTACACTACTTAAGAACTGTTTTAGAAGCAATCCGAGTTTTCTTGCGATCGGCCTCACTCAAATCTTCACCAGACTGCAAGCGAGTAGCTGAGGTTTGCAGCACTGTGGCGGCACTTTTATCGCCCATTTGCAGAGCAGTTTTAGCCGCCGTTTGTAACATTGTGGCGGCACCGGCGCGATCGCCCTGTTGTAATCTAGTTTCGGCGAGTTGAGTTTGGCGGTACTTAGCCAAAGCTAAAATATGCTGCTGCACCATCGGGTTGAGTGCCGGCTGATAAACTTTTAGAACATTAGCAGAAACTGCAACGGGATCGGAAAGTAAACCTTCACCGACAGTCGGATCGTCGTAGCGAATTTGCAATTGCCCGATCGCCTGTTTGCCTTCAGGTAACTGTCCAATATAAATATTAGCCAAAACTACTCGCTCTACATCCTTCATTAAATCTCCCAGGCGCACCATAAAGCGATCGCCCTCTTGCTGTACCGGTAATTCGATCGTATCAGGAGCAACTTGGGCGATCGGTTTAAGTTCGGCTAACCGCACTTTTGGCATCAGGGAAAATAGCAAATAAGCATTAGTCAAACCTACACCTTGGATGCGAGTAAACAGCTTACCAAACTCATCAACCGCATCTTCGGGCCGCTGAATGTGAGCCAGAGCACCGCCGCCAGCATCAGCAATCTTCTCCAAAATATCCTGGTTCCAGTTATCGCCAAATCCCAGAGAATTTAAAGTCATGTTATACTCGGCGGCCAGTTTCGCCAACTTCAAACAGCGGCTGTCGTCGCCGTGTTCGTTTTCGCCGTCTGTCAGCAGAAATGCCTGAGATATAGCTTCTTTTTTGCCTTTCCCCAACTCTTCAATACCTAACTTAATGCCCTCATCAATTGCTGTGCCGCCGGCCGGGCGCAATCTCTCAATTTGCCGTTTAATGCTGGCAGGATCTCCCACAATTTGGTTGGGGACGATGACTTTGGCTTTGTGATCGAAAGCCACCGCGCAAAAGCGATCCCCGGGCTTCAACCGGTCGAGCAACCGTCCGGCGGCTTGTTTGACGGTTTCCAAGGGCCGTCCGCCCATCGAGCCGCTGTGGTCGAGAATCAGGCACAGGTTTAAGGGTACGCTGGAGTCGATCGAACTTGCCGTCGCAGACACTGAAATCCCTAGTTGGCGCTGGGTTGAGGGCGCGATCGCGTCAAGGTTGGGGTCGTTTAAGACCGGGAGCAAACTAACTTTCATGCGGGATACCTAAAGATTGCGTTACTATTTCTTTAAGAATAGCTCCATCAGTTCAGGCAACATTTCGGTTTATGAACACACCAATTAAAGCTGTGCAATCGCAATACTACGGGGAAGGCAACTCTCGGACGCCACCACCCGATTTGCCATCCCTGTTGCTGAAGGAGCGGATCGTTTATCTTGGTATGCCTCTGGTGCCTGCGGTAACAGAACTGATTATCGCGCAACTGTTGTATTTGCAGTACGAAGACCCCGATAAGCCGATCAAAATCTATATCAACTCGACTGGCACTTCTGGTTACAGCGGCGAACCCGTCGGCTTTGAAACCGAAGCCTTCGCTATCTGCGACACGATCAGGTACATTAAGCCGCCCGTGCAAACGATTTGCCTCGGTTCGGCAATGGGCATGGCTGCGATGCTGTTAGCGGCCGGTACAAAGGGCTTTCGGGCTAGTTTGCCGCACGCTTCGATCGTGTTGCACCAACCCAAGGCTTACACGCGGGGTCAAGCAAGCGACATTCAAATTCGGGCGAAGGAAGTGCTGGCAAATAAGGCGACGATGCTGGATATTTTAGCAAACTGTACTGGTCAACCGATCGAAAAGATTGCTAAAGATATGGATAGGTTGCTGTACATGACGCCGCAGGAAGCTAAAGAATACGGTTTGATCGATCGGGTTCTAGAAAGTTCGGAAGAATTGGCGAAACCGCTGCCGGCTGGAGTCATCTAATTTGGTTATTGGTTATTGGTTATTGGTTATTGGTTATTGGTTATGGGTTATTGGTTGCGATCACCAAAAAGTCGAAAGTAACTAATAACAAGTAACTAATAACAAGTAACTAACAACAAGTAACTAATAACAAGCAATCACTTCCAAATCCCCGATTACCAATTACCAACTAAACGGAGTTCCGAATTATGCCTATAGGTGTGCCAAAAGTCCCCTACAAAATGCCTGGTGGTTATGATACTCAGTGGATTAATATCTACGATCGCCTTTACCGGGAACGGATTATTTTCTTAGGTAAAGATATTGACGATGAAATTGCCAATCAAATTATCGCCGTGATGCTGTATCTGGATTCGGAAGATTCGGGTAAGGATATCATTTTGTACATCAATTCCCCCGGCGGGATGGTGTCGGCAGGCATGGCTATTTTTGATACCATGCAGCACATTAAATCCGACGTGGTGACGATTTGTGTGGGCTTGGCTGCTTCGATGGGTTCTTTCCTGCTAGCTGCAGGTACGAAGGGGAAACGGTTGGCTTTGCCTCACTCGCGGATTATGATTCACCAACCTTCTGGGGGCACGCGGGGACAAGCAACGGACATTCAGATTGAAGCGAAGGAGATTCTGCGCTTGCGCCACCAACTCAACGGTATTTATGCTAAAAATACCGGACAGCCGATCGAGAAAATCGAGAAAGACATGGATCGCGACTATTTCATGTCCGCTGAGGAAGCCAAGGAATACGGCTTGATTGACAGAGTAGTCGAAGATCGTCCGTAAGCGATTTTTTCGCTACACTACCTCGCACTACACCCAGTTTTTCGGTAAATTTTGGCAGAATCTTTACATTTAAGGATTCTGCCATATTTAATTGTATTATCAACGATCGTTCATGCTAAATGGATACTGCAGATTATTACCGACAGTTAGGACTCAGGTCTGGTGCGAGTTTATCGCAAGTTAAGAGTTCTTATCGAAAGTTAGCCAGACAGTATCACCCGGATGTGAATCCGGGAAACGAACAGGCTAAGAATAAGTTTATTGCTATTACTGAGGCTTATAAGTTCCTGGTAAATATAGCCCCCGCCGATGTTGCGGAGTCAACAACTGCTAGTTCAACAGTACCGCCTACTCCGACACCGCCCGCTGCAGCGGTGAAAGATCGATCGCAGACAGTTAAGGTGACTCGGAAACAGCAACCGACTCCAGATAGCCCGGATCTGTCGGCGGCGGAACAAAAGTTAAAGCAAGATGCTTATTTTCAGTTGCAGCAGTTGCTGAAATATCAGAGGTTCCCGCGGGCGATCGCCCTGATTGAGGGTTTGGCGCAGCGGGTGCCCGAAGATCGGGAGGTGCGCCAGTGGCAGGCGATCGCCTATCAGCGCTGGGGAAGGCATTTGATCGGGGAAAAGCAGGTTGATAAGGCGAGAATTTATTTGAAAAAGGCTGTAAAAACTGACCCTCACAATCGGGCTTTGTGGGCGGAAGTTGAGCGAGATTTTCGCAAGTTGGAACAGATTTATTGATTGGGGAATCGGGAATCGGGAATCGGGAATCGGGAATCGGGAATTATTACTTTGGTTCTGTGGAGGTCATCAAAAACTCTATATTTTTGAGTTTTTCTAAAATAGCTTGGGTATTTTCCGGTCGGTTTTCTGGTAGCGGTTCCATCAATTCGTCGATCGAGTCTACAAAGGACCGATCGACATCTACGGCCTGGTTTTTCCAGTTGATTTTACCAGTTTTTTGATTGACGGGAAAGTCGATCGGGTTTAAGCCTGTTAATAAATGTACAAAAGTACGCCCTAGGGCAAAAAAGTCCGATCGCACTTCTGGTTTTCCGGCAATTTGTTCAGGCGCGGAGTACCCAGCAGAACCGATGGGTGTAGTATCTGTGTCTGCTTCGGTGGCGCAGCCGAAGTCAATTAATCTCAATTTCCCATCGGGTTCTAGCATCAAGTTAGATGGCTTAATATCCCGATGTACGAGATGATATTTGTGTATTTTTTGCAAAATATGGAGTATTTGTTGCAGCCAATCAACGGCGAGTGTTTGAGAAACCTGTTGGTTTGTAGTTAAGAATTCTGTCAAGTTTACTCCATCGATTTTTTCCATCGCCAAACAACACAATTTCTGGGAATTGTTGGCGAGTTTAATTTGGAAATAACCGTCTGGTTCAACTTGGGGAACTCCGGCTTTTCCCCCCAGCCAAATTAACACTCGCGCTTCTTGCTGGAAGCAGCGAAGTAAATCGGGATTGTGGCTGTGTTTGAACACTTTAAAAATTTTGACTGTGCCCCATTCGTTTTCGCCGGTTCCCAAATCTTCGACTTCTAAGATGTCTGTGG
>NZ_JADEWT010000087.1 GCF_015207505.1 Tychonema sp. LEGE 06208
CATCTCCCCCATCCCCTTTCCTCTAACGGATATGAGCAAACCTTCTATTGCATCACTCACAAATGAAACTTGGCAAGATCGGGTGACTCCTCTGCTTTCAGTCCAAAATTTGCAGAAGCAGTACAAAACTCGCCAAGGGTATTTGACTGCATTCGATGGTATTGACTTACAGGTTCACTCTGGTGAAGTCGTTTGTTTGCTGGGTGCGAGTGGGTGTGGTAAGTCCTCCCTGCTAGCAACGATCGCAGGTTTGCAGACAGCCGATCGCGGTGAAATATACCTGCACGGCATTCCAGTCCGTAAAAGTCATCCTCAAGTAGGCGTTGTGTTTCAAGATCCTTGTCTGTTACCTTGGCTTACTGTCGCCCAGAATATTGCTTTTGGACTGAGGCTAAAACAGATGCGATCGCTAACAAAGCCAGAACTGCGATCGCGCATTGCAGTCGCGATCGCCCAGGTGGGATTACAGGGGTTTGAGCGCAGTTATCCACATCAGTTGTCGGGGGGGATGGCGCAGCGGGTAGCACTAGCAAGAACACTGGCCCGTCGCCCCCAACTGCTGCTACTGGACGAACCCTTCAGCGCCCTAGATGCAATTACTCGGTTGGATATGCAAGCTTTGCTGTTGCAAATCATTACCCAACAACAAACAACAGTTTTGATGGTGACACACGATATTGACGAAGCGCTACTACTAGGCGATCGCGTCGTATTAATGGCGCGACATCCAGGGCGAATTTACCAAACTTGGGACATCACGCAACCTAAACCCCGATTTCAGCAAGCCCATACCCTAACTGAAACTCGTTTCACCATCTTAGAGGCTTTATCCACCGTGATGGATACATCTGCCAATCTTCCTCATGCTTTCATAGGAGACTAAATTATGACATTGCCTAATGTCTGTGCCTGCTGCGGTATGAGTCGGCGCGATTTTCTGAAAATGACGGCTCTATTTTCTACTTCTCTAGGTTTAACTTTAGCAGCCAATGGTTGCCAATCAACCACACCCCAAGCAGGGAATAGTGCTAGCCCGACTCCTAGCAAATCCAGCGCTGACCAACCAGTAAAGATTGGCTATCTACCGATTACTGATGCAGCCCCCTTGCTAATTGCCCACGCTAAAAAGCTGTATGAAGCAGAGGGCTTAACGGCTGAACCACCGCGCCTGTTTCGCTCTTGGGCGCAAGTGGTAGAAGCGTTTCTCGCCCGTCAGGTGAATGTAGTTCATGTGCTATCACCCATCACGGTATCGCTACGTTATGGGCGCAAATTTCCCGCTAAGGTTGTGGCTTGGAACCACGTTAACGGATCGGCGCTTACAGTTTTGCCTGAAGTAGAAACGGTGAGAGATTTGGGTGGGAAAACGATCGCGATTCCCTTCTGGTACTCCATCCATAACGTTGTTTTGCAACAAGTGCTGAAGAAGGAGGGATTGATAGTTACCCGAAAACCAAAAGATGCAGAATTAGCCGCCAATGAAGTGAATTTGGTCGTGCTTCCCCCGCCGGATATGGTGTCAGCATTAGCAAATAAAGCGATCGGGGGTTACATTGTGGCAGAACCTTTTAATGCGGCGGCTGAAAACCTGAAAACCGGTAAAATTCTCCGCTTTACGGGAGATGTCTGGAAGAATCATGCTTGCTGCGTTGTCTTTCTGCATGAAGAAGATATTACCCAACGTCAAGAATGGACGCAGAGTGTGGTTAATGCGATTGTTAAAGCTCAGGCATGGATTCGAGACAATCGCGAAGAAACAGCCCAGATTTTATCAAAAGATGGTAGCGGCAAATATACACCCCATCCTTTACCTGTACTGAAACGTACCCTGACTTACTACGAAAAAGAGGTGTACGGCAAGCAGGGCGCTATTGTGCATCCTGACTGGGACATTAATCGCATTGATTTCCAGCCCTATCCTTTTCCTTCTTATACAGAAGAATTGGTGCGGTTGTTGAAAGATACTCAGGTTGAGGGAGATATGGCTTTTTTGCAAGCGCTCGATCCGAAGGAGGTTGCCAAAGATTTGGTAGATGATTCCTTCGTTAAACAAGCGATACAACAGGTTGGTGGATTAAAGACTTTTGGTTTACAGGATAACTTCTCTCGCTCTGAGACGATCGCCATCTAACCATCTAAATTAAATTTATGACATCCACTCTTACTCCTCTGAAATCATCTTTCAAGCTTAAGTTTCCTCTACCCCTAGCAGGGCTTCTCGGTGGTTCCCTAATCTGGTGGGTGTTGACAACTCCACTTTGGCACAGCGATCCGACTGTAGCTGATTTTTCCCCAGAGCGAACTGTCGTTGCCCTAATACAGCTATTTGGCACAGGTGCGATCGTTCCCCATATCACAACCAGTTTGCGGCGGATGTTGGTGGGGTTATCGGTGGCGATCGCGATCGGGGTGCCCCTGGGGGTGGTATTGGGTTTGTCTCGCCCTTTAGAGCAAACTACTTCTGCTCTGTTCCAGTTTATTCGGATGATTTCCCCCTTGTCTTGGATGCCTCTGGCAGTTATGGTTTTAGGCATTGGCGATCTGCCTGTTTATTTCCTACTAACGATCGCCGCGATCTGGCCGCTGGTATTAAACACAACCGCAGGCGTATTAGCCGTCAATCCACGATGGTTATTACTTTCCCAAAGTCTTTGTGCCACCCGTTGGGAAACAATTGCTGGGGTGATTATTCCAGCGATTGTGCCCCACCTGTTAACTGGCGTGCGCTTGGCAATTGGTATTATTTGGATGGTGCTGGTTCCAGCGGAAATGCTCGGTGTCAGTGCGGGGTTGGGGTATTATATTCTGGATACGCGCGATCGCCTGTCTTATTCAGAACTAATGGCTGTAATTTTAATTATTGGTGTCATTGGTTATGGTTTAGATAGTGCGCTAAGATTTGCTTATCAGCAATGGACTCATCAGTCTTAATTAAAGGTTAGGATACTCTTGCTGTCGAGATTTCTTGTGTTAATGGTCAACCTCAAACGTACTCGTGAAGATATATTGTCTGCTGTTTTAGATTTGATTCACCGCCAAGGATTTCACTCAACTGGGTTGAAAGAGTTGCTAACCCATAGTGGTATTTCTTCTGGTAGTTTCTATAACTATTTTGCCTCGAAAGATGAGCTAGGTCATGCTCTAATTGACTGGAAGTGGAGCAAGCTAAAGTCTATACTGTTTGGTGAAATTCAGACTGATGCGATCGCCCAACTTTTTCTAATGATCGATCGCTTAGAAACCATTCATCAAGCTGAAAAACCTTGTGCTGGCTGTTTTCTTGGTAATTTGATTGTAGAGCTAGTGGAACATGACCCTACATTTCGTCAACATCTGATCCAGGTTTTTGATGAGTGGCAGCAGGAAATAGCTAGTTTGCTGTTTGCTGGCCGCGCTCAACTTAAGCCAGAGATCGATCCTGAACGACTGGCACAACAGCTTTTGAGTGCGATCGAGGGGGCATTATTGCTAGGACGCTTATACGATAACCCTGAGCGCTTACAATATTGCCTTGATGGGTGTCGTTATTTGTTGCAAGCATCCTTGCAAAATGAACTTGTGTCTAAATAATTGGGTCTTCCGTACTTACTGTGCTAAATTGTCTCAAAAAAATACCGAAAATCCTTGCAGGGCAAAAGTTGGGAGATTACCAAGTTTATCTGTATCTCACTCACCGGAAAATAGCTGTAGATCGGTAGCGATCGCAGGAGAAAAAGTAGCATCTAGTCCTGCGGCTATCTGCATAAAAATCTGAGATACCGCCGAGTTTGGATCTGCAATTGTTAGCGGTTTTCCTGTATCACCGCCCGCACAGATGCGCGGATCTATAGGAATTTGGGCAAGAAGGGGCGCTTGAAGTTCTTCTGCTAGTTGTTTACCGCCGCCACTACCAAAAATTTGCAGCGGTTGTGAATCGCGATCGCAAATTAAATAACTCATATTTTCAATAATGCCAAGAACCGGAACCCCAACCTGACGAAACATATAAATATTGCGACGAACATCGGAAATAGATATTTGTTGCGGCGTAGTAACAAGTATCACTCCACAAATCGGACTTTCTTGCACAATGGTAATTTGAGCATCTCCGGTTCCTGGGGGTAAATCAATTAATAAATAATCTAATTCGCCCCATTCTACGTCTTGAATAAACTGAGTAATAATTTTGTGGAGAACGGGGCCGCGCCATGCTAAAGGGCGTTCTGGTTCGGCTAGTAAACCCACAGACATCAGTTTAATTCCCTGGGCTTCCAAGGGTAAAAATTTCTGACCTTTGGCAGTATTAACTGTCTCGATATCTGCTTGTCCTAAGCCTAACATTTGAGGAATATTCGGGCCATAAACATCAGCATCTAGTAAGCCTACTTTTGCCCCTTGTAATTTTAAAGCGGCGGCTAAGTTGACGGCAGTTGTAGATTTTCCGACTCCCCCTTTACCGCTAGAAATAGCTAAGGTAGTTCGCACGTTGGCTATAGTGCAAATTTGAATATAAGTTTTTTTGCACCAGTTTATAGGTGATAAAATAGATTCAATCTTTGCTTGTAAGTCTTGCTGATGCGAACCAATATAAAGGCGCAAATAAATGTAATCATCAACAATTCGCAAATTTCGCACCATTCCCAAACTGATGATATCATTTTTGAGGGAGGGTTCGATGACTTGTTTGAGATAGTTTACAACTTCTTGCTGTCGCAATTCTCCCAAAATATCGGGGTTTTCTGAGGGTAGATGTGAGTCAGTTTTTGGTAAGGAGGAAGAATTAAGCATTGGGGGAATTTTGCAGTAATTTTTGAATTTTTTGAATTGCTCTTTCAGAAAAGATAGAGACTTCTTTATCGGGATCGTCGAGGGATTGCTGTAGCGCATTCATCGCCGCAGGATTGCTAAGATTACCGAGGGCGATCGCGGCTTCTTTTCGCACATCTGAATATTCATCAGCCAAGGCTCTAATTAAAGCAGGTAGCACTCGTTCATCGGGCACTTTTTGCAAAGCTTGTAACGCGAATTTGCGGACTTGCCAGTGTTCGTCACTTACCGCCGTTTCCAGTGCAGAAATTGCCGCAGAATCGGCATGAATTGTCAAAGATTTAGCCGCATTTCGTCGCACTTGCCAGTCAGTATCGCTTTTGAGGGTTTGACACAAAATAAAGATAATTTCTGGATCTGTTAAATGTCCTAAAGTTAAAGCTGTCGCCCGACGAACATTGACATCTGCATCAGATATTAGAGCTAAAGCTTGGGGGCATTTTTCCACCTGATTGAGATAGCTGAGAGTAGTTACCGCTGCCGCTCTCAATTCAGGAACTTTTGAGGCAAAAAATGGTAAAATATCTGGTAAAGATTGAGCATCGTGAATCTTCCTTAACAAAGTTAAGATATTGAGTTGGATATTAACATTGTCGCGGTGAAGGGCATCTAGGAGTTGCTGTAAGTCAGTGGGTGAAACTAATTCATTCAAAGCCGATAATGCTTCTTGGCGAATATCGATATCGGCGGAACCTAGACACTCGATTAAAGCGGGAATAGCGACAGGGTTGCCAATTTCCCAAAGGGCAGATATGGCAATTTTTTGAACGGCAATGCTGTCATCGGATAGGGCAAGAAGTAGGGCATTTGTAGCTTCTTCATCGCCCAAATATTGTAGATTTTTAACAGCAACGAGGCGATCGCTGAGATCGGGCGATCGCAACATTTCTAACCATTGATTTAATTCGCTATCAATCTCAGCATTCATGTTTTACAATTCCTACAAAGTAGAACAAAATTAGCGCAACAAGAAAGGTATTTTCACCGTAATTGCATTAGTTGGACATTCTTTTTCACAGGGTAAGCAAAACCAACATTCATCGTATTTCATGTAAGCTTTGCCTGTTTCTGGATTTTTGGCTAATACATCCAAAGGACAAACATCAATGCAGACATGGCATTTTTCCAAACACTTAGACTCATCTACAGTGACGGGAACATCAACTCGTTGTGTAATTAAAGCCATAGTTAGTTGTAATTGTTAATAGACCTTTCACGGGCGGGCAGGAGGCCCACCCCACAAGAAAATTAATTTTGTGGAACAGGCCGGAAAGCCTGTTCAGGAGAATCGTGCAAGATGTAAGGTGAAATAAATGTTCGCTCTCTATAATAACTCAACGAGCGACAACATCATAATCCTCTTTATGCAAATCCACCTCCACAATATAAGGTTCAACTGGACGCTTAAACAATCTCATTTCTCCCGAGTCTTCTTTTTTCAAATTAACATGGCAAAACCACTCTTCATTATTCTTTTCAGGGTAATCTAATCGATAATGATAAAGCCCCCAACGAGTCTCGCGGCGATATAAAGAAGCCCTCGCGGCCATCTCCGCACAATCGCGAATAAAGTGAACTTCCATGCAGCGCATTAACTCATGGGCATCGCGAGCACCCATTTCCTCTAAGGTGTCGTGATAGCGGACAAAATTATTCAGCCCAATTTCCAGTTTATTCCCTACTTTTGGCGGCTGTAAATAATCATTTACCAAACGCCGCAACTTATATTCTACTTGCGTGTGAGGTATTCCATTCGGCAGATTTAGAGGTGCATAAATCCGTGCTTTCTCTGCTTCCAGAAATTCCGCATCCGGCTCGATATAATCTAAATCTTGAATGTAATCAATGGCATTAGTTCCTGCTATTCTGCCAAACACAAACGCGCCGATCATATAATTATGAGGAACGCTGGCCATATCTCCGGCTGCATAGAGTCCCGGTACAGTTGTTTCTGCCTTTTCATTCACCCAAACACCAGAGGCGCTGTGGCCGCTGCATAGCCCTATTTCGGAAATGTGCATCTCCACGCCGTGAGAGCGATAATTTTCCCCTCTCCCTTCATGAAATCTGCCTCGACTCGGCCGCTCATTCGACCAAAGAATTGACTCAATTTCAGCAATAGTATCCTCATCAAGATGAGTCATTTTTAATTGAATCGGCCCTTTGCCAGAGTTTAACTCCTTCCAGATTTCCAGCATCATTTGACCGCTCCAATAATCGCAACTAATGAAGCGATGACCTTCGGCATTAGCAGTATGAGCGCCAAAGGGGCCGGCAACATAAGCGCAAGCAGGGCCGTTATAATCTTTAATTAACGGGTTGACTTGAAAGCACTCAATGTTACTAAGTTCTGCGCCGGCATGGTAAGCCATTGAATAGCCATCTCCGGCATTAGTCGGATTTTCATAGGTTCCATAAAGGTAGCCAGAATCTGGTAGTCCTAAACGGCCGCAAGCACCTGTAGAAAGTATGACAGCTTTGGCTTGAATTACTACAAAATCGCCATTTCGCACGTCAAAGCCAACGGCTCCAGTAGCGCGTCCTTTTTGTACTAAAACGCGGGTTGCCATGACTCGATTGGTAACTTTAACTTTATGGCGTTTCACCTGTCGAGTTAAAATTTGTTTGAGGTCTTTACCTTCGGGCATTGGTAACACATATTTGCCGACGCGGTGGACTTGTTTTAAGTCGTAGTTCCCCTGAGCATCTTTCTGAAATTTTACTCCCCAAGTTTCTAACTCTTGGATGACTTCATAGCCTAATTTTCCGGTTTGATAAACAGCTTTTTGGTTGAGGATACCGTCATTAGCAAGGGTAATTTCGCGGACGTACTGTTCGGGTGTGGAATGCCCGGGAATGACAGCAGTATTTACGCCATCCATTCCCATGGCGATCGCACCACTTCTGCGAATATTTGCTTTTTCTAAAATTAGCACTTCGCTATCAGGATTTGCCTGTTTAGCTTTGATGCCAGCCATCGTGCCAGCCGTACCGCCACCAATTACCAACACATCGGTTTTTATCCATTGAGTATTCACGTTCCTTTCCCCTTGCTAATGACTCTACTTACTATCTTTCAACACGATTTCTTTAACCTGAACTGGCTTAGGAATAAGCTCCAATTTATGGAAAGTATCAGCAATTTGCTGCTGTCCGGCTATCTCTTCATCCGTCAGGGGAGAAACGCCATACTTACGTCGCTTTTCTGACACTTCTAAGACGGAAGCTTCTATTCCTAATTGCGTCTCCAAAAATTTAGCAACTTCTACTGGATTGCCCGCCGCCCATTTATCTACCTTTTTTACCTCATCTAAAATGAGTTTCAAAATCTCAGGATGTTCGTCAACAAAAGCCTTACGAGCGAGATAGTAACCTCGATTCGCAGCAATTCCTGTGGCATCTTCGATCAATCGTGCGCCTGCGGTTTTTTCTGCTGCTGCTAAATACGGGTCCCAAATTGCCCAAGCATCTACATTTCCGCCTTCAAAAGCCGCCCGTGCATCTGCTGGTTTGAGAAAAACTGGAGTGATGTCGCTGTATTTAAGTCCCGCCGATTCTAAGGCTTTAACTATGAAGTAATTGGTGTTAGATCCTTTGGCAAAAGCAACTTTTTTGCCTTTCAGATCGGCAATAGTTTGTATGGGTGAATCCTTGGGAACCACAATCCCTTCAGACTGAGGATTGGATGTTTCGTAAGCAACATAAACTAATGGCGTTCCGGCAGCTTGAGCAAAAACTGGCGGCGCTTCTCCTGTGTAGCCGAAGTCAATACTGCCTGCATTCATTCCTTCTAATAATGGTGGCCCAGCCGGAAATTCTACAAATTTTACAGAAGATTTGGAGGCGGCTAAGGCTTTTTCTAAGTCGCCTTTGGTTTTGAGGGCGTTGAGAACAGTAGCCGATTTTTGGAAGCCGATGTTAACAGTAACGCTTTTTGCAGGTGCGGCACTGTTGGTTGGGGTGGTGGGTTTATTGGCTGTGTCCGTTGTGCTAGCGCTGGAAGCACAAGCTGTTACTCCCAGAGTCAATCCGAGTCCGGTTGCAAACAGCAGGGAAAGACTGCCACCTCTTGGAGAAAGGAAATTTTGGCGGTAGTAAGTCAAAATGCTTAAAGGCTGGGTTTCTGAGAACTTAATCCACATAAATATCAATAAGAAAGGGATTGAGAGTAACTTTATTGGCAGTATACTACTGTATGTCGATACTTTTACCGGAGTTAATAGTTATTTACTTTCGGAGGTTAAGATTTTGGGGTGCGATCGCTCATGGTTACAGCACTTCAGTCCATCAGGTAGCCTCCCGATTTTGTAGGGTGCGTCAGACGCAGCGATTGAACGAGTCGTTAGGGTTCGATCGTAGTAGAGCACCTTAGTAATTGTGCAGTTGCGTAAATACTGTACAAATTCGGGATGCTCTCCGTCCATCAACCAAGTTTCTGGAGAAAAATTGAAGATAAAACATCCTTTTTGAAGGATGATTTTTACGTATAAAAGCTGGGATTAGGGAGCTGATCGTTGAGTACCCAGTTACCCAGATCGTGAATTTTATAGTCAACAGAATCATGTAGCGTAAACGTTCTCAGATTGCGCCAGTAGCGATCGAAACCATATTTACTGGTGGTAGCACGCGCCCCCATCACTTCAAAAATGCGAGTTGTCACATCTAAACCTATTTTGGTGGCAGCAATTTTGGCCGTTGCGATCGCGATCGCGCATTTTCCACGTTCTTCTGTTGTTAAATCTATGCCTTTTTCCCAAGCTGCTTGCAGAATGGCGGCGGCTCGATCCGTCAAACTGCTAACTGCTTGCAAATCGACCCACATTTCTCCGTAGTGCTTGAGAATGTAGGGATCTTCCGTCACACTAGGAGCAGTGGAAGTCAACCAAG
Source organism: Tychonema sp. LEGE 06208 (assembly GCF_015207505.1). Classification (GTDB taxonomy): domain Bacteria; phylum Cyanobacteriota; class Cyanobacteriia; order Cyanobacteriales; family Microcoleaceae; genus Microcoleus. The sequence goes on from NZ_JADEWT010000087.1 coordinate 9,694, forward strand.
GTCGTCCTTGGGTGCGGGTATAGTCTTTAGCAGCATCAAATGCTCCTTCGGCAATACCCAGATAAATATGGGCAAGATTTATTTGCGTCAAACAAGCTCGTAAAGTACGGAAAGGAATATCAGCACGGGTGCGATCGCCAAATACTTCCGACTCATAAACGCGCACTTGGTCGAAACTAATACTACCGCTATCAGTTTGACGTTGCCCGATATTATCCCAATCGTCATGGATTTTTACACCCTCTCTTCGAGTGGGAATTACAATAATCGTGAGTTCCGAGGTATCTTGACGAACCGCAGTGATGGGTAAGATATCTGAATCTTTAGAGCCAGAACAAAAGCTTTTTGTACCATTCAGTAAAAAGCCTATACCATCAGGAGTTAAAGTCGCACGGCGATCGAGAGGATTGAGAGCATTGCACCAGAACCAATTGTTTGTCATTGTATCTTTGTAGAACTGTGCCTTGTGTTCCTCCGTGCCAAAAAGATGCGGGATAACTACCCCTAAATGGTGATAGGAGTAAACATGAGCTAGAGAACTATCAGCCTTTGCCAACTCGCGGGAAATTTGGAGTGCAGTAATCCACGTTTCGCCAATACCGCCATATTCTTTAGGAATAATCAAACCGAGCAAACCGCTAGAACGAAGGCGATCGCGTTCATACTTTGGCGTACCGCCAAGACGATCGCGTTCGATGGCAGTAGCAGCAAATTCTTGAGCAAGCGATCGCGCGATCGCTACATAATCTTGCTTGCTGTCTTGCTGTGTTGTGCTTTTCGAGTCTACAAGGGATATTTTCATATTGACGATCCAAAATTGAGGGAAGTAATGAGGTACAAAGGATTTAGGATTCCTATAGGTTGGTCAGTCCTTAAAACCAAAGTAAACAGAAATAGGTACATCTTCAACAAACTGACCTGAAGGTTCAGCACTGAGAATTGCTGCTTTAATTTCCGCTTCAAATACAGAAGTATCGCCATTAAAGTAATCACGACGGCAGTAAGCGGTGGAGTAGAGATAACCAATAAAATTATCGATCGTCCATTGTTTTTGAAAGTCAATATTATGGCGCTCGATCCGCGCGAATGGCGATCGGTCCAAAACTTCTAAATCAGACTTGTAGAGCAAAGGAACGCTACTAGAACCCACACGCCGCTCTTCTCCTAGCCACCGTTTGATCGTAGCTAGCACATTTTGTGCCCAAACAGATTCATTCGACCAAATATCTTTTTCAGTTTGAATAATGACTATCCCCGTATTAGGGTTACTGGTGCGATCGAGCAGATCGTAGCTACGCTGTAGCACCAATTCTTGATCCATCCAATGAAAAGCACGACCAATGGTGACAAGGGAAAATGTACCAATTGCCGGGGAAATATTTTCTGCTAAATCCCTTACCCAAGTGATATTTGAAGCCTGAGCCAGTTTAGCTTCTTGCTTGGCAACTTCGAGCATTTCTGGATCTGGATCGATACCTAAAACAGATTGAAATCGATCGTGTAAGGCGATCGCTACCAAGCCAATCCCACAGCCGAGATCGAGAAGCTTGCCTTGGCCATCTAATTGAAATTTCTGTGAGATTAAATCGTAAAGAGCCTTTGGGTAGCGCGGTCGATATTGCAAGTAATAAGAAATCGCTCCTTGAAAAAGCGTAGGATCGTAGTTTGGAAGTAATTTAGTAGTCATAATTTAAGTCAAGTTGGGATTTAAACCTCTAAAGGAACAGTTGGCGTATTGGATAAATCCAAGGTACTTAACAACTTTTCTTTCCAATATTGCAAATCGCGATCGGTACGCCTGCGGGGACGGGGAAGATCGATATTTAGCTCGAGATGGATGCGTCCAGGATTGCCACGCATGACGATCGCGCGATCGCTTAAAATCAGTGCTTCTTCAACATCATGGGTGACAAGAATCATGGTTTGGCGATCGGATTGCCAAATTTCTAACAGACGATCCTGTAATTGCATTCTAGTAAAGGAATCCAGAGCGCTAAAGGGTTCGTCTAGCAATAAAATAGAAGGATTAGTCACAAGGGCACGGGCGATCGCCACCCGTTGAGCCATTCCTCCTGATAATTGGCGCGGCAGCAAACGAGCAAAATCTTGTAATCCAACCTTAACTAGAGCATCACTTGCCCGTGCCTTGCGTTCATCCTTCGGTAAATGATGCAAACCAAACTGCACATTTTCCCAGACGGTTAACCAAGGCATCAGGCGAGGTTCTTGAAAGATTACACCAATTTCGGGATGAGGTTTGTCAATGCGAATATTGTCAATTCGCACATCTCCATAAGTTGGCAAATCTAATCCAGCAACGATTCGTAAAAGTGTACTTTTGCCGCAACCACTCGTACCGATTAAACTCACAATCTCGCTACGATTCACAGTTAAATCAATAGACTCCAACCCTACAAAGCCATTTTTAAATCGCTTATGTAGTCCTTCGATGAGTAGCATATATATTTCCTCCTTGGCGCTTTGAATGAATGCTTGAAACAAAGGCTTTGAACTAATGGTTGGAAGCGTAAACATCCTGCCAATGGAGTAGCCAATGCGATCCAAAGCCGATCGCTGAGTCAGTCACTTTTCCGCAAATAGCAAACAGGAGAATGCTAGCAAGGGTGATGGCCGGTCGTCCAGTCGCTTGCCCGTCGATTAATAAGAAGCCTAAGCCCTGACTGGCTCCCATCAATTCAGCCGCCACGACAAACATCCAGCCCAAACCCAAGCCACTTCGCAAACCGACGATGTAGGCAGGCAATGTCGCGGGCAAGAATACACGGCTGATAAGCTGCCAATCGTTAAGTCTATAAATTTTGCCAACTTCAACCAATTTGCGATCGACATTGTGAATGCCGCTCATCAGATTTAAGTAAACGGGGAAGAAGACTCCAACGGCGATCAGAGCAATTTTGGAAGGCTCATGAATTCCCATCCAAAGGATGAATAGGGGCACCCATGCGAGGGAAGGAATGTTACGGAGTGACTGCAAAAGTGGGTCGAGTAAATCGTGAATTAGGCCAGAATAGCCTGTTAATCCTCCTAGAATAGTGGCAAAAAATGTACCAATTAGGAAGCCAACAAAGACTCGATAGAGTGTAATGCCGATGTGTTGCCATAGTTCCCCTGCTGCACCGAGTTCCCATACTGTTTTGAGAACAGTTGAGGGAGCAGGTAACAAGTTAGGAGCAACCAAACCAAACCTAGACAGACTTTCCCAGAATATTAAGAGAAAGACTGGCAAGAGCAAGCCTTTTATTCTGCCCAGACGACTGAGGAATTGCCAGATATTACCTGTTTGCGCCCTTGGTATTGCGATCGCAAGTCTTTGTTCCATAACTTATTGCTAATGGCTAATTGCTAATGGCTAATTGCTAATTGCTGGAAGCGTAAGCTGGGGAGCATCTCACTTTTGCAGCCAAGCTAGAAATTGGAGGTAGGAGGCAGGAGACAGGAGACAGGAGGAAAGAGGAAGAAAGAAGGAGTCAAAAGAAGTCTTTTTACAAATATGAGATGCTCCCGTAAGCTGTTACGCATTTAGATCGCTAACGAAGTAAGTAGGTGCGTCAGCTACAAGACTTACGCTTAAACGGGAAACACTTCGGACTGACGCACCCTACAATCTGTTTTAAAGGTTCAACAGCTTACCTCACCTACTACATAAGCACAATTAAGAGGGCTAAAGCCCAACTACGTACCTCACTTGTTTAAGAATCGCTATATATCCAAAGCAGATGTTTTTTACTTAGGATTTGGCAATCTTTGCTACATATTGCGGATCGATTAAATCGTTAACTACTGTAGTCACGTCAACGGATTTCTCAATCACGCCGCTTTTTTTCAAGACATCTCCGGCAGCACTAATAACGGCTTTTTGTTCGTCACCAATCGATGAGTTTGAGAGATTGGTTCGCTCCTCTAATTGTTTAGTTGCTACTGCTTCTGTCAACTTCGATGCTTTAATCACCACTTGCTTGAGTTCGCTGGGATTTGCGATCGCCCATTTCCGTGCCTTCTCATAGGCGGTGAGCACTTGACTAACTTGTTCAGGATATTGTTTAGCAAATGCCTCGCGGACATTCAAAAAGCCTTGGCTAATTAGTTTAGTATCGCGGAAGAAGAGTTTCGAGCCTTTTTCTACTTCTGTCTGTGCCATAAATGGATCGAGGCCAGCCCAGGCATCCACATCGCCTTTCTCAAGGGCAGCTTTACCGTCAGCATGGGGCAAAGGCACAATTTCTACATCTTTGGCAGTTAAACCGACTCGATCCAAGGCACGCAATAAGAAAATAAACGGATCTGTTCCGCGCGTTGCTGCAACTTTCTTACCTTTTAAATCTGTGACTTTTTGAATGGAAGAACTTGCAGTAGTTACTAATGCCGTCCATTCGGGTTTAGAGTAAACGTAAATAGATTTGATGGGATTGCCATTGGCTTTGGCAATCAGTGCGGAAGCACCAGAAGTTGAGCCAAAGTCAATGCTGCTGCCATTGAGAAACTCTAATGCCTTGTTACTACCTTGACTGAGAACCCATTCGACTTTGATATTGGCTTTGGCTAAGTCTTCTTCTAGCCAGCCTTTTTCTTTGAGTACGAGACTGACAGGATTGTAGTAGGCATAATCTAAACGTACTACCGTAGGAACTGCCGTAGGAGATGAGCCTGGAGATGCTGCTGTAGTGTTAGTTCCAGGAGAGGAAGAATTACAGGCATTGACTAATACCGCTAGAAACAGCCCAGAAATAAAAAATAGCAGTAACCTACGTCTGGCAATGGCAAACCATTTGCTCATGATTGGTCTCCTCAACTCCTTGCTGAATGTCTCGCTTAATTAGGACTTACGTAATTTATACGATAAATCAATCGGTTTACCGTAGTATTCGATTTATCTTACAGCAAGGCACACTCAAGATCAATAGTTATAATGACCAACTCGACTGTTGGTGGTGGTATGGGCAACTCCCTTGCCAATATGGCGATCGCGCTCAATCAGCTTGATTAGCAAGGGGCGGTGGGCTGTTTTTAACAGGTGAGTCGCTACTAGAGAACCACTAAAGCCAGCACCGACGGTCGCGCGCGATCGTTGTTGGAGTATCAGAAATCATCAGTATTGTCGGAACCACATCAACATCAAATAGAAGAGTTCGGCTTGTCAGTATTTTCGGTATTTGAAGTTGTCACACTCATTAACTGACCGACAACCCAGATCGACGGTATTTTGGCGATCGCTTCAGAATCTGGTCATGGGCTGCCATAACTGCCGTCAAAATCCAAAAGGTATCTCTGGAACATTTCAATAACGGCAACATTTGCTAAAATACGGTTTACTTATCGATATACCGTATTTTGTTGTCACCTGCAATCATCGCTCAACTATTCAGGAAAATTCAAGCATGAGTCAAGTTCTGCAAGAAGTGCTGTCTGCTAACCAGGAATATGCTGCCGCCTTTGGTGACAAAGCCAATTTGCCCCTGCCTCCTGGTCGTCGCTTTGCCATTCTGACCTGCATGGACGCTCGCCTCGATCCTGCCAAATATGCTGGGCTGGCAGAAGGGGATGCCCATGTCATCCGTAACGCTGGAGGACGGGCAAGCGATGACGCAATTCGATCGCTCGTAATATCTTACAAGCTATTGGGAACTGTTGAATGGTTCGTTATTCACCATACGGACTGTGGGATGCAACTCTTTACCGACAGCATCATCCGGGAATTATTGACAAATAGCCTGGAAACCGCCTTAATTAACGAAAACGGTTGGCGAGATGTTGGGCAAAGTCCAGGTTCGACGGAAGGTGAATTTGTGGATTGGTTAACGTTCAAAGATTTGGCAGAAAGCGTGTTTGTGGATGTAAAACGAATTCGCAACCATCCCCTTGTGCCACCAACTATTCCGATTTATGGCTTTATTTATGATGTGAAAACAGGGCAATTGATTGAAGTACCCAGCGCAACTGAAGTCGGTCTAGCAACAGTTGCAGCGATCGCGTCATCGTAAAGAACGATCGCAAAAATGCAGAATGTTTTGCGGTTTTCTCAACTATGAAAAGCGTGCTTTTCACGCTCTCACCATTATTGCAACTATGGGCCATTTGATTGAATACGAAGACGCAAATGATGAAGTACGCGCAGTGTATGACGACATTCGTGCGACACGCAAAATCGAGTACATCAACAACTTTTGGAAAGCGATCGCCAACCATCCGCCTACCCTGCAACGTACCTGGCAGAATGTGAAGGAGGTGATGACGGCTCCGGGAGAACTAGATCCCCTGACCCGCGAGTTAATCTACATTGCTGTCAGCGTTACAAATGGTTGCCCATACTGCATTTCATCTCATACAGCAGCAGGGCGAGCCAAGGGAATGGATGATGCCATATTTGGGGAACTGATGGCGATCGTGGCAACCGCCAACGCCACTAATCGACTAGCAAATGGCTATCAAATTCCGGTGGATGAACAATTCAAATTATAAAAGGCGTTCAATCTCAACTACTTATAATCCATCTCAATGGCAACTGAATTAACAGTAGATGTTTCTCAGATTCCCGTTATCGATATTAGTTCGCTGGTATCGGATAATCCCGTAGATACTGTTGCAAACCAAATCCGACAAGCTTGCCGCGACACAGGTTTTTTTTACATTGTCGAGCATGGTGTAGACCAAGGCTTGCAAAACCGTTTGGAGCAACTCAGTCGTCAGTTTTTTGCTCTAGATTTAGAAACCAAAATGCAAATTCGGATGGCGCTGGGAGGTCGGGCATGGCGCGGCTACTTTCCGGTTGGAGGTGAACTGACGAGTGGTAAACCAGATTTGAAAGAAGGAATTTATTTGGGATCGGAATTGAATCAAACTCATCCGGCTGTTCGATCGGGTGTTCCCATGCACGGAGCAAACCTGTTTCCAAATATTCCGCAGTTTCGCGAAACAATACTGGAATATCTAACAGTTATGACCCAACTGGGTCACGCATTAATGACTGGAATTGCCCTGAGTTTGAACGAAGACGCATCTTACTTTCGCGATCGCACTTGCGACCGATCCCCTGATTTTATTTCGCATCTTTAACTATCCATTCCTAAGCAATCCGCAAGGGCAATCCTGGGGAGTGGCTGAGCATACCGATTATGGTTTGCTAACGATTCTCAAGCAGGATGATTTAGGCGGGTTGCAAGTGAAGACACGATCGGGCTGGATTGATGCTGTGCCGATCGCCAACTCATTTGTTTGTAACATTGGCGATATGCTCGATCGCCTCACAGGTGGACTTTATCGCTCTACTCCTCATCGAGTCAAGAATGTGTCAGGACGATCTCGCCTCTCGTTTCCATTCTTCTTCGATCCCAATTTCAATGCTGAACTCCACCCGATCGAAATCAAGGGAGCGGTTGTCGATGACAACAAGAATGAACGTTGGGATAAAGCCAGCGTTCACGAGTTTCGCGGCACTTACGGCGATTATGTCCTCAACAAAGTTGCAAAGGTTTTTCCCCAATTGCGCCAGCAAGTTTTTTGACCAATTTTAGTGGTTGGAGTGTCAGATTAATAAGTCCAGTTTTGCCTGGTTTGCAAGCTATAGGTTCCATCTTTCACATTCACCCGCTCAGGAATCAGATTTAGATCTCTAAACATATTTGCCTGGTGCTGTAAGGCAGTGAGCGATTGGTCGTCGATCGGGATGATGGCGCGTTCGGCACTACGTTGCTGTAAAGTTTCTACGATCGATGGATCGATTTCATGATGCTCTGCCAATCGCTGAGCCGCTTCTAATTCTTGTCTCTTAGCCCAAGCTCCAGCTTCGTTTACTTCTTCTAAAATCACCTTGAGCAAGTCAGGATAGTCACGTACCAGCTCTGGAATCGCGTAGTAGTAGGTGGGAACTTCCACGGAAGCTTTGTCACCAAATATGCTATCTAGGTCTGCGATCGAGCGTCCTGGGTAAGCGCTTCGGGTCTGAGTTGTTGTGTAGGGAACCCAAACCACCCAAGCATCGATCTCACCCTGGCGAAATAGGGGCAGGGCTTCTGGCTGTGTTAGATAAACTGGCTCAATGTCGCTCAACTCCAGTCCTACTTTCGCCAGCGCTCGCACAAGCACATAATGTGCGCTTGAGCCTTTGTCAAAAGCTATCTTCTTACCTTTGAGGTCAAAAAGCGTCTGAATGGGGGAATCGGACGGTACCAGAATCGCTTGACCTTTGGGAGCGGTATATTTTTCTTTAGCCACCCGCACAAATACATGATCCGCTGCTTGAGAGAAGATGCTAGCCGTGCCACCGCCACCGCAGAAGTCAATCGTTCCGTTGCTTAGGGCCTCTATTAGAGAAGAGGCTGATAAAAAGCTTGACCAGGTGATACTCAGCCCGAATGGTTGCAAACGAGTTTCTAGCAAGCCTCGAGCGCGGAGAACTTCCAGATTTGTCATCCCCTCTGGATACCCAATTTTGAGTTGCTTGAGCCGCCGCGCTTGCTCAGCTAAGGGCGTGTTGCCAGAGTGAGCAGAACGGTTAGAAAACCAGCGATCCAAAACTAGACAGAAAATGATGCCTCCGGCAAACAGTCCCACGGTTTCCAGTACCCGAGTTGTTGAGTCTTTAGGTAGTGTGACTTGATTTACCTGATTTATGAGAGGGGAGAGTACATTGCCAGAGGCAGAAGCGGCAACAACAGGAGGCTCAAAAGCCAGAGTCAAGACCAAAACCGAGACAAGGCTGATAGAAAATAGACCGGCAAACCGATAGGCAAGGGATCTGCAAATGGTCGATCTGAGCGATCGTAAGATGTGGCGACCTGTGCCTCTAGGCAGATGGTCAATCAAAGGGCTAATCATAATGACTCTTTTAATAAACACAGGTGATGGATGCTGGATCAATTGAAGATGGGGGATCGAGTCAAAGCACCGCTTGATACATAAACTACCAGATTTGCTCGCTCGTTACACCCAAATAGGAGATACTCACATTATCCTATCGACATTGTGGTAATTTGTACAATGGTTGAGCGATCGCTCGTTTCGGCGATCGGATAGGTGTTGAGTGAGGAATGGTAATGGATTGGTTAATTGCAACAATTAAGATCGGGCTAGCTGCTGCTGTCGCAACAACGTTTGACGACAATATTTATCTGACTGCCTTCTTCAGTGAAGTTAATCGCACTTTTCGTCCTCAGCACGTTGTGGTTGGTGAGATTCTGGGGTTCACGGTATTGGTGATGGTAAGTTTAGTTGGTTTCTTAATGGGGCTAGTGATTCCGTCAACTTGGACTGGTCTACTGGGGATTCTGCCAATACTGATTGGCTTGAAAAATTTGATCGATCTTAATAAGGACGATTCAGCCGAAGATAAGTCAGCCAATCTGAAAAGAAACTCTAAATTTCGAGGATTTGATTCCAGAAAGCGAACTCTGTGGGATGTAATTCGCGATCCGCAGACCTATCGCGTCTCCTCGGTTACGATTGCTAATGGCGGCAACAATCTTGGGATCTATATCCCTTTGTTTGCGACTAGCTCAATCCAAAGTCTGTCCGTAATCATACCTATTTGCTATTTAATTGTTGGCTGCTGGCTGTGTATGTCCTATACTCTGACGCATTTACCTGGTATTGCTTTGGTACTCAGCCGTTATGCGAGTAAGTTCTTTCCCTTCGTGCTGATGTGGCTGGGTTTCAGAATTCTAATGGACAGCGAATCCTATCGTCTTTTTCTACCTAACACTTGACAGACAAAGGTATCCAAAAAATCATTGCCTTAAGTTTGAACGAAGACGCATCTTACTTCCGCGATCGCACTTGCGACCGATCCCCTGATTTTATTTCGCATCTTCAACTATCCATTCCTAAGCCATCCCCAAGGGCAATCCTGGGGAGTGGCTGAGCATACTGATTATGGTCTGCTCACGATTCTTAAACAGGATGATTTAGGCGGGTTGCAAGTGAAGACACGATCGGGCTGGATTGATGCTGTGCCGATCGCCAATTCATTTGTTTGTAACATTGGCGATATGCTCGATCGCCTCACAGGTGGACTTTATCGCTCTACTCCTCATCGAGTCAAGAATGTGTCAGGACGAGCTCGCCTCTGGTTTCCATTCTTCTTCGATCCCAATTTCAATGCTGAACTCCACCCGATCGAAATCAAAGGAGCGGTTGTCGATGACAACAAGAACGAACGTTGGGACAAAGCCAGCGTTCGCGAGTTTCGCGGCACTTACGGCGATTATGTCCTGAACAAAGTTGCAAAAATTTTTCCCCAATTGCGCCAGCAAGTTTTTTGACATACTCCCCGCACTGGCATTGGCGACTACAACACCGTCGCAGCGAATGCCCGTGCCTGATCGCGCAGTTCTGGGACAGCAATTGTTTCCCATAAATCACCTTTGCGCGGGGTACCCAAAGTATAGAGCAGACTTGAACGATTGCCCCGAGCATCTAATACGGCACCATCAGCGGCAGTATCCAATCCCAAACCGATGTCGTTGGGGCGGATCAACCCTTGGGCACGCAAATTGGCAATTAGAGATTGGGGCGATCGGCGATAATCTGTTTGTACCCCTGTGCAATTCACCGCACGGCTGACCTGCAAGACCCGATTCGTTTGCGTTTGGCGATCGCGAACGGTAACAGCCACCGCCGCCTCTGCCGCTTGATAGTCCTGAATGCGCCCTGCGGTAATTGTCAGTTGCCCTGAATCCAGCATTGACCGGACAACATCCCCCATTTCAGGAGCAATCCGATGCCGGTGCACATCCCAATAGGGAGTGGCATGGCGCAAAAACCGTCGCTGCTCCACCCGGCCGAGTTGTTGCCAGAGTTGCTGGGTGATGGGACGTAGGGAATCGATCGCCGATCGCCAGTCGTAACCCTGCTGGGCCGCCGTCTCCACCTCACTCCGAAGGCACCGCAGCAAGCCCCGAATCGTTTTGGGCGCAGTGTCTGGGGTCAAAAAGGCCGGGTAGGGTTTGGTCGAGCGATGGGTCAGTGGCAACAAGCCCCGGCGAGACACGGCGTAAATTTTGCCTTGATGGTGGCGCGAGTGGAGCGACACCACCATATCCATCATTGTCAGTCCAGTGCCAATCAGCAACACGGGCGCCTCAAGCTCAAGCCCTGCCAACGCCGAAGCTGACCAGGCATTGCGAAGGTAAGGGGTGTCATTGGTCTTAGTTTGCGATGCACTCGGAACTGCTGGCGCGTTTCCCACTGCCAGGACAATTTTGTCTGCCACGAAAGCACGGCCGCTCCGCAGGGAGACGATCGCACATGAGGCTTGTGGCTCCACTGCCACCACTTCATCGATCACCCGCTCCAACCGGACGTTACTCGGTGCCGCAGCGACCGCTTCCTCCAGAATCGACTGAATGTACAGCCCGTAGATCTGACGGGGAATGAAACTGCTGGCGTTCGGGTCATCGGGCAGGAATGCCGCCAATTCGCTGCGGTTATCTTGCAGCCAGCGCAGCAGATGACCGGGATCGTCGGAAAAGGCACTCATCTTGCCTGCGGATACATTCAGCAAATGGCTGGTGGTATCGGTGCTGTATGCAACTCCAGGGCCAATCTCGTGACTGCGATCGATCAGCTCGATCAGCAGGGGGCGGTCGGCAGTTTTCAACAGGTGAGCCGCTACGAGACAACCGCTAAAGCCAGCACCGACGATCGCGATCGTTGTTAGAGGATCGGAAGTCAGCATTTTAGGAACCCTATCAGCATCAAAAAGAATAGGAATGTATCTATTGTTAAGACATCGGATCTATGAAAAGATATCGCTGCCTCGGTCTCCAACACTTACCCACAAGCGGGGATTTTTAATTACCTGGTTTCCAAACTACTTCTTGAACTTTTAGCTGCTTGGGAATTAACCCGAGTTCAAAAAAAGTATCGGCAATTTCCTGTTGTTCGGCAACCATATCAGCTTGGATCGGTTCAAATCCATAACTCCGCCGTCGAGTTACTACATCTAAGATAGAAACATCAATTTTCAGAATGGGAGCAAGAATCTTGACTACTTCTTCGGGATTCGCATCAGCCCAGGTCGCTACTGCTTGAGTTTCTTCTCTAATTGCCTCAATGATTTTGGAATTAGACTGAGTAAATGAGCGATTAGCTAAGTAAAAATCTCGGTTAGCTGCGAGTCCTTTACTATCTTTAACAACACGAACATCTACTTGCGCTTGAGCTGCTGCATAAAACGGGTCCCAAATTACCCAAGCATCTACGTTACCTTGTTGGAAGGCAGCTCTGGCATCGGCTGGTGTCAGGTTGGCAGGCTCAATCTCAGTCCATTTTATCCCTGCGGATTTCAGTGCTTTTGCTAACAAGTAATTGGCGCTTGAACCTTTTGTAAAAGCTATTTTCTTACCTCGCAAATCTGCAAGGGTTTGAATTGGTGAATTAGCAGGAACTAAAATACCTGAACTGCGGTCTTTGGGGGCGCTACCGCCAATGTATAGCAGAGGTGCGTTAGCAGCCTGGGCAAAGACTGGAGGAGCGTCTCCGGTGCGCCCGATGTCTATGCTGCCGACGTTTAGTGCTTCCAGCATCGGGGGGCCTGACTGAAATTCTTTCCACTCAACGGATATGCCTAGAGGCTGCAAGCGTTTCTCTAACCCGCCTCTAGCTTTGACTAGCGTGAAGGGGTCGAATTTCTGATGGCCGATGCGGACTACCTGAGCTTGAGCTGCTGCGGGGGAAGCGACGGGGCTTGCAGAGCCCGTAGGGGTGGGAGTATTGCAGGAGGCGATCGCCCAATTTAAGCCGATCCCCAATATAAATAGCGCTGCTAGGGAAAGGTGCGATCGCCATAACTTAGTCAGAATTGAAATTACTCTTTTGAGCATAAACAATAATATTGTTCGTTGCTAATTTTCCGATCGAAGACTTCCCACTAATTCGGGTTTGCCACTGTGCAAGGTGCTGACAAACTCTTTTAACTGCGATCGCAATCTTTCTTCTGTTTCCTGTTCAAACTGTACGCTTGTTTCGTCGTAACTTTCGATCTGGGTGTCTAAAACATAGACACCAGACAAGATATGACTAGCGCCCAGTTCGGATAACACTGGTTTGAGGGCGTAGTTAATTGCTAATAAGTGACCCAGCGTACCTCCGGTGGCGATAGGGAGAATAACTTTGCCAGCTAAACTCTTTTGCGGTAGCAAATCTAAGTAAGCTTTGAGTACACCTGTGTAGGCTGCTTTGTAAACAGGTGTGGCGATGATTATGCCACTGGCTTCTACTACTAAATCATTGACTGCTTTCAAGTCTGGGTTCGCGAATTGTCCGTAAATTAATACCTCTGGCGGGAGATCGCGGACGTTGATAGATGCCGTACTTAATCCCTCTTTCTCGACTGCGCGGCGGGCGTATTCCAGCACGGCAAAGGAGCGGGATGGATGAGACGGGCTACCTGCGATCGCAACAACATTAGCCATTTAACTGTCCTCCTATTTTCGACTCATTTAAAAATTAGCCATTCACAGTATCGACCGCAAACTACTATAACTCGATAAATTTACAGTAATTTACTTGAATAGTAAGCTAGCACGGTCAATTTAAAAAAGCAAGTAAGTTGAGAGGTAAAGTTTGATAACCATTACACAATTTTTTGGCGATCGCGAATCTCGGCGGGAATCAAGTGTCAGGTTTTTTTCCCAAATACAGCATAATCCCACCGGACTCAAAAACAGAACCTTTACAGGAACAGGGTTTGCTTGTTCTTAACAATTATTTATCAAAGCCGCAGAAGTTGGGCGAAAAATTATCTTGCTTTTTGTAGATACCTATGCAATAATCTTGTTTAATCAAAAACTACTGTAATTTGACTGAGTTACCGTAGTTTAAATTTAGAAATGCTAATCTGCTATTCACCAGCACCGGTGAGTAGGAGATGAATTGGCATTTGCTCAACAGCCACCTTTGACAGCGAAAAAGGTTTTGAGCCTGTGGCATAGATCGCAATATAGAGGTTTTTTAGAATGGAATCAGCACTCTCAGGAATAGGTCTAGAATTAGTACAACTCCAGAAGTCATTTGGAAATATTAAAATTTTGCGGGATATCAACATAGAAATAAATCCCGGAGAATTTGTAGCAATTGTAGGTCGCAGCGGATGTGGCAAAAGTACCTTACTGCGCTTAATTGCCGGACTAGAAGTTCCCACTCAAGGCACTGTCTTTCTAGATGGAAAGTCATCCCGCAAACTCAACTCTAAAGTGACAATGATGTTTCAGGATGCACGGCTGCTACCTTGGCAAAAAGTGGTGGCAAATGTGAAATTAGGACTACTCACGGCCAAAGAAAACACGCACTACAAAGCGATGCAAGTCCTTGACGCGGTAGGGCTTGGCGATCGCGCCAACGATTGGCCGGCGGTACTCTCCGGCGGTCAAAAGCAGAGAGTTTCTTTAGCAAGAGCCCTCGCCTGCGAACCTCATTTACTGCTGCTTGATGAACCCCTCGGCGCGTTGGATGCTTTGACCCGCATTGAGATGCAGCAATTGTTAGAAAATTTGTGGCAAGAAAAAGGATTTACCGCGCTACTGATCACTCACGATGTAGAAGAAGCAGTGGTATTAGCTGACCGAGTTATTTTAATAGAAAATGGTCAGATTGCAATGGACTGTTCTATTGATATGCCGCGACCGAGGCAGAGAGGAAATGCTGTATTTGCTGCGAAAGTAGAGGCGATTTTGCAGCGCGTTATGGGTCAAAAAGAAAGTAGCAAAGATGCAGAGAAATTTGCCATAGGTAGGTACAAAAAACCCAACTATGTAAAGATAAGTAAATACGGATAACGGATCTACCAAGGTAACTCAGATATGGGCGCTCGTTTAAGAATATTTCTGACTCGCGAGCTCTTCCTCAGCGAATCCGATGCACCCGGATTTGATATCACTCGCAGATCCTAAATTCCGATCGATACTTCACCGTTCCGCTGCAATCCTGCAAAGCTCCAGTTTCTAACTCCAACACCATAAAAGCCTCATCGGGTACATCGTATTCACATTTCAAGCTCTTGCTACTAGCAGGAATGAACCCAAAACGCGGATAGAAATCTGGATCGCCCAGCACAACCACTGCCTGAAATCCCGATCGCGCGCACTCTTTTAAACCTTCCCGGATCAGCAGCTTTCCGATACCTTGCCGCTGATAGTCGGGAATAACTGCGACTGGCGCCAACCCCAGAATCGACAAATTGCTAGAACATTTTCCTTCGACGACAACCGGACTGAAGAAAAGATGTCCGACAATGCGATCGGATTGTACCGCAACGAAGGAAAATGTAGATGCAATTCCCCGCAGTCGATCGACTAAGTTGGCCTCATTTTCTCGCGCGAATGCCGCAATATTAATGTCGCGAATTCCCTCTATATCTTCTGGCTTTTCAGTACGAATATTCATAGCTTAGATGGGCAGGTAATATAACTTATTCAACAACACTCATATCCTCAACCTTTTGCTTCATCGATTTATGAAACTGCTCCCTCCTTAATGCAATATAGCGGTTTTATGAATGAAGTGAGGTGCGTTACCTGTAGGGTGCGTCGCTGTCAGATATTCAATGAAACTTGCAGATTGTAGAAGGCGACGCACCTTACCATAGCGGTTTTCAGGAAAGTGAGGTACGATCGCCCGGGCCAGGAGTACCTCCAGAAACCGGAGAAAAGCTATATTACTATAGGGAACACGCAACTCGAAACCCAGTGCCATGATATCTATAATTATCTCCAATCCAACTGCGACAGGCTGAACGGCAATCATCCTCGAAGTAATCAAATGAGCCACCTCTTATTACAATCAATCGCGCCTCTCCTTCATCTTCACTTAACCATGCGCTGCCATCGGTTGGTGCGCCTTCATAGTCATCATGCCACGCATCCTGACACAACTCGTAGACATTACCGTGCATATCATACAGTCCAAAAGCATTCGGAAAAAAACTACCCACAGGCTTTGTCTGTAAATACTGTATACCCTCTGGACTATAAGCAACAACGCATCCTTCTGCTGGCATGGGAGGACTTGGATATCTGTCATCATCAGTTTCATTCAAATCCAAATAATTAACAATTTTGGTATTAATATCTTTACCGAAGCTGAAGGGTGTATTAGTGCCAGCACGACAGGCATATTCCCATTCAGCTTCACTGGGTAATCGGTAATTTCTTCCTGTTGTCAGAGATAGTCTTCTGCAAAACTCGATCGCATCCGACCAAGAAACATTTTCCACTGGCAGATGTGAGCCTTGATTAGCAGATAAATTATGTTGCATTACATATTCCCATTGAGATTGAGTAATCTCAAATTTGCCAATATGAAATTCAGGAACGTTCACCAAATGTTGCGGATTCTCATGATAATAAATACTCTCATCATTGGAGGCACCCATCAAGAAATAACCGCTGGGAATATAAACCATCTCCAGCGTAGCTTTATTGCCTAATTCTTCGATAAAAAACCTGGCTTGTTGGCGTTCATTTCTAATTTCGTCATCCTCTAGTGTTATCGTGTCAAACTCAAACACACTGTATTGAAGTTCTCGTTGAATTGGTGTTATTGAGGATTTCAGCAGGGGAGGGTAAAGAAAATTTTGCATGGGTTTAATTACATTTTCCATGCGATCGACAGCAGCTTGAATAAGTGGTTCAATAGGATTGGCAAGACTACCATCTTTAATACTAGATTGAATGAGCGATTCGATACGGTCGGCGAGTTGCTGACCTTCCAAGCCTGATTGAATAAGTAATTGTATCTGCTCGGTAAGATAGGTATTTTACACAGCTTAGTCCTACTTAAATATCTGGTTTAACTTCTTTCAATCCGAGCGACTAACTCTCCTTATTGCGGCACAAGCTGACCGGAAGACAATCGCTTAATGCCCTCCATCGCTGTAGTTTCTCCAGCTTGGTCACCGCCCTCACGAGCAATTTTCAAAGCTCCCTCGTAGGATTCGAGAGCTTGAGCATATTGACCGAGACTTTCATGAATTGCGCCCATATTGTTAAGCAAGCGTCCGATACTTGTCTTGTCGCCGATTGCTTCTAACATCGGTATTGCTTGCTGAAAATAGATCAGGGCTTGAGTATCTTTGCCGAGTTTGCGAGAGGCAAGTGCCATGTTGTTGAGGAGGCGGCCGACGCCAGCCCTGTCTCCGATTTCCCGGCGAATTGCTAAAGCTTGGTGGTAAAATTCCATCGCTCTATTAAAGTCGCCGATGTTGTAGTAGACGCCGCCCATGTTATTGAGGGTACGGCCTAAATCGCGCCGATCGCCCGAAACATTGCGAATCGTGCGCGCTTGCTGGTAAAATGCGATCGCCTTGGCGTAATTGACCTGTTCTGCGTACACGGCCGCGATGTTGTGGAGAGATTCTCCAATTTCAATTTGGTCGTTGGCAGTTTTGGCAAGTTCCAAAGCTTCTTGATGCAGTTTCATCGCTTCGGAAAAATTGTCCGCAATCCGGTTAATGAAACCGATGAGATTGAGAGTGCGCGCGATACGACGCCCTCCGCTGATTTCTCGGTGAATGACTAAAGCTTGCTGCAGAACTTCCAAAGCTTTGGATCTCAAACCCATTTCGCCATAAGCTTCCCCCATATTGTTGAGGGGAAGAAACTGTAACTAAATTCTTAGACATCTATTGACATCCTTCCCGGATTGGGCAAGAATAATGGTGTAGTCTGTATCAGTTGAGTTGATGGAGAATACATCAGAAGTGACGGTCAGTATCGG
>NZ_JADEWT010000088.1 GCF_015207505.1 Tychonema sp. LEGE 06208
CCAGCCACCGATATATCGTTGCCCTTCCTACCTTAAAAAGTCCGGCAGCTTGAGCGATACGACCGCCATTTTCTACATAATCCACTACTCTTTTTCTCAAATCAATACTGTAAGACATTTTCCTAGCGGGTTCACTATTTTTATTAATTTTACCTCATTTTTAAATAGTATCATACTTATTTGAAATGACTATAAAACTCATTGCTAAGTTATATAGTCTTTCGATCTCTCCTATGATGCAATACGGTTTACTTAAGTTATCAGTTGTAGGGTGCGTCACTCGTTTAATTTTAGTTGATAGCGAGAGTTGTTCTTGGCGACGCACCCTACGTTGACTAAAATTATTCAATCTAAAATCGACTGAATTCTCAGATCGTGTCCTATCGATTTACCACAATAAGTAAGGTTCGTAGTGCGGGCTTGCATAGGCTCAATATTTGGTACTTTTGTGGACACGCACAAACAGTATTTTCTATGGTAATCGACCGGAAATGATATCACCTTTTTGAGAAAAGCTATAGCAAGTCCGGGCTGATTTACGACTGTTAAAAAATGAAAATAATTTGCAGTTTCAATAGGGAATTTTCCCGGACTATCTCAATGCGATCGATAAACTCACGAAAATAAAACCTGCGTTCCGATTCCGACAAATCCAGCCAAAACTGGGGAAGAGAAACTGTTTGCGCGGTTTCTCGCAAGTTGACCGGGGGCAATTGTGCGAGCCTGCTTTGCATTTCGGCTATTTCCGTGCGGACTTTGTAGGCTCTCAGTTCGGCGGTTTCTTTGTCAAAAATGCCACTTTCAATCAGGGCTGGTAATTGCTCTATGATTTCTTGTTTCGAGCAGATAGATCCGGCAATTCCTGCTTTAATTGCGTTCATCTGCGGCATTTGCAACTGGGCGACGGCATCGGGCAAATCCCGACAAATTCCTGCTATAGTTAATTGCAATACTTCTTCGTAGGAAATACCGCTGCATTTGGGCTGGGACAGACAGTTAATCGGTCGCAAATAAAGGTATTCTCGATCTTTGCGGTAGGAGGTGACTTTTGCGACTGTCATGGGCGATCGACATTCCGCACAAATTGCTAAACCTGCGAGGGAACGCGGGGCGCTGGCGCTGCGGGGAGAAAGGTGGCGGTTGCGGCGCAACAATCGGTCTATTTGGGCGGCTTCTTCTCTGGAAATAATCGGGACGTGGGTGTTAGAAATGACTTGGCCCTTTTGATATTCTAAATCGCCTCGGTAGGCGGGATTTGTCAGCCAGCGGCGGCCTGTGCTGACGGAGATTTTTTTGTTGTATTTCTTTGCTAAATGGCGCACGGAACCGCGCAGGGAACCGTAGATGAGAAAGTGATCAAAAAAGTCTTTGACGGCGGGGGAAGCGGTTTTGTCGATCGTATATTTGTCTTTGCCGCGCCGGTAGCCGTAGGGGGCTTTTCCTGGTGGGGGAAGGGATTTGATGCGGTTGCGGGCGTGTCCTTTGCGAATGCTGCGGCTGTGTTGGCTGCGCTGGACTTCTGCGAGGAGTTTGAGTAAGTTTGCTCTATTTTCGGTTTGTTTTTCGTCTGTGACAATGAGTTCGATGCCGAGGTTTTCGAGTTTTTCTAGGTGCGCGCACACTTGCTGTACTGTGTCGCCCAGTTCTTCAAAGCGCTGAATTAATAGGTATTTGACTGGTTCTGCTTGGCAATCTTTTAGGAGTTGTTGCAGTTGCTGTCGCCCTCCTAAGTCTTGATAGATGCGATCGACCTCTTGGCCCCAAATTTCGGGCGCTGGCGCAGCTTCTAGTAGCGGTTCGCTGTAAGAGTAGGCGATGATTTTCATCTGTTACTCGCTGAGTTCAATGATGTTACCGTCGGGATCTTGGGTAAATAATGCCGATCGACCTGACGCACTCATTTGTACCGGACAATTGCTGGCTATTAATTGTTGTTTTGCCTCCTCTAAGTTTGCCACAGAAAATGCTAGATGTCGGTTGCGTCCCAATTTTTGGGAATCTATGGCATCTGGTATAATTGTTGCTGCTAAAATTAGGTGAAGCTGGAAGTTGCCGATTTGATACCAGATTCCGAGAAATTTTAATTCTCGATCGATTTTTTGCAGTCCTAATACATTGCTGTAAAAGTGTTCAGATGTTTCTAGTTGGGAAACTAGGATAGCACAGTGGAGGGGTTGAGTAATTTGCATTTTTATTTTTGTTGAATATTAATTTTTTGACCGCTGATGCTGGCTGATGAGCGCCGATCAACGCAGATTGGTTGATGTTTGTTAATTTTTGACATGATAACACTAGCTGTCACTTTTAATACTGATTACCACAATTTAAGCAATATTATTTATATAAGTTAATGCTGAATTTTGCACTGGCAATCAAAAAAATGCTGCTCTCACCTAGCGGCTGAAACCGAAAAATTTTACGCGAGTTCCGAACTCGATATCATTCCCAAAATAAAGCACTTTACTCCACCTCAATCTGCTGAATTCGCAGCTATTCACAATTAAAAAATTGCCGAAGTTAGGTAACTTGCCGATGAAGTGAGTGGCAATTATTACGAGGTATTTTATTTGGAAACTAGAAACAACTAAATTAGGATATGTGTAATTTTTCACTGCGAAAAATCGAATCTAGGCAAATGTTACGGATAAATTGGATAAATTTTGAGTTTGATAAATTGCTTAAATTTGCTCCACCGGCAGTTCAATAATAAACTCTGTTCCCTTCCCCGCTTCTGATTCGCACCTGAGCGTTCCTCGGTGATTTTCTACTAGGATTTTGTAGACAATAGACAATCCTAAGCCTGTACCTTTACCGATCGCCTTTGTGGTAAAAAATTGCTCGAACATTCGTTCTTTTACCTCTGCTGTCATTCCCCCTCCCGTGTCAGTAATCCGCACTCTCACGCGATCGCTCCCTGCTACTTCTGTGCGGATATAAATTTTTAACGCAGCATTTGGTTGATTTTGTGCAGTCTCATCTAAAGCATCGATCGCGTTACTAATTAGATTCATAAACACTTGATTTATCTGTCCGGCATAACACTCTACACCAGGAAGTTTTTCATAATTTTTAATTATTTGAATGTCGGGACGGTCTGTTTTAGCATTGAGACGGTTTCGCAAAATTAAGATGGTGCTATCGATGCTGTCGTGCAAGTCGCACTGCGTCATTTTACTGTTATCTGTTCGCGAAAAGCTGCCCATAGATTTGACAATTTCGCGAATTCGTTCCGCACCAATTTGCATGGAAGACATAACTTTAGGCAAGTCTTTAACTAGAAAATCGAGGTCTATTTCTGCGATTGTCTCTTTAATTTTGGCACAGGGATTAGGATTGTATTCTTGATAGAGACATAGCAGGTGCAGCAAATCTTCAGTATAAGTTTTGGCATGGATCGAGTTGCCGTGAATAAAACTAACTGGGTTGTTAATTTCGTGGACGATGCTGGCCATTAATGCTCCTATCGAAGACATTTTTTCGCTGTGCATCAGTTGGGCTTGAGTTTGTTTGAGTTCGCGAAGTGCGCGATCGATCTCGGCAGCTTGAGTTTCGGCTTTCGAGGTAGCAGCACAGCTTTCTTGATACAGTTCAACCTGTTTGAGGTCGATTTCAAATTGTTCGATTTCGCTTTCTTGCTGGTACTGACTCACGACAGCATCGAAAGCTGCTAGCAATTCGTCGCCCGCTGCTGCGATAATGTACTTTAGATCGGGATTTTCTAGGCTGAGTTCGGCATCGGGAACTTGCATTAATGCTTTTATTCGATGGATATATTCGCGCACTTGCTTGTCTAGGTATAGCGGCCCCTCAAAATACATTGCTTTGACGGTGGGTGAAGGGGGACTCAATAAGTTGCTGCTGTGAGTATTAATTAAGTC
Organism: Tychonema sp. LEGE 06208; assembly: GCF_015207505.1. Lineage (GTDB taxonomy): Bacteria > Cyanobacteriota > Cyanobacteriia > Cyanobacteriales > Microcoleaceae > Microcoleus. The sequence continues at coordinate 3,879 of NZ_JADEWT010000088.1, forward strand.
GCGGTGCGATTTGTCCATAAGCGCGATCGCCTGTAACAAATTCCCCCGCAGTTTTGCTCTTTCTGCAGCATTCTGAGAGCAAACTAACCTCATGCAAAAAAAAGCCGATCGCTGGGAAAGCATTCGCTGGCGACCGCTGATGTTGATTACTGCAGCACTAACTTTTCTGGCTGTGGTAATTTCTTCCAGATTAAAGTAGTTGCTCAGCACTGCCATTCGTAATACCTCAGAATCTACTAAATGTCTGTATTTCGTGCTGACACAAGATGTGATAGACATAAAAAAAAATTACAATACTACTAATATATTATGTATTTTCTGTGGAAGTAGTATCCTAAAATACAATTATTTTTCATTAGTTGTCTATCACAATTTTTAGAATGCGGCTTTTGGCAAAGGTTTTCTTAATTATCCCAAAATTTACAAATCAACTTCGCGATGAATTGAGGTTGAGTTTGTGGCAACCCGTGGGAGGCGTTGGGAATAATTACTAATTCGGCCCCCGGTATCTCCTTGGCGTAGGTTTCACAGTGCCACAGAGGAATTGTTTCGTCGTCCATAGCGGCGATGACTAAGGTAGGAATTTGTAATTTGTGAATTTCTTTTTCTACTGTATCAACTGCGTCTTCGGGCCGCATCCGGCTCATTAAAAATGACCGGGCTACTGGTTGAGACATTAACTCGCGCCGCCACCCGGAAATTTCCTGCAATTTGTCACTTTTTCCTGCTAGACGAGCCACAGGTTTGGCTAACTGCAAGGCCCAATCAACTACTGGGGTTTGCCACAGCAGCGGCCGCAAAGCATCGTATTGACCGCAAAAACTGTCGTCCCGAATTCCGGCCGGTGCTGCTAATATTAAACTGCTGACGGAATTAGGATATTTGAGGGCATATGCAGAGGCTACCCAACCGCCAAAAGAATGCCCGATGATGCTGCAGGGTTCGATGTTTAGTTGTTCTATAACTTGTCGCACAAAGGCAACTTCTACGGCTACGTCGTACTGGATTTGTGGTTGGCTGGATTCTCCAAAACCTAACATATCTAAACTGATGCACCGAAACTGAGATTGCAATATTTCAATTAATGGCAGCCAGCAAGTCTTTTCTCCGAAGAAACCGTGCAGCAGCAATAACGGTGGGCCGCTGCCGATGTCGAGGTAGGCGGCTGTTTGGCTGCTGCTATTGACAAATGTGGTTAGTGTGTGCTTGTGTGCTATTGCTATTGACTGCACGGGCGATCGACTCCTGATAATTTGTAGAAGGAAGAAGGAAGAGGGAAGAAGTCATTAGTCATTAGTCATCAGTCATCAGTCATGTTTTGCTGTCGCCTCCGAGCTTTCCGTACAACGTCATTAGTCATCTTGCCCGAAGAGCGAAGTCGAAGGGTAGTCATCAGTCATGTTTTGCTGTTGCCTCCGAGCTTTCGGTACAACGTCATCAGTCCGAGGGGAGAGGGCTTTAGTTATCTAGGACAGAAGGAAGAAGACATACACAGCGGGCTTTTTAGCGATCGGTATTTTACCTTTGATCGGGTAGATTTATTTATTTAAGCAATATTATATGTAAACAATTGTAACAAAAAAGCCTCCCAAAGGTTAAACTTCATTGCGGAATAGGCAATTAGATGTAGACCGTGATACTCTCTAATATTATTGAAACTACTGCAAACTCAAAGCAGGAGAACACTTTGAACTCTACTTTAAAACGTTACCCAGCTTGCTCCGTGCGCGAAGACGTCAGTGAGTACGTAGCACACCTACAGCTTCACATGACTTTACAAGCTCGCAATTTGCTCCCTAGCATTACTACCGCTAAGGACAGTCGCGAACAATTGTTGCAGCAGACTCAGGCTCATTTTGAGAAACGTGTTTCTAGACAATTTCTATAAATAAATTTTTGGTTTCCCCAATTTTACGATCGCCCGCGATCGACCTTTGGCAAATTTTCAGCGCATCACAGAAACCCGGTATCTTCCAAAATACCGGGTTTCTTTTGGCCTAATTGTAGTGAATCTGTGAGTTGTGCTCGTTCGATCGTGTTCTCCGGCGCGATGCTATCTGGCGGTTGAAACCGCGCCTGTACTAACTTTCGTCCGCCTCGGCGCGAGGGGATGCTGGGAATCGCTAGAGTCAACGCGGTTTAAATCCCGATTTGATGTTGGGCATCGCTACCGATTTTCGGTAATATGCGTTGAGTATGCTTTAATTTTATGCTGATGCGAATTCCGATTATTGCATTTTTGACTCTGGCGCAGGTGGCTGGTGGGGAGTTGTCGGCGCGGGCTCTCGATCCGACAGATGCACCGCGTCAAGTGGAGGTTAGAGAAGCAACCGCAGAGGCGCAGAGGGCGCAGAGGGATGAGGATGAGGATGAGGTGAGTCCAATTGTGCGGGATTTGCCGGCATCTGATGAGCTGGCGGTTGCTGGAGAAGTTAAATCGCCTTCTCTCAAGTCGAATCGCCATAAAGATTTTACATCTGTGTTACAAACTCCGGGGACGATCGCCACCAAACCCGAAACCGAACCGGTAAACACCAACGCCCGACAGCTAGGCGGTACTCGACAAATCAGTCAAGCGGGCAATGCTGAGGGCGTTTATGTGGCTGAGGTGAAAATTCGCTTTGTCAATTCCAGAGGCGAAGCAGTTGATAAAAAAGGCAATCCGATTGTTGGCAGAATTTCGGAAGATTTTATTAGGGGCGAGCTCAAACTAAAGGCGGGAGATAATTACACCGAGCAAGTTGTACGATCGGACTTGCAGCAGTTGCAGCAGTTGGGATTGTTTGACAATGTGACGGTTTCTACTGAAGAAGTAGGGACGGATATTAATGTAATTTACAATGTCCAACAGCGATCGGCTCGTTCTTTTGGCGCGAGTGCTAGCATTAGCGATGATGTTGGTGTTGCTATTCCTCTTTCCTATGTCGATCGCACTTTCGGCACCAACGCACAGCGGCTATCGGTGGAACTTGAACCCAGCCTCCGAGGTATCCAGTACGATGTCGAGTTTGTCAGCCCTTACATTGCTGCCGAAGACCGTTTGGGATACAGTGTGAGAGCTTTTGGCGATCGCAAAATCTCCGAAATTTTCAACAAGGATATCGATTTGCCCAATGGCGATCGAGTTCGGGAAATTCGGATCGGGGGAAATCTCGCTGTTACGCGACCTTTGGGCGATTGGCGGGGAACTTTAGGATTGAATTATACCAATATCAGCACGCGCGATCGCAACTTAAATATTGCCCGCCGCGACGAACGGGGCAATCCTCTCACTTTCAGCGGTTCCGGCGTGGATGAGTTATACACTGTTTCTTTTGGCGCGACGCGCGATCGGCGAAACAATCCCTTTAACCCCACTAGCGGCTCGATTCTCACCCTCAGCACCGAGCAGTCCATACCTCTGGGACGCGGTAACATTGTGAGCAACCGCCTCTTAGCAAATTATATACAATATATACCAATCACTTTGCTTGGCATCAGCGAGTCCGAAACCTTGCCAGAAATGCTGGCTTTTAACTTGCAAGGGGGAACTGTCATCGGAGATTTGCCGCCAACAGAAGCATTTCGCCTCGGCGGGCGCAATTCCGTGCGGGGTTACGATAGCGGGGATATTGGTAGCGGGCGGAGTTATTTTTTGGCTTCCGGCGAGTATCGGTTTCCCGTCGGTAGGGATGTCGGCGGCGTGATATTTGCCGATTTTGCTTCGGATTTGGGAACCGGTGACAGCGTGTTGGGAAAACCGGCGTCGGTGAGGGATAAACCGGGGACTGGGGCGGCTGTTGGGTTGGGTTTAAGGGTGCGATCGCCCTTTGGATTAATTCGCTTAGACGTGGGTATTGGCGACTCCGGCGAAACTAAATTTGTGCTCGGCACAAAACAGCGATTGTGAACTACCCAACGCTGACCTTCGGTACAGCGCGGGCTTCTGACTTCAGCGGGGATTGCGTCAGCTTAGACTTGCGTCCCAGCTTCGGACTCACATCCCCTCCATCAGCAGCAGTCCTGGTTCCCAAGACCAATAGCATTCTGATTCCTTCTGTTCTGATATTGGTTGCAGCGTTTGAGTCCCTATCATGATGAGTACCACAACTAGGGCAAGTCCATGCCCTAACATTTAATGGCATTTCACTAACAGGGTAATGACAATTTGAACAGAGTTTTGAGCTAGGAAACCATCGGTCAATTTCTACCAACACTTTACCTTCGCGGTCTAGCTTGTAATGCAAGAAATTGACAAATATTCCCCAACCTACACCAGAAATTGCTCGAGCTAGTTTGTGGTTGCGAACCATGCCCTTAACGTGAAGGTTTTCGACTACAATGACTTGGTTGTCGTCAACAAGCTTTCTGGATAGCTTGTGCAAGTAGTCTTGACGGACATTGCTAATTCGTTCGTAAACCCTAGCAGCCAGTTTCCTGGCTTTATTTCTAGATTTGCTTCCTTTCTGCTTTCTGGCTAATTTTTGCTGCTTCCTTTTGAGGTTGCGTTCGTGTTTTGCTAAATGCTTGGGATTTGGGTACTTGGATGTTTTGATGCCATCATTGACAACAGCAAAATCTTTCAATCCCAAGTCAATTCCTGCAACTTTTCCATCGGTGCAAGCAACTGGCTTGTGTCCTTCGAGTTCTGTCAGTACGGAGGCATAATATTTCCCTGAAGGGGTCATGCTGACAGTTACGGTTTTGATGGTTCCTTCAATCGGTCGATGTAATTTGGCTTTGACAGTGCCGACACGACCAGGAAACTTGAGAGAGCCGCCAACAAGTTTGACTGACTGCGGGTACTGGATTGACTGCCTGTTTTTCTTGGCTTTGAATTTAGGGTATTTAGCCCTGGATTCAAAAAAGTTTTTGTAAGCAGTTACCAAATTGAGCGTAGTTGATTGCAAAACTTGAGAGTAACACTCAGACAACCATTGTGTTTCTTCTTGTTTTTTAAGGTTTGGGAGGAGTTTGTTTAACGCAACTTGAGTCAAGCCTTTACCCGTGGCTTTGTAGGTTTCAATACACATATTGAGTGCGTAATTCCACCACCAACGACAACAGCCAAAATGCTGATCTAGTATCGTCTGCTGTTGGGTTGTCGGATACAGTCTAACTTTGACGGCTTGATGCTGCATTGTTTTCACCTCCCTTTAGCATTATATATATTCCTAATAAAATTAGTCGGTCGAGCTGGCAAATTTTACGCCTGATTGACCGGATCAAATTTGCTTGAGGGAGTCCATGTATCCCAACGCTGACCCAACGGGTACAGCGCGGGACTTATAGCTCCCCCAAACCCCCTCAAAAGTTAACTATTTGGTTCCTCAATATCAACAATTGTCGGTTGCACCGCCGGAGTCTGGGGATCAAACTTCAACCTATTGAGCGCAGCACTAGCCGCCACAGCCACAGCCCTATCTGTATCTAGCAAAGCTTGTTCCAACAGCGGAATTACTTGTTCCGACTCGATCGATCCTAGTGCTTCCACAGCAGCTTCGCGCACCTCTGGCTGCAAATCTCGAAGTAATTGGCCCAAGGTTTCTATTACTCGCTCGCTGTCGTCTGTCAGAGCATTCGCAGCAGCCAAGTTACCTAAAGTAGACGCTGCAAACTTGCGCGTTTCTGAGTCTGGACTTTGAACGCATCCCATCAATTGCTCCACCGAATAGGTTGCTAATTGTCTGGCTATTTCAGGCTGTTGTTCGACTGCGGTTTGTTGATATGAATCAATTGATTGTGGCTCCGAAAAACCTGTATCATTTAACTCTTGTTGAGCTTCTATTTGGTTTAACTCGTTTGACTGTTCCTGTACTAATTCTGGTTCGGGTAAATATTCTCCAACTTCTGTTTGATTTAACTGACCAAACTGTCGATCGGGAACTTCTTGTTGTTGGACATTATTCTCGTACTGCTGTTGCAAAGACCCGATAGTAGTCTGCATCTGAGTTTCGTGAGCTTGCAACTGTTCGTGAGCTGCTTGCAACCGACTCTCGTATTCCTCTTGCAAAGCTTCCATACGTAACTGCATCTCAACCTCGCGGTTCTGATATTCCTCGGCAGTTTGTTTCAAGCGAATTTCGTGTTCTGATTGCAAAGATTTCAAATGTTCTTCGATTTGAGCTTGATAATTGTGATGCAATTCGTCAGCAACTCTGAGTAAATGATTTTCGTGTTCTGATTGCAAAGATTGCAGGTTTTCTTGCAATTTAGCATTGTGAGCTGCTTCTAATTCCTCGCTGGCTTGTTTGAGCTGATTTTCCTGTGCGCCAGCAACTTGTTGGAGTTGATCGCGTTCTGCTCGAACTTGTTGGAGTTGATTTTCGTATTGAGCGGCAATTTGTTGGAGTTGACTTTCGTATTGAGTTGTAACTTGTCTGAGTAAATTTTCGTGTTCGACAGTGGCTTGTCTAAGCTTATCTTCCTGTTCTCCTGGCTGGGAATCTGCAGTGGGCTGCATCCGAGATATCTGAGCTAGTTCTATATCCTGAGCTATTCTTCGGGTTTGCTGCAAGTATTCTTGTTTTTGCTTTTTTAATCGTTTTTCCACTAATGAGTAAGCAACTGCTACCCCTGCCAAAAAACCTACGATCGCTCCTATGATACCCACGATGGAGTTCCTCCTGACAATATAGTGATGCTGGACTTTGTACATTTAACCATACAGCCTCCTGTAACCGCCTAATAGCAGCAGCCAAGCTGTCACAACCAGCCAGTGAACCGCTACCGCAGGCCAGATGGAACCGCTTTGCAGGTATGCGATGGAGCACGCTACTCCCAAAATTGCCGCTAGCAGCAAAAACACTGGATTCATAAAGGTCGATCGACCGATCGGATAAAAAGTCAGCGCGTTCAGCGGGTGGTAAACTACAAACAGCACCAAACTCGCCCATCCCCAAAACCACAGCATTAACCCAGGAACATTCTCCCGAGGGTGCGGCAGTATTAACACGCGGAAAAATACTTCCTCGCTCAGCCCCGGAGTTAACAAACAGCCTATCAGCACTCCGGTAATGGTAGGCCAAGAGGTTTGTACGTCTATTTTCAGAAATCCCGACCAAAAACCGACGGGAAGCGCGATCGCAGTGTAAGCTAGCACCAGCATAGCTGTAACCAGCCAGTCGGTGAAATCGGGAATAGTTGAAAAAGCCAGGGTGAGGCGGCGCGCCAGTAAGTCCAGCAGCCCGATCGCGCTAAAATTGAACATAATCAAATTTAACATTAAAAGTTTTAAAGATATATTAGTAGTCGGAATAAGGCCTTGTCATTACCCGGTTTCTGGGATGTGTGCGGGGAATCAGAAACCGGGTTTCTTCCTCGCTCTTGGTGAGGATGCGTAAATTATCGCAGAAACCCGGTTTCTTTGAAGGTTGCGCCTGACGAGCGAGAGACGGGCGATGGAGAAACCGAGTTTTTGAATTGCGGTGCGCGAGGGAACTGAGCAGACGAGCAATTGCCAAAATTGGCAAACACCCTGAATTTTTTTGCGTCAATCGTTGGTTAAATCTGCCCGATATCTTCCGTTAAAATATCGAGATAAGACTTCTGCAACTCAAGTCTAGTACATCAGAATCAAAAGCAAAAAGTGTGCGTTACCAATTAGCTTTTTCTCAATTACCAATTATCAATGATTAGCAATTTGAGTTAATTTTGCAAACAACTGAGCAATTTTGGTCAAATCTTTATTTCCCGGCGCTATTTCTACACCGCTAGAAAGGTCAACACCGCTGAAATTACTGCCCTTGGCGCTATCAATTGCATTTAAAACATTCTCCGGTGTTAAACCGCCGGCGAGCAGCCAAGGACAAGGCGGTTTAAACTCTGCCAACATCACCCAGTCTATAGTTTTGCCAGTACCGCCGAGTTGAGCGGGATGGTAAGCATCCAGCAGTAAAGTATCGACGTGAAGGGCATAAATAGCAGCGGTCGCTAAAGTTTCTGGAGTCTTAACTCTCAGGGCTTTGATAATTTCAATTCCCGGCAAAAACTCCCGCAGTCTCGCGCAATATTCTGCTGTTTCATCTCCGTGCAACTGCACCCCGTTTAAATTTGACTCGATCGCTACTTGACAGATGTTTTCTATTGTGGTGTTAGCAAAAACGCCGATGCGATCGACATTTTCCGGCAACTCGATCGCGATCGGGCGAATAGTTTGGGGGCTGACATAGCGCGGGGAAGCGGGCACGCAGATAAACCCCAAAGCATCAGCTCCCAAACGGGCGATCGCCATTCCCTGATCGAGTTTCATGATTCCGCAAATTTTAACCCGCACTTTTTTTCCTCCGCGATGAATTTGTATCAAAATATAAAGAAATTGTTAATTAATAAAACAAATTTTAGTTTAATGCAGAATGCTTTTTATAATTTTGTAGCGCTCGATCTTATCTGTGAAATCAGGAAATAACAACATGATTAACTCATCTTTACTGTTAGCGATACAGTCTACCACTCCCTCAACACCGGAGTGGTCGCCAATGGTAGGCCTGACAATGATTTTATGCAATTTGCTGGCGATCGCGATCGGCTACTACGGCATCAACAAGCAAAACCGAGGCAAAGGCCCTGCTTTACCCGTTGCAGTCCCCGGAATGTTCAAAGGCTTCGGCATCCCGGAATTGCTGGCAACAACCAGCCTCGGCCACTTGTTGGGGGCTGGAGTCATCTTGGGCTTGGGTAACGCCGGAGTTCTGTAGAAACCGCGACAACGGGAAAGGCAAGCAGAAGAACAGATATAATAGAAACTCTTTCTTGCTCTCCTTTCCCAGGAAAATTTCATGCAGACAGGTTGGCGAATCGGGTCTTTATTTGGCATCCCCCTACTGATAGATTATTCGTGGTTTATAATTTTAGCCCTTGCAACCCGCGAATATGCTAGCAGTTACCGCTTGTGGGGGCCTGCCCTCTCCTGGAGTGCTGGGTTAGCCATAGCTCTGCTGCTGTTTGCTTCGGTGCTGTTGCACGAACTCGGACACAGCTTGGCCGCCCTATCGCAAGGGATTAAAGTTAATTCTATTACTCTATTCTTATTTGGCGGTGTTGCATCGATCGACTCGGAATCAAAAACTCCCGGTCAAGCATTTCAAGTAGCCATCGCCGGCCCTCTAATCAGCTTCGCGCTGTTTTTAATCCTCGGTTTAGGTTCTCAAGTTCTCCCTCAAACAAGTTTGATTGCTATTGTAACAGAGAGGGTAGCAGAAATAAATTTAGTTTTGGGATTGTTTAACTTAATTCCCGGCTTGCCTTTGGACGGAGGACAAGTTTTAAAATCAGCTATTTGGAAAATTACCGGCTCTCGATTTGTCGGCATTCGCTGGGCGGCAAAAACAGGACAAGTTTTGGGTTGGTTGGCGGTTGTTTTTGGTGTAAGTGTATGTTTGTTAGCGCGCCAGTACGGCGGCTTGTGGATTGCGCTAATCGGCTGGTTTGCGATTCGGAATGCCACAGCCTACAGAGACTTTGCTGCTCTGCAAGAAGCCCTGCTCAAAACTAAAGCGGCTGATGCGATGAGCCGCGAATTTCGAGTTGTAGATGCAGATTTGACTCTGCGAGAATTTGCCGATCGCTATTTGTTAGAAGTCAACCCGTTTCCATTTTACATTGCTGCGACCAACGGGCGAGATTTGGGCTTAGTGTCGATCGACGATATCCGCTTGACAGAACGCAGTCAGTGGCAAATTCAGACTTTGCACAACATTTTGCAACCCCTAGGAAAAACCCCCACAGTCTCACAAAAAGCATCCATCGCCGAAGTCATTAACAGCATGGAAGCCCGTCAACTCCCCCGAATCATCGTCCTCTCGCCCATTGGTTCAGTCCTAGGGACGATCGATCGGGGCGACATCGTGAAAGTTTTGGCGAAATACCTCAAACCCCAGATTTCCGAAGCCGACATCAAGCGCAGCAAAGAAGAGAACATTTATCCCCAGGGATTGCAGTTAAATGCGATCGCCAAAACCGCACAGAACAATTAAAAATTAGGAATCAATAATCGGCATTATTGACATTAAGATGCCATCAGGCGTGCATAAATAAACCTTAAACCTGAAAAGCTAATTTCCTTGCTGTAAGGAACTTCAGGGCGATCGCATTATTCTTTTAATTATGACCGCCTCCGATCGTACTTTGTCCAATAAAGTTGAAAAAAAAGAATTATGATGCCCAAATTCTTTAAGAGATTCCATCATCAATTGGGAGAGAAACGTTGGAGTTGGAAAAACTTAACTAATTCCTTCCCCTTCGCTGACTTGCAACCTCTGGCGATGACCTGGATTGTCGTGACGGGAACTCTCTTAGGAGTGCGACATTTAGGTTGGTTGCAGCCATTGGAATTAAAAGCTTTTGACCTGATGGTGCAGTTGCACACCGATGCAGGTGCTGACCCTAGATTGCTGGTAGTAAAAATCACAGAAGAGGATATTCGTGCCTTTAATAAATGGCCGATTTCCGATCGCGTTTTAGCAAAAACGCTCGCCGAATTATCCCGTCTCGAACCCGCAGTTATTGGTATGGATATCATTCGCGATATCCCCTACGAACCGGGAAATGCAGAATTGGCCGCTCAATTCAAAAACCCCAAAATCATCGCCATTACCTCCCTCGGCAACTCCGAGCGCGAGCGAGCTGGGCCGCCTCCGAAACTACCCAAAAAACAGATAGGATTTAGCGATTTAATCGTCGATCCAGACGGCATAATTCGCCGCAATTTTATGTTTACTTTTTATGAAGATTCGACGCTTAATTCCTTGGGAATGCGGTTAGCTTATAACTATTTTGACACCAAGAAAATAGAAACAATAATTACAGCAAATAACGAAATTCAAATAGGAAAAACAGTGTTTTCGCGACTGAAGCCTGATTCAGGAGGGTATCAGACAATTAATAGTCAAGGCTATCAAATCATGCTCAATTACCGCTCTCCTAAAAATGTCGCAAATACGGTGACACTAAGTCAAGTTTTGGAGCGAAAAGTTGACCCCAAATTGGTAAAGGATAAAATAGTGCTAATCGGCGTTACAGCCCCAACTGTAAGAGATATCTTTTCTACTCCTTACAGCGCTACTGTCAGCGAAAACCGCCTGATGCCTGGAGTATTGATTCACGCAACAGCAACTAGCCAAATTATCAGCGCCGTTTTAGATGGTAAAGGGCTATTTTGGTTTTGGGATGAATGGCAAGAAATGCTTTGGATTGCTGTTTGGGGAGGAGTTGGCGGCTGTTTGGCTTGGCGGCTAGAAAATACGCTCAGTTTCACCGTTAGCGCGATCGCACTTGGTGGCATTTTATGGGGATTCACATTTTTTCTATTCACTCAACAGGGGTGGATACCTGTGACAGCGCCGACTCTGGCCTTGGCGATCGCCCCTGTAGCGGTCATCACCTACAAGTACCACCAGTCAAGACAGCAGCAAGAAATTGTAATGAAACTGTTAGGACAGCAAACTTCACCGGCGATCGCCAATGCTTTGTGGAAAGAGCGCGTCCATCTCCTCCAGTCCGGGCTATTGCCAGGGCAAAAAGTAACTGCTACAATGCTGCTGACTGACTTGCAAGGTTTTAGCACAATTTCTGAAAAACTACCCCCAGAAATAGTAATGCCTTGGTTGAACGAGTATTTATCAGCAATGGCCGAGGAAGTGCAAAAACATCAAGGCGTAATTAATAAATTTACCGGAGATGGAATGCTGGCAGTATTTGGGGTGCCAATTCCCCGCACAACTCCCGAAGCAATTGCCGAAGATGCTCGCCTTGCGGTATCTTGCGCTCTAGCTATAAGTTCGCGCTTACCAGCCATGAATCAAAATTGGAGCGATCGCGGTTTACCAGCGGCAAAAATGCGAGTCGGAATTTTTACAGGGCCGATCGTCGTGGGCAGCTTGGGAGGCAAAACCCGTTTAGAATATGGAGTAATCGGCGACAGTGTAAATATCGCTTCTCGCCTCGAAAGCTGCGAAAAACATCGGCAAGAAGACACCTGCCGGATCTTGATTGGCGAAGAAACTTTAGTACATCTAGAAGGAAAATTTGAGGTAGAATCTTGGGGAGCTTTACCTCTAAAAGGCAGGGATCAAAAAGTAAATGTATACCGCGTGTTGGGAGAAAAGTCTGCAAAGTAAACAGAGACAATATACATTAAAAAAAACATCGGCAACGGTTATGAAAAAAATTAGTAATTTTCGCTTCAACTCGATCGCCTTTGGTGCCATATTATTGATAGCAGCATTTAACGCTTGCCAATTTGCAAGTCTGGCACAGCCAATGCCGAGGGAAGATCCCGGCAAACCGTTAACTCAATCGGGAGGGCCGCGCTTCGTTCAGCCCCGTGAAGATATAGATATGCAGTTCAAGCCACCAGTAACACCACGAAGTACGCGCGGCGGCTGCGCGCTCGACTCCAACCCAAATCCAATATATCTCATACCCTTAGTTCCTCCAAATAACTTCGCACGGACTGTTTCCGACTATCCAACATTCTTTTTCAACTGGCCTCCCATAAGAGCGAAATTAGCCGAATTTAGTCTGCTAGATCCAAACGACAAGGAGATTTATAAACAGACTCTCGAAATTAGCAATTTATCAGGGACTGTCGAGGTTAGTATCCCCGCTAATAAAAATGTGCCACCATTGGAAGTAGGAAAAAATTACCGTTGGAGTTTGACAGTGATTTGCGACAATCCTCAAGATAGATCCGGCGATCTGTTCCAAATGGGTACTGTGCGGCGAGTTGAACTCAGTCCAGATATCCGCAGTCAATTAGAAAAGGCAGATCCGCGCCAGAAAAGCTTTATTTATGCTGAAAATGGGATTTGGCAAGATGCCATCAGCACCCTAGCTGCAGCAAGACGGGCTCAGCCTGACGATCCAACCCTCAAGGCTGATTGGGAAAGCTTGTTGGATTCAGTGAAATTGAGCAAAATTGCCAAAGATCCGATCGTCCAAACTGAAGTATCTGAACCACAACCATAAAGTAGTTGAAGATCGGCCAATTCGACCGTCAAAACATTCAAAATAACCCAGAAAAGGCTCCGGCGCAGCGTCAAGCCGGGAACATCTGGGTTTTGGATGTTTTGAGTGCGATCGCCTCAAAAACTCGCGAGTTGTACAATACGCGAGCTCTTGAGATGCTCGCACGCTCAATGAAAAACACCAGCTCCTACCGATTGTGGATTTATTATATTGCGAGTTCTTGAGGTGCTCCCACGCTTGGTAAAAAATGCTTGTTTCAAAAATGAAATCATACCCGGTATATCGCCATCACAAAAACCGTTTCGCTCGTAGTGCGGACTTTAGTCCGCACCCGAATAGCGGACTTTAGTCCGCACTACGAACCTTACTGATATCTGCAGCTTAACTATTTTAAAAAAAACTTTAATTATGCCTGCTCGCAAAAGCTTACATTTACCAGAAATTGAACTTTCTTACCTAGAATGGAACTCAGCAACAGAGACAGAAAAAGCAACAGAAAAAGTGGCGCGCTTGCTGCTGTTGCACGGTTTAGCAGATAGTGCTGTTGTCTGGACTAGCCTCGGCAATTACTTGGCGAACCGCTATCATATTGTAGCGCCGGATATGCGCGGCCACGGAGAGAGCAGCAAACCGGAAACCGGCTATACTTTTGCAAGTGCGATCGCAGATTTAGAAGCTTTGATGGCACATCTCAACTGGTCTTCCTGCCACATTTTGGGACATTCTTGGACGGGAAAACTAGCACCGATTTGGGCGAGACAAAATCCCGATCGCTTTTGCAGTATGATTTTAGTAGACCCGATCTTCATCACCAAACTGCCCGCAGCGATGAAACTCACCCTCCCAATTGTTTACCGGAAATTAGATTGTCTCAAATGTATGGGCCCGTTTGCGACTTTAGCCCAAGCAGAAGCAGCAGCCAAACAATCGGGAGAATACGCCGGTTGGAGTGACGCGCAGCAAATGATATTCCAACACCAAATCGAACCAAAATTAGACGGAAGTTGGGGTAGTAAATTTACGATTCCCGCCAGAAATCAGATATTTGCAGAAGTGATGAAAGTTGCCGGTTTGACTGAAAATATTGAAATCCCAACTTTGTTCGTACAGCCGGAAAAAGGCGTAAATCGCCTGGATTGGCAAATGCAGCCGTACAAGAAATACTTGAAAAATCTTACCGCTACAAAAGTACCGGGGAATCATTGGTGTTTTTTGACTCAACCGGAAACTTTTAATCAAACTGTGGCCAATTTTTTAGAGGGCGCGAGATAGTGAATGTAGAAATTATCGCACATCGGGGTTTTTCGGCGATCGCCCCGGAGAACACTTTAGCAGCTTTTGAACTGGCGATCGCCCGCAAAGCTAATTCGATCGAATTTGACATCCAGCTATCAGCCGACAGCGTACCGATGATTTTTCACGACGCAACATTAGATAGAATCACTGGATTTTCTGGTAAATTCAGGGAACAAAAGCTGTCTCAATTGCAAACACTTAATGCGGGAAAATGGTTTAGTGATGAATTTTTAGGACAAAAAATCCCTACTTTCGCAGAAGCATTAGTTATCCTGAAAAAAGTTGACAAATTTCTCTATTTTGATGTCAAGCCGCATTGCGAATGGTCGGATGCAGAAGTGGCGGATTTTGTCAATAGTTTACAGGGCGCAGAAATTCAACACAAGTGCATCATTACCTCGTTTAGCGAGCAATTTTTGGCACAAGTGCGGCGGCTGTCTGGCGATTTGGCGATCGGACACATTGTTGCTAATCTAGAAGCATACAAAACTCAATTATCTCAAGCTGTGGCGCAGGGCGATAACTTGATTAGCAGCCAGTATCGCATTTTGCTAGAAAATCCCGCACTGATTCAAGAAAGCCGCAGTCAGGGAGTTGACATTGTGGCGTGGACGGTGGACGATCGAGCGGATATGCAAAAGTTAATTGATTTGGGTATAAATCGGATAGTCACTAATTGTTTGATATAATTTTTTTGAACCGCAAATTAACGCAAGTTAACGCTAGATAATAGATGAATTACTTTCGCACAAACATCCATGAAATGTCGGGTTACGTGCCGGGAGAACAGCCACCCGCAGGCACCAAAATCATTAAACTAAATTCTAATGAAAATCCCTATCCGCCTTCTCCCAAAGCCTTAAAAGTGCTTCAGGAAATAGACGGAGAAATGCTGCGGCGCTATCCAGATCCAACGGGCAAAAATTTCCGCATTGCTGCTAGTAAAGTTTTGGGAGTACCTGACGATTGGATTGCGGTAGGTAACGGCAGCGATGATTTATTAAACTTGATAGTTCGCGCTGCGGGCGAACCGGGAAAACAGATTGTTTGTCCCGCGCCAACCTATGTATTGTACCGCACTTTGGCACAAATTCAAGATGCACAATTTGTCGAAGTTCCTTATCCCGACGATTACCAGTTACCAGTCGATTTGCTAATAGCAGCCAGAGGTGCTGTGACATTTGTAGCTTCGCCAAACAGTCCATCGGGAACAGCCATATCTGTGGCAGATTTGGAGAAACTGGCTCAAGAGTTATCGGGTATTCTTGTGATTGATGAAGCTTATGTAGATTTCGCCGAAGAAAATGCTTTGGAGTTGACAAAAAAGTACAGTAATGTTATAGTTTTGAGAACTCTTTCAAAAGGTTATTCGCTGGCGGGATTAAGGCTGGGTTTTGCTATAGCAAATCCGCTGCTGCTGGCTGAATTAAATAAAATTAAAGACAGCTACAATGTTGATGCTGTAGCCTATGCGGTGGCGGCGAGTGCGATCGCAGATTCAGAGCACAAAACAGCCAACGCCGAAAAAGTCAAGGCTTCCAGAGCAAAACTAGCCGTCATTTTCAAAGAATTAGGCTTTGAAGTTTGGCCATCGCAAACCAACTTTTTGTTAGTTAGGCCGCTGGGCGGCGATGCAGAAAGAATTTATCAAACACTGAAACAACGGGGAATACTGATTCGATACTTCAATCAGCCGCGATTAGAAGACAAATTGCGAATTAGTGTAGGTACGGAAGAACAGAATCAAATATTAGTTAAAACCTTGAAGGAAATCCTATAAATAACCATCGCAGCAATATAGGTTCGTAGTGCGTCCTGGTGTCCCCATCCATCCTAGGACTTGCATTCCTCACTACGAACCGTTTGATGAGGGATAATTATTAGGATTATCGATTGCCAATCCTGCCGACTGAGCAATATCCAGCAATCGGTTGTCCGCCGAAACAAAAATTAGTTGAGTTTCTGGCATTGATCTTAAAACAGATTGAACGCGCAAAGCAGCCGCCAATTGCACAGCATCATAAGCCCGCAGCGGATGTTGCATCACCAATTCGGCGGCTGTTTCTATCAAAGTTCGATCGACATCTACAACTCGGTATTCATTTTCAAAATCCTCCCTCACTTTTTGCACAATTAAATCAAAGCGCTCCGCAGACAAACTTCCATCCCGTAAGCGGCGTGCAAAAGCGCTGTGTACCTCCACCCAAGTAATCTGGCTAATAACTAAATCGCTGTTTGTAACAGGATCGGTAATGGATAGAATCCACTCACTGCCTATTTCAGGCACGTACCGTTTGACTAAAGCGCTAGTATCGACAAAATAAGCATTTACCACGGGCCGCGATCCTCAATAACGATTTCTGAGACAGGTTTACCTGGTAGCGGTTCCATTTTTTTCATCAATTCGCGCCACTGTTGGGCGCGCTTGATTAATTCTGCTCGATCGAGCTTACCCTGTTTGTTTGGTACACCCATCAATCCCCGTACATCCATCAACTTAATCGCCAATTCGCGATCGCCCTTGAGTTCTTCCGGCGAAACTTCCGCTACAATTGTGATTTCCACAGTTTCCCCATCTTGGAAAGACAAAGGACTGAGGGGACGCAAAACCCCGTTTTCGTAGACAGCAGTAATAGTTTCTGGCATAATTAGCCTCTTAATTAAATGCTTTGACTTATTGTACTTCTTTTAGAGTTGAAAGTAGGGTGCGTCAGCTACGATTATTTTTGCGACAAACAAACAATCTCAAAACTGACGCACCGGACAATAAATGGCGCGTCAAAATCATACTTTCGGCGCTGATACAAGAATCTCAAAACTGACGAACCCTACCACTAAAGCCTTCTTCTTCCCTCTTCCCTCTTCCCTTTTCCGACGGACTTACATCCGTTACATCCGTTACATCCGTTACATCCGTTACATCCGTTACATAATCCGTTGCCGAACTTCCTTCTTTTAATTACTTCGTTGCTACCACAGCCAAATTCCAAGCCAACCGCTTCATCAAAGGCAACTTCTTTAACAACCCATCCAACCCTTCCAATCGAGAATATTCCGGTTTCAATCTCTCTTGTTCAATAATAATTTTTTTCCAGTAACGCTCCTCATTGGGATGTATTTTCTCGATCAAATAAAAGCGTAAAAAAATCCACAGCGCCGCCAGCCAAAATGTATCGTAAGCCGTCTTTGAAAACAAAGACTCGACAAAATTCACAATATTAATATCCAAAGGACTTTCATCCTCAGTCCGCACCTCAGTAGCCATTCTGCGGTAAACATTAATCACCGGATTGTGCTTCATCGGGTCCCAAAAACAAGCTTTTCCCCCTGGTTTCAGCACGCGCTGCATTTCGCGAATTGCTTTTTCTGGTTCCGGTAAATGGTGCAGCAAGTTAGAAGCGTAAACAATATCAAAACTGTTATCTGGAAAATCTAGCGCCATTGCATTGACAGTACAACCTTCTATAATAACGCCGTTTTTTTCTGCTAATTTCAAGGCCACATCTACCATGCCCTGAGAATAGTCTGCAGCTACGCATTGCGCGCCTTTTTTGGCAAAATAAACGCTATTTTCTCCAGCACCGCAGCCTAAATCTAAGAGGCGTTTCCCGGTAATATCGCCTATTTGTTTGAGGATAAATCTATTTTCTGGGGCAGTACAAGCTTCAAAGTAATCATTGACTCGAATGCCGTCAATATCTATTGTTGATGCCCAGGCATCGTGGAATTCTCGCTCTTTGTTTAAGGTTTCTTCTTGCATTTTTTACATGATTATTTTTCGGTAATTAAGTTAATTTTTTAACCGCAGATGAACGCGGATTAAGGCAGATTAATTGAGTTTGATCTGCTTCTATCTGGGTTCGTCTGCGGTTTGGTTTAAGCAAGATGGTTGACTGCAAATTGATCAGCGCTGTGCTTGTGCAACAACTTGATTTGCGATCGCAGTTGGCTGTTCGGAGGATTTTTCAGGCTGCAATGACACGTACAATCGATTTAAGGCGCTGATGTATGCTTCTGCGGAGGCGACTATGATGTCGGTATTTGCTGAGTGACCGGAAAATACTTTGCCTTCGTGGCGCAGACGAATTGTTACTTCGCCGATCGCATCTATGCCGGCTGTTACTGATTGTACAGAAAACTCAATCAACTCGTTCGGTACGTTTACCACGCGGTTAATTGCTCTGTAAATCGCATCCACTGGCCCGGTGCCGATCGCAGCATCCGTCAATTCTTCTCCCGATGGATTCCGCACCGTAACGGTTGCTGTCGGGCGAGATTTGTCGCCGCAGGAAACCTGCACCAATTCTAACCGGAACAGTTCCGGCGCTTGGTGGGCTTCGTTGTTGGCGATCGCCTCCAAATCCCAATCGGTAATCTCTTTTTTCTTGTCCGCTAAATCCTTAAATTTGACAAAAGCTTTATTTAGCTCATCGTCAGCCATTTCAAAACCCAACTCTTTTAAGCGAGTGTGAAAAGCGTGGCGGCCGGATAATTTGCCCAGTACGATTTGATTTTCCGTTAAGCCGATCGACTCAGCATCCATAATCTCGTATGTCAGCTTATTTTTCAGCACCCCATCTTGGTGAATTCCCGACTCGTGGGCGAAAGCATTGGCCCCGACTATCGCTTTATTTGGCTGCACCAACATCCCCGTTAAATTGGAAACCAAGCGGGAAGTTTTGTAAATTTGGCGCGAGTCAATATTTGTCAGCGGTTCCTCAGAATCGGCTGGCCGGCCCAAGAACGGATTAAAATATTGGCGGCGCACGTAAAGCGCCATTACCAACTCTTCCAAAGCCGCATTTCCCGCCCGTTCGCCAATCCCGTTAATCGTGCATTCTAACTGTCTTGCGCCATTTTTCACAGCTTCCAAAAAGTTAGCAACAGCCAATCCTAAGTCATTGTGACCGTGAACCGAAATAATTGCGCGATCGATATTCGGCACATTTTCCTTAATTCCCCGAATCAAAGCCCCAAACTCGTTCGGAGTCGTGTAGCCAACAGTATCGGGAATATTAACAGTTGTGGCCCCTGCGGCGATCGCCCGTTCCAGAACCTGATACAAAAACTCCGGTTCCGAACGACAAGCATCTTCCGGCGAAAACTCCACATCATCCACAAAAGATTTAGCGTAGGCCACCATTTCCGGCACAATTTCCAGAATCTCAGCCCGCGTCTTTTTCAGCTTGTATTCCAAGTGAATATCGGACGTAGCCAGAAACGTATGAATTCGCGAATTTACCGCCGGTTTCAGAGCTTCGGCTGCTGTTTTGATATCCGGCTTTCTCGCCCGTGCCAAACCGCAAATTGTCGGCCCATTTTCCGTGCCGACCGATCGCGCTATTTTTTGGACGGCCTCAAAATCTCCCGTGCTGGTGAAAGGGAAACCCGCTTCTATCACATCCACGCCCAATCTCGCTAACTGTCGAGCGATCGTCAGCTTTTCATCGACATTCAGAGATGCACCCGGAGATTGTTCTCCGTCCCGCAAAGTCGTATCGAAAATAATCACCCGGTCTTGACTTTGTTGAGTTTTCATAGCTCTAAAAAAGTGTTTTCCTGATTTTTACTTGTTTGTGTTTCTGGATTTTTAGCCTTCAGTCACCAGTCCCATGTCTCGCGCCAATAACGAATATTTAATAACCCATAACTGATGACTGTTGACTGATGACTGTTGACTCGTGACTGTTGACTGTTATTTGTTATTTGTTATTGGGAATTGAGAATGGGAAATTGGGAATTCGTAGCAAGTAGCAAGTAACCAATAACCAATAACCAATAACTAATAACCAATTCCCAACAACTAATGACTAATGACTAATGACTAATGACTAATGACTAATGACTAATGACTAATGACTAATGACTAATGACTAATGACTAATAATCCATTTTTTCGATATGTTCCCGAATTTCATTCAGGTCTATATACCTATCTGTAGCATTTCGTAACTCTCTAGCAATCATTCCTTCGGTGGATACCACAGTAATATGAGTATTTTTTGATCGCAGTAGCTCGATCGCCCGCTCAAAATCTCCATCCCCGCTAAACAGCACAACTTGGTCGTATTGATCTACCGTATTAAACATATCAACCACAATCTCTATGTCTAAATTAGCTTTTTGAGAATATCTGCCCGAAGCATCATCGTAATATTCCTTAAGAATCTTAGTACGAACCGTGTAACCCAGACTAATTAAAGCATCTCGAAATCCCCTTTGATCTTGCGGGTCTTTCAAACCCGTATACCAGAAAGCATTGATCAAGATGACATTTGGCTGCGAAGTTTTGAAATATTCGAGCACCCTGCGAGGATCAAAAAACCAACCGTTCTTTTGTTGAGCGTAGAACATATTGTTCCCGTCAACAAAAATAGAAAGGCGGTTCATTAAGTTTGTCATAGAACTTAGACCTAATAATTGTAGAAAGAAGTTAATCTAAATATCACATTTTAGCAATATGGAGCTAACTGAGGCAATAGATTAAACTTCAGAAAACTCCATCCCTCCAGTATTTCATATTTTCGGCTCTACCGCCAGAGGGTTCTTTTAAAGCTGCTTGCATTCGATCGACCGAGCAAGGTCGATCGAACCAGATTCCCGATAACTCATGTTCAGTCGTTGTCGGCTGTTGGGTCAAAGTTAATTGGGGTTGAAACTACCGCCAAGCAGGCTTGCACCCAGCGCATTACTTTACCTTATACTCCCGTAATTTGATAGCTGAGGGTAGAAGTGCTCAAGCCTTTTTGCTTTCCAGGGCCCAGCGAGCTAATTCTGTTCGGTTGTGCAGACCTGTTTTGCCTAGCATATTGCTGACGTGGCTCTCTATAGTCCGCTGGCTAACATTCATGATGTCTGCTATTTGGCGGTTTGCCATACCCTGCGCTAGCAACTGTACCACCTTTAACTCAGTTGGAGTCAATTCGACATGGCGACGGGCTTTAATTCTTGGGCCGCTCTCAATACCTGGAGTAGAGTGGCGAATTAAACGAGATGCTGCTTTCAGGGAAGACTCTACTTGAGCTACCAGTTCTTCGGGTTCAAAAGGTTTGACTATATAAACGTCAGCCCCAGTGCTCAAGCCTTTTACTCGATCGGAACTTTGACCTTTTGCTGACAAGAAAAGAACTGGAATCCAGTTCGTGCGCGGGTCTTCTCTGATTTGTCTGACTAAAGTGTACCCGTCCATTTCTGGCATCATCACATCGCAGATGATCAAGTCGGGGATTTCTTCTTCGAGTTTTTCTAGGGCGTGTCTGCCGTTTTCTGCTGTGATGACGTTATAACCCCGAAATTCTAAGTAATCCTTGACTAGCAAGATCAAGTTTGGGTCGTCGTCAACCAGCATCAGCCTTTTTTGGTCTCCTGAGTTATCCTTCATGTTTGTTCCCGCTACAGTACCCCGCACAATTTCTCGTTTTCACACTTGTTTATTTTTGTCCCCCGCTGACACCGCCGCCCCCTTGACGGCGGACGGCGAAAGCGAGTGATGCTATTGCGCTCAGGGGAAAGCGGGGCGGGTGTTACCGCTTTCTTTCCCAGCGATCGGACTTTGTTTGTAAATGCCTTACCACTAGGAACAAAGCCAAAACCTATGACTGACGATCGCCCGATTAATCATGACGATCCGGCTGAAGTTAACAAAAATTATCTTCCTCGCCAACAGTCATCGATGATGTGGTCGGGCCTTGATTTATAGGATCGACCCGCTCGAAGCGCTTAGCGTAAGATATTTAATCTGGATACGTTCAATTGTATGTTGATGCCCCAATTTTAATTGTTACTTTATAATTTAGAAAAATGTAAAGACTCCTTACTTACGTATTTAACTATTTCTAGTGTAGTTTGGCAAACTGCCTGATGTCTGCTGTTGAAAAACTTTTGGGCAAATTGTCGCCCGATCGAACTTCTTCCCGTCACCCTCCTCAAAAAAATTAAAGCGACCGGCAAGATTACCAGAGACTGACCCGAAAGTACAGTTGTTCGATCGCGATCGCCTTTTGCGCCGGAGAATCTGAGCTTCAAAGCCTTCAACTTAGCACCTTATTTATAACGCTCTGCTTTTTGAGAGCGCTACATAAATTTAAATGGCTGGTTTTCCGCGATCGGGCTGTGGCAAAGGATGAGTTAAAAAAGCGTATTCTTCCACGACCTCCTGCCCGATCAGATGTTCCTGAATAATTCTCTCGATGACGGGGGGCGTAACGTCGCGATACCATACTCCGTCTGGATAGACCACCATAATCGGACCCGACGCGCACACTCGCAGGCAGTTGGCTTTAGTCCGAAAAATGCAGCTTGGCCGATCGGCACTCGGTTTGTCCAGGCCCAATTCTTGCAAGCGTTTTTTTAAGTAATTCCACGCTACCAGACTGGTTTCTCGATCGCAGCACTTAGGCACCGTTTGGTCGGCACAGATAAAAATATGTCGGTCGATTCGATCGATTCCCAGGCTTTTGACACAAGCCCTCAAGCCTTGGTTGCAAGATTCATCCTGATTTTTTGTCATTATATTCATTCGTCAATAGTAATTTTTGGGCGATCGAAAGCCATCACCTCATCACCCCATCACCAAATCTCCCATAAGCTGTACTGCATTTAATTTGTATATTTCGACGCTCAATCAAAAATCTTCTCCCCCTCTCCCCCTCTCCCTGTCTCTTATACACAA
>NZ_JADEWT010000089.1 GCF_015207505.1 Tychonema sp. LEGE 06208
TTAGTCATTAGTCATTAGTCATTAGTCATTAGTCATTAGTCATTAGTCATTAGTCATTAGTCATTAGTCATTAGTCATTAGTCATTAGTCATTAGTCATTAGTCATTAGTCATTAGTCATTAGTCATGGGGCCCGATCGCGAAGTCGAAGGCTAGTCATTAGTCATGGGTCATTAGTCCTGTCCCCGATCGGGAATATCATTGGTTAATAAAGTAGATATGCCAGCTTAAATTAAGCCCATTTCTTGCAGGCCCCGGCGGAGGCGTTCTGCTTCAAAGGGGCGGGACTGTTCGTGAAGGGCGATCGCTTTTTTGAATTCTGCTAAACTCTCTGGCATTTTGCCAATTTTTAGCAGGGCTACTGCCAAGTTTTGATGAGCTTCGGCGTATTCGGGAGCGATTTTAATGGCTTGTCGGTAATAGGCGATCGCATCTGCTAAATTTCCGCCTGCTTTCAGCGTCAGTCCCAAATTGTAGTGACCTGTGGCAAAATTGGGGTCTATTTTTAATGCTGCTTTGTAAGCTTTTTCTGCGGCCGGCAAATCTCCTTCATCTTTGAGCAAATTGCCCAAATTGTTGTAAGCGCCCAACTTCAGCGCCGGGAAAACATTCGTATTAATTGCCGCTTGATAGTGTTCTTTTGCTTTAGCAAACTGCTGCTGCAGGCAGTAAGCAATTCCTAAATGATAGTTGAGTTCATAAATAATAGAATCATCAATTGCGACATTCGTCAATCCTCTGGTTAATAAATTAATTCCCCGCCCAATTTGCCCGCTTTCTACATAAAGCGCGCCTAATTTGCTACAAGCATAGGCGTCGTTTGGATAGTAAGCTATATAGCGTTCCATTGCTGCTTGAGCTTTTTGGAATTTATTTTTGGCGGCGATCGCATTTTTGTGATAACCAGAGTGGTAAATCGCCACATCGGGGAGAGAAGCTATTTTCCATGTGGGTTCCCTCTGCAAAATCTCAGCCGCGCTGTCGTCTATCATGGCGTGGTAGGGGCGAGAGAAGCGGATGTCGGGGCGATTGCGAAACAAGCGCGAGACGAGGGAATAGGGAGATTGAGATGCACCGATTTCTTGGCGGATGAGATTGATGAGCAACAGTCGATCGCTCTTAATGGCCTGCTTAAGAAGAGGTACAATCTCCGGTACCAAAACCTCATCGGCATCCAAAACCAAAATCCAGTCGCCTCGGGCGTGCTTGAGAGACTCATTGCGGGCTGCTGCGAAGTCGTCGCACCATTCAAAGTTATAAACCCTCGCCCCAGATTCGCGGGCAATTTCACGGGTGCGATCGCCCGAACCAGTATCAACCACGACTATTTCGTCAACAACACCTTTAACGCTGTCCAAAGTCCGCGACAGTGTTGCTTCTTCATTCTTGGCGATCGTGCACAGTGTCAGATTCATAGGATAATTGTAATTTTTTTTACCAGTAAAACACAAAAATTCCGAGAAAAGATTCTCCTATATCAGCGTAAAAAGATAATACTACTGCGGGCGCGTGCTGCAAACCTCAATAGTCCTCCATCGTTGTCATCTAAAATTTCAAATCTCAAATCGGATGCTTTTCCTTTGGCATCGAGCATAAGTACCTTGCGTCGCGAAAAAGATTGGGTTAACTCTTTTGACTGATTAAATAGCCTCAAATTCCGACGATTCACGACAAATTCTACCACTTTCGGTTCCTCCTTACGGTAGAGGTAATGGTGAGTTGTCAGTTGTTATTCTTGGTACATAAGACAAAGAACGAAAGAAAGTTAAGTATTCAGGAGAAAAAGAAATGGGAATTATTGCTTGGGTCGTTTTAGGATTGATTGCCGGTGCGATCGCCAAAGCCATTTATCCGGGAACTCAAGGCGGGGGTTTTCTCGCAACAACAGGTTTAGGAATTGTGGGTGCCCTAGTGGGAGGTTATCTAGGTCAAGTCTTTTTCGGGACAAGCGCCGGAGCTTCATTCGGAGCATTGACTATACCCAGCATAGCTTTTGCAGTAATCGGTGCTATCGTGGTACTTTTTGTCTGGGGATTGTTAACTCAGCGTGCTGCATAAAAAATATTTTCTATTCCCAATCCTGCCGATTTTTAGGGTATTCATAAAACCCGGTTTTTTGAAAAACCGGGTTTTTCAGTGAATAGCCCCCGCTGCGATCGCTATAATAAGATTAGTTCGTAGTGAAGACTTTAGTTCTCTGACGGATGCGGACTAAAGTCCTCACTACGAACCTTGTTTATTTAATCGGAAGGGTGCGGCCCAAACCGCTGCTGCACAAACAAAACCCATGCCAAGCGGGTTGAAGATTCAAGTTAATTAATCCGTAAATTGAAAGGCAAGCGAACGTAAACGCCTTGCGGGTCGTTCATGGACTTGACAACAGCTAATTCATCCTGCATTTTCTTAACTTCAGCAGTCAGCGGGTCGAGTTTGGCGGCTGGTTCCAAAACGTGAATGCCTGAAAGTCTTTCCAAAATTCGCTCCTCCAAAGTGCGATTTTTTGGATATTCTTCTAACTGCCAGTTGTCACCTAGTTTCGCTTGCTTCGCCGCGGCCTTGATAGCGTCTTCTAAACCGCCAATTTCATCGACTAAACCCAACTGTTTCGCGGCGGTACCAGACCAAACTCTGCCTTGAGCAATTTCTTGCACCTTGTTTTTTGGCAGTTTGCGGGAGTCGGCGACTTTGGTGATAAATCGATCGTAAATGCGATCGACTACTCTCTGAATATTCGCCAATTCTTGAGGAGTTTTCGGGCGGGAAATCGTTTTACTATCGGCAAAGCGGGCGGTTTTCACCACATCCCAAGTCACGCCGTTGTTAGCAGCCAACTTTTCGACGTTAAATAGCATTCCAAATACGCCGATGGAACCCGTAATCGTACTCGCTTCGGCAAAAATTTTGTTGGAGCCCATCGAAATCCAATAGCCGCCGGAAGCTGCTAAATTGCCCATCGACACGATAACTGGCTTTTTTTTGCCCGTCAGCGCGACTTCGCGCCCGATGACTTCCGCTGCCGTCGCGCTGCCTCCGGGACTGTTAACGCGCAAAACTACTGCTTTTACGTCGTTATTTTCTCGGATTTTCCGCAATTCTCTAGCAATGCGATCGCCCCCTACTTGAGTCGGCCCGCCGTCCCCATCGACAATCTCACCCTCAGCGTAAAGTATAGCAATCTGGTTTTTCTTGTCAGCGCGAGTTGAGTTTTTACTCTCAGCAACTCTCGCGTAGTTTTTCAAGCTAATTTGCTTAAAAGATTTGTCTTCTGCGTCAGTTCCTGTGAGTTTTTTGAGTTCCGTCGCAATTTCGTCAAAGTATACAACTTTATCAACTAACTTGCCTTTGAGAGCTTCGTCAGCCATCAAAGTTCCGCCATTATCTGCCACCGCTTGCAATTGCGGCACAGTCAATTGGCGGCTAGGGCCGATAGTTTTTAGGTATTCTCCCCAAATATCTCCGAGCAGTTTTTGAGTTTGCTGGCGATTTTCGGGACTCATTTGTTTGAGCAAAAACGGTTCCACGGCTGACTTGTATTTGCCGACGCGAGTCACTTGCACTCCCACGCCGTATTTTTCCAAAGCACCAGTCCAGAACATTGCCTGACTGCTAAAACCGTTGATTTCTAAAGAACCGTAGGGATTGATAGCAATTGTGTTAGCAACTGAACCGAGGTAATAATCTCGCTCGTTCCAGTCCATTTCGTAAGCAATAATGGGTTTTTTGGCATCTCGGAAACGCTGTAAGGCCGATCGAACTTCTTTGAGATTAGCAAACCCGCTGCTGCTGGAATCCGAACTGCCTTCGAGATAAATGCCCACGATTTTGGGGTCTTTTTTCGCAGATTCGATCGCGTCTAAAACAGTCCGCAGCGTCACTGCATCGCCCGAATCGTCCGAAAGCACTCCTTGAATCGCCGCACTCGTGCTGCGGTTCGGTTTGCTATCAGTGATATTTAAAGAAAGGTCTAATACCATTACAGACTTATCTTTAACTTGCGGGCCTGAATCCTTAGACGACGATGCCGCGACAGCAATTAGCAGTACCAGCCCTCCCAATCCGACGCCGCCGAGAAGCAACAGTCCGAGGAAGGTTCCCAACAAACTTGCACAAGTATATTTGAGGAAATCTTTCATTTAGATAATTGGTTATTGGTTATTGGTTATTGGTTATTGGTTGTTGGTTATTAGTTATTGGTTGTTGGTTATTGGTTATTGGTTATTGGTTGTTGGTTATTCGTTGTTGGTTATTCGTTATTGGTTATTGGTTATTGGTTATTGGTTAGTTCCTGCCAACTAACAACTAACAACTAACAAATAACCACCAACAAATAACAAATGAGGGCGGGCACGCACCATCCACCGCCCCTACCAACTAACGACTAACAACTAACAACTAACAACTAACAACTAACATCATTCTATCTTAGCCTTTCCAAAACCCCAGAATGTTTTAACTCATGCAAGTTAGCGCAGCCCGTACAGAACATCACGGTAGCGATTTCTGCAATTAGAACCTCAGCTAGGAGGGCTGCGGCTGATTCCGATGCTGCTGCTGCTTCCAAAAACGGCCGCGCCAGCCCTGCAACATCCGCGCCGAGGGCGATCGCCTTGGCTGCATCCAAGCCGTTTTGCAAGCCTCCAGAGGCAATCAGGGGAACATCTGGGGCGGCAGCGCGGGTGCTGACAACGCACTCGGCTGTCGGGATTCCCCAGTCAGCAAAGGTGGCACCCAATCGGCGCTGCTTGCTATCTGTGGCTCGCTCTCCTTCTATTTTCGCCCAAGAAGTGCCTCCGGCTCCGGCAATGTCGATCGCGCTTACTCCGGCGGCGAGCAATTTCTCTGCCATCTTTCCTGAAATCCCGTTGCCAACTTCTTTAGCAATTACTGGGACTGGTAATTTTTCGCACAATTTTGCAATTTTATCTAGCAGTCCTTTAAAGTTAGTATCGCCTTCGGTTTGAACGCATTCTTGCAGCGGATTTAAGTGTAAAATAAGGGCATCGGCTTCGAGAATGTCGATGATTTTTTGGCACTCTTCTAAACCGTAATTGTAGTTTAATTGCACCGCTCCGATGTTAGCAAAGAGCAAAATATCTGGAGCGCGGCGGCGGACGGCAAATGTCGGAGCTAGTTGAGGATTTTCGACAGCGCATCGCTGGGAACCGACTCCCATTGCTAGTTTGTATTCTTGAGCGACATCGGCGAGGCGATAATTGATTGTCTGGGCTAATTCTGTGCCGCCTGTCATTGAGGATATTAACAGGGGAACGGCTAGTTTTTTGCCGAGAAATGTGGATGTTAAATCGATTTGGGTGCGATCGATTTCTGGCAAACAGCAGTGAGCAAAACGGTAGTTTTCTAGTCCGCTGGTAGTTTCGCGAAATTGTACGTCTTCTTCGAGGCAGATTCGTAGATGATCTGCTTTGCGGGTTTCGGTTTGCGAGGGCGGGGTTTGCGGCAAGTTCACAGTGGCTGTTTGGGGAAAGAGTTGTGATTTGGGAATATAGTAATTTTATTTCATTTTTGAGTTTTTTTTTACCGCAGAGAGCGCAGAGGGCGCAGAGGAGTAGAAATGAGAGATGTTTGCAAATTATGTTTTCTGTTGCTGTGTTATCCAGGAACGG
This sequence comes from Tychonema sp. LEGE 06208, assembly GCF_015207505.1. Taxonomy (GTDB): domain Bacteria; phylum Cyanobacteriota; class Cyanobacteriia; order Cyanobacteriales; family Microcoleaceae; genus Microcoleus. The sequence continues at coordinate 5,624 of NZ_JADEWT010000089.1, forward strand.
TCATCGGTACGCCGTTATCTGAAGGTTTTAATTTCAGCAGCAAAGGCACTGCTTTTTGCACCCACGCTTTGACTGAGGTGTAATTTACCGCATCTTCTCCGAAACAAATGTCTAGCATATCTGTGTGAATTATGCCGGGATTTAAAGGAACTGCTGCCATACCTGGGGGCAGTTCTTGGGCTAGCGATCGCGTAAGTCCTTCGATCGCCCATTTGGAAGCGCAATAGGGCGCGACTTCCGGCGAAGTTGACCTTCCCCAACCGGAACTAAAGTTGACAATTATGCCACTTTTTCTCGCAATCATTGCCGGGACAAAGTGGCGAATTACATTAGCAGTACCTTTAATATTAACATCAATTAGCTGAGAAAACTCTTCGCTGCCGATATTCCAAAGAGGCGCGGGATGGTTGACTAAAGCTGCATTGTTGATGAGCAAATCTGGAGCCTGATTATTTGCCATAATTTCTGTAGCCCAAGCTTTGACTCGATCGTCGCTGGCGACATCCAAACAAGTAAAATAATGGGGTTTACTATATTTTTGGTTGAGTTTTTTCACCGCTTCTGAAGAACGGGCGCATCCCACAACTTTATGTCCCAATTCAATAAATTTTTCGGTCATGGCAAGACCAAGACCGCGACTGACTCCGGTAATTACAATTAATTTTGTCATGATTTACGCTAATTTTGAGATTAAGTAATACAATACATATTGACTGGAAAATTGACAAATCGATCGCAGGAAATAAAGTATGAAAGTAAAAGCAGCAGTTGCTCGCAGTGCCGGCCAACCTTTGACTATTGAGACTGTCGATCTGGACGGGCCGCGGGCCGGAGAGGTGCTGGTGGAAATTAAAGCGACTGGTGTTTGTCACACAGACGCTTACACTCTTTCCGGCGCAGATCCCGAAGGTTTATTTCCTGCTATCTTAGGCCACGAGGGAGCCGGAATTGTGGCAGATGTGGGGCCGGGAGTGACAAGTGTCAAAAAGGGCGATCGGGTAATTCCACTTTACACTCCCGAATGCCGCAACTGCGAATATTGTTTGAGCCACAAAACCAATCTCTGTCAAGCAATTCGCCAGACTCAAGGGCGGGGAGTGATGCCAGACGGCACGAGTAGATTTTCCATAGACGGTGAAAAAATTCACCATTACATGGGAACTTCTACCTTTGCAAATTATACAGTATTGCCAGAAATTGCGGTAGCAAAAATTCGCGATGATGCTCCTTTTGATAAAGTTTGTTTGATCGGCTGCGGTGTCACCACGGGCATCGGCGCTGTCATCAATACCGCGAAAGTAGAACCAGGTTCTAATGTGGTAGTTTTCGGTTTGGGCGGCGTGGGTTTAAACGTAATTCAAGCCGCTCGCCTGGTAGGAGCTAATATGATTGTCGGCGTAGATTTGAATCCCGACAAGCGAGAAATGGCAGAAAAATTCGGCATGACTCACTTTGTTAATCCCTCGGAAGTGGAAGGCGATTTAGTTGCTTATTTAGTAGATTTAACCAAAGGCGGAGCTGATTACAGTTTTGAATGTATCGGCAACATTAATGTGATGCGCCAAGCTTTAGAATGCTGTCATAAAGGTTGGGGCGTCAGCGTAATTATTGGGGTAGCGGGAGCAGGTCAAGAAATTAGCACCCGCCCGTTTCAGCTAGTAACTGGTAGAGTTTGGAAAGGCTCGGCTTTTGGCGGGGCGAAGGGCAGAACTGATGTTCCTAAAATTGTTGATTGGTACATGGATGGTAAAATTGACATTGACAGCTTGATAACTAAAGTAATGCCGATCGAGCAAATTAACAAAGCCTTTGATTTAATGCAAAAAGGCGAAGTAATTCGCACAGTTTTAACATTTTGAACAAACAACTTCTCTCATCTCTCTTCCTCTGCGCCCTCTGCGGTAAAAAAAATCTAATTCCCAAATGAAATAGAATTAACATGATCTCTCACACCCTAAAACTGCACAAAGAATATCAAAGCTTTGGCGGCAAACTCGGCTTTTACAGCCATCAATCCTCAACCTGCAACAGCGAAATGAAATTCACTGTTTACCAACCGCCCCAAGCCCAACATCAACCCGTACCAATTCTCTATTTCCTATCAGGTTTAACCTGCACCGAAGAAAATTTCATGGCAAAAGCGGGGGCGCAGCAATTTGCGGCAAAATACGGGTTAATGTTAGTTGCACCAGACACTAGCCCGCGCAATACTGGGATTGCTGGGGAAGATGACAGTTGGGATTTGGGAAGTGGCGCGGGTTTTTATATTGATGCGACAGTTGCACCTTGGAATTCTCATTATCGAATGTATAGTTATGTGGTTGATGAATTGCCGAATTTAATCGCCGAAAACTTTCCAGTGATACCGGAAAAGCAGGGAATTTTCGGTCATTCGATGGGCGGACACGGGGCTTTAATTTGTGCGTTAAAAAATGGCGATCGCTATCTTTCAGTTTCCGCTTTTGCGCCTATTTGCGCGCCCGCAGACTGCCCTTGGGGACAAAAAATCTTCGGTCACTACCTCGGAGGCGATCGAGAGGATTGGAGCGCTTGGGATGCTAGCAAATTGGTTGCCGGATCGCAGTACAACCGTCCGATTCTGATTGACTGCGGCACTGCTGATTCGTATCTTAGTGACGGGCAGTTGTTGCCGGAAGTGTTCGCGGAGGCTTGTGCGAAAGCGGGACAACCGCTAACTTTAAGGATGCAGGAAGGTTACGATCATAGCTATTATTTTATAGCGAGTTTTATGGAGGATCACATTCGGCATCATGCGGCTGTTTTGTGCGGGTAAACTTTGTTCTATCGTTCGGACTTTAGTCCTTAAACCTAATTTGATTGTGCAGGGCACCCCAAGGAACTAAAAGCATATCAGCTATTTGCGATTGTCCTCTCGCCCTGTAAATATCCATAGCTTTCTCAAAATCTTCAATTCCCCCCTGTAAATCTCCAGCAGCAGCTCGAACATCAGCACGGATCGTATAAGCTTCTACAAAGTCAGGATTGAGATTAATTGCTTGAGTAAAAGCTTCAACTGCTTCATGGTACAGCCCTCTACGACCGAGGTCAAATCCTTTTTCATAAAATTCTTGAGATTCCATCGCATTTCTTAATTTCTGCTATTCATCTCGCTTGCATAAAGGAGCGAGTGATGGTTCGCAGTGAGGACTTTTGTCACGAAAATAAGGACTGAAGTCCTCACTACAAACGGGACTGTAGTGAGGAATTTAGTTCTTAAAAGCAGGACTGAAATCCTCACTACAAACGGTTAATTAAGATCGATCGCAAATACCCAGTCTTTGTATTGGCTGTCGCGATTTTCGATAATCCCGGTGAGTTTGTCCAAAATCTTTTCGGTTATCGGTCGGTTTTGAGGCAATTGATAGTTTTCTATTCGGTTGATTGGGGTAATTTTGGCGGCGGTTCCGCAGAGGAAAATCTCGTCTGCAATCAACAGTTCTGATTTATCAACTGGTCTTTCTATGACTTCTATTCCTAAGTCTCTGGCGATAGTTATAACGCTGTCTCTGGTAATTCCTTCGAGAATATCTTGATCGAAACCTGGTGTCACTAATTTACCGTTTCGGGCGATAAATATGTTCATTCCTGAAGCTTCGCTGACTTTTCCTTGGGTGTTCATCATAATCGCTTCGTCGAAGCCGGATTCGACTGCTTCTGTTTTGGCTAAGGCTGAGGTGATGTAAGCGCCGCTAATTTTGCCTCTCAAGGGTAAGCTGCGGTCTTCTTGGCGGTACCAAGAGCTAATTCTACAGTTGACTCCTGCTTTGGGTAAGTAGTCGGAAAGTTCTAATCCGTAGACAAAGAAGTCTGTTTCTACGTTGTGCAGTCGGGGGGCAATTCCTAAGCTGGATGTGTAGACGAAAGGGCGGATGTAAAATGATTTTGTGGGCTGGTTTTTTTTGACAAAATTAATGATTATCTGTTGAATTTTGTCGGCGGGTAAATCGCAGTGGAGGAAGCTGGCACTTTGACTTAATCTTTCACAGTGGCGGTCTAATCTAAATAGGAGGATGCGATCGGGATTTTGGGGGTCGGGAATTCCTCGCAACCCGCCTAAAACTCCGGTTCCGTAGTGCAGGGCGTGGGTGGCTATGGAAATGTTGGCGTCGCTAAATGGGAGAAATTGGTTTTGAAAGTAGGCAATTGGTAGAAAACTATCCATGATTGAAGCTGGCGATGAGTTGGGCAGTCCGCGAGGAATGGTGAATTCGGTTATACTACCATAACTTATATCAATTTCATAAAGTAGCGCTAGATATTACCCCCCCCCAACCCCCCCGCGAGTTCGGGGGGGCTAAGACTTCATCAGCACATCTTTGAAAAATGGTATTAGACGATTTTAGATACTTCGGCTTTGCTGTACAAGTTTTAGATTCTTCGACTTCGGCTTCGCTGTACAAGTTTTAGATTTTCAATTGAGAATGATTGATGACTATTGGGCTTTGATGCTTGCATACAGTTGCATTATTTGTTGAAACTGGGATGATTGTTTTGTGGTTGTATCGATCGATAAAAGAATATCAATAGCGGTCAGGTTGGGAGATAATTGTATTGTTTTGAGAAAGAGTGCGATCCTCTTTGGGGGCTTCGCTAAGGACTGCAAGCAAATATCAACGAAGGGGGTAACTGTGGCACGTAAATGTTTCATCATTGAAATGGGGATGGGTATTGACCAGCACGGACAGGAACCGACTGTAGCGGCGGCTAGGGCTGTACGGAATGCGATCGCCAATAATGCTCTGTTAGGTGTCTGGGAAGTGGCGGGTTTGACTGACCCAAATCAGATGATTGTGGAGGTTAAGGTGGCTGTTCCTTACCCGGAACAAGTGCGGCCCGATGAGGTGTTGGCGGTGCTGCCTTTTGGTAGCAAAACTTTGATTGTCGAACAAGGAGGCATGGTGGTGGCGGGAAGGGCGATCGCCTCTCTGAATGATAAAAATGATGAAATGTTAATCGCTGTGGCGGCTGTGACTGTTTTTGTGGACACTCAGGACTAATTTTGTGGTGTTTGAATAAATCGGCGGTGAAGTGCGATCGCCCGTGATAAAATTACGCTCGATTTAGGCAAAGTGGTAGGGTGCGTCAGAGATTTTGCCTCAAACACAAGAGAAAAGGCGAGGTTCTGACGCACCCTACAAAATTCAGTGTTACTCCGATCGGGTGAAAGTGCGATCGGACGCTGTACGGTCTTTCCGAAGCAAGTTGAGCAAACCCAACGCGCCGAACGCGCCCAGCCAACCGAAGTTATTGGGGCGATCGCGCCGAGCACTCAAAACTCCAGAATTCGCCCCAGCCGGCGTCACTGTCGTAACGTCTGTCCTAACGTCTGTGGAGCTTCCGGTAGTACCAGTTGTACCTGTCGTACCAGCCGGCATCGGTGTCGTACCAGTCGTATTGGTTGTGCCAGCAGTACCAGTTGTACCAGTCGTATTGGTTGTGCCAGTTGTGCCAGTTGTACCAGTTGTACCAGTCGTATTGGTTGTGCCAGTTGTACCAGTTGTACCAGTTGTATCGGTTGTGCCAGTTGTACCAGTTGTACCAGTTGTATCGGTTGTGCCTGTCGTACCCGTGCCAGCACTACCAGGAGTGCCTGTCGTACCCGTGCCAGCACTTCCAGCAGTGCCAGCACTTCCAGCAGTGCCAGCACTTCCAGCAGTGCCCGTGGTATCGGTTGTACCCGTGCCAGCATTACCAGCAGTACCAGTGGTATCGGTTGTACCTGTTGTACCAGTTGTACCAGTTGTGCCAGCATTACCAGCAGTACCGGTTGTACCAGTTGTGCCTGTTGTGCCTGTTGTGCCTGTGGTATCGGTTGTACCAGTTGTGCCTGTTGTGCCTGTGGTATCGGTTGTACCAGTTGTACCAGTTGTGCCTGTGGTATCGGTTGTACCAGTTGTGCCTGTTGTGCCTGTAGTATCGGTTGTACCAGTTGTGCCTGTAGTACCAGTGGTACCAGTTGTGCCTGTGGTATCGGTTGTACCAGTTGTGCCAGTGGTACCGCTTGTACCCGTGCCAGCGCCTATGCCAGTTGCATCCGTACCCGTGCGAGTGCCTGTACCGCTAGTGCCAGTACCTGTACCGCTGGTGCCAGTGCCTGCGGTACCTCCCGACTGGGCTGAGGCAGGCACTGTTAAGGAAACCGTTGCTAAACCTAAACTACAAGCCCCTGCTAAAATAACTTTCAACAACAATTTAGAAGATTTCATGATTATGCTTGCTTTTGCATTATAGATTCCTGCGATCGGGTTTTGATGCCAAAACAGCAGGTTTAAATTGACAGCGTAACTTACAACTTTTATAAGATTCACTGCGGGACAATCAAGGTAAGGAAGCCCATTGATTGCGGTTACTTTGATTGATTTTCCGTGGAAAATCACACCAAAATGTCCATACCTTTATAAGGTATTACCACTCTGGCAACTTCGCCATTCATCTTTAGGAATATTTCGGAAAAGGGCGTTTATTTCAAGTGGATGATATTTGCTTTTGGGGTTTACGAACTCCATCAAAACCTAGGGATGGGGCATATAAACCCGGTTTCTCTGATTTTGAGGATTATTGTTGCGTTCGCTTAGATCCCCCAGATGAGTTAGTTGAATATTTTTTTAGCGCTACGGTTTCTGAAGCTGCTGCTGGCAATTTTGTCCCTCGCAGCCTACGGATCAAATTTTCCCAGCAAACTCAAGGATCTCAAAAAGCTCTCAGGCGATCGCCCGCTGGTTGCCGAATTCGCCCGTAACCTTTCAACGGCAAGGTTTTGATGGGGCGTGGGGCGGTGCCGCAGCGCAATTGCTTGCTGGTCAGTGCGATCGGGCAAAACCCTGATATAGTAAAGCCAAAGGTATGCCAGAGAGCGGTTCTTCTCTCACAAATTTCCCCAGCGGATATCAACTATGCTGCATCGAATTCTTGCCAAAAGTCGCTATCTAATGATAATTGCTGTACTCGGTTCTTTTATAGCCTCTGTGACACTTTTGATCTACGGTGCCCTAGAAACGATCGCTACCATCGGCTACATTATCACTACAGGGCCGATTTCCAGCGAAAACTCTAAAACACTGATTCTCTCCTTTGTCGAAGTTGTAGACTTGTTTCTGCTAGCCACAGTATTTTACATTACGGCACTCGGACTTTACGAACTGTTTATTGACGATCGCATCAAAGTACCAGACTGGCTAGAAATTCACACCATAGACGACCTCAAAACCAAACTCACCAGCGTGATCGTCGTCGTATTGAGCGTATTATATCTCGGTCAGGTAGTTAGGTGGAACGGCGCGGATAACATCCTTCCCTTGGGAGCAAGTATCGCTTTAATAATCGCTTCACTGACATATTTTCTGAATTCGCAGGTGAAAAAGCCCAAGTCAGATTAAGACCTGTTTGAGCAGGGAAACGACCCAAATTTTGCTGATTGAGCAACGGTAACAAAATGGGACTCTCGGCTCACAATAAATTTTATATAAAACCTGTTAATCACTATAGCAATTCTCGCAGGATTTGTAGGAATGCTCGTTACCAGTTCGAGGGAAACCAGGGCCCACAGGCGAGGAAGAGCCGATCTAATTTTGCGCTGAGGCTCTTCCTCGCTGACACTGTTTTCTTGCGAGCGAACTGGGAACCACTTATTTAAATTTATCAACCGATTGCTATATAATTGCCATCTATCAATAGGATGAATTTTATTAATTTTACGTTCGCTCGGAAGTAATAATTTGACAATCGCATCAAGTCAAACAGAAATAGATTTTTCATTTTTATATTTGAGATTGAAGGATTGAGGGATTGATACAGCGCTCAATCCCTCATTTTTGGCTGAAAATGCTATAGATTTTCCATTTTTTGAGTAGAAATTTTAAATGGGGGAATCCAAGGAAAGATGAGGGAGAGATATATTCCTCATATTTTGCTCGAACTGCTATAAAAATTGATTAAATAGCTCTTGAGACAGATGGCTGCACTATTACTTATTCGATATTTTAAAAAAAGTCAACTTTGTTACAGAATTTATGCTCACTTCATCCAATCCTCTGAAACAAGTATTCCACTGCCCGGAAGAATCGGATTTTTACTCGCACTGCTTGGAAAGTTTAGTGTTAAATGCCAGCGACAATTCTAGACTTATCGTAGAGTTTGGTTCGGGAGAGGGAAGTCCAGTTATTAAGTCTTTACTGAGAACAGATTTTAACGGGACAATACAAGGATTTGAGCTAAATAATGTAGCTTGGAAAATTGCTCAATCTCAAATTAAGCAATATCAGATTGGCGAACAATATACGGTCAATAATTGTTCTTTTTTTGATTCGCTTTTATATCAGTCGGCGGATTGTGTTATCTCAAATCCGCCTTATTTGCCTGCGGTGGATGACAAGATTTATCAGCCACTGTTGCACGGCGGGAGTGATGGTTCGACAATTGCTAAGAAACTTTTATCTTTGGACTGCGAGCGAGTTTTGTTGATGGTTTCTAGCTATTCTAATCCTGTGGGTTTGATCGATTATGCCTTGGATCGAGGCTACTCGGTGGCGAATTTTGAGGTTGCACCTTTAACTTTTGGCTATTACAGTTCGGAGCCCAAGGTGAAAAGCGCGATCGCCAATCTCCGAAAACAGGGAATGGCTTTTTATTCGGACAATATCTATCTGCTGGCTGGAGTTTTGTTTCAGAAGCAGCAAAAGTCGCGCAGAGATTTGTCGATCGAACTAATTCAGTTAATGACAGCGTTTTAAGATCGAGCCTTGGTATGGTGCATCATATCAAATCCGTTGGCATCGGAATTAATATTACCAGAAATCAGGACACGGCAATGCCGTTTCCCTACAATTAATCGGGGTAGGGACACGGCAATGCCGTGTCCTCGATCATTCCTTAATTCTGTTCTGTCGCTTGGATCGATCGCACCACAGCAGCACCAGCCCGATCGCCGATCGACTTCTCCTGATCGTAGCCCAACACCAACTCCCAAGCCTCCTGCGGGTATCTGTCAACCAGTGGAATCGCCACCTCATCAAGCATCCAGCGCCCGTGACGTTCGTCTTCGCGGATGTGCAGTTCCCAATAACCCATCGCAGCCTGCGAGAGGCCCAGACGCTGGGCGGCGGCTAGATAATTGCGGTAAGCCACGGGCCCCGCAACTTCAAAATAGGTGAGTCCGCCGTTGTAGCGCAGAAAATGGCGCTTGCGTTCCGTCAGCAGGAAATTGTGATTGATGCTGGCGAGCACTTGCCAAGGCACCAAATCGAAATACGCCTCCGGTTCCGTGCTCATCCCGAATTCTGCCAGCATTTGGGCAAAATAGGTCGAGTGTTTGCGGGCTAAGCGACCGCCGCCGTATTCTTCGATCAGCACCCGCGTCAGGGTTGACTGAATTTCGTTGCCGGCACCGCCGATGATGCGAGAAACGCGGCTGGCTTCCACTAAACCGTCGAAGGAGGCGATCGCCAGCAAGTGCTTGTATCCCTCTTCAGTCATCTGTTCTCGCAGGTAGCGATCGATCTCAGTGAGCTCTGGATCGACATCAGCAGCCGCGCGATCGCGCAGGGCTTGCTTGACATCCTCAATGTTTTGCAGCGCTGCAACATCGATTTGGGCGATTTCCCATTGCTGCCAGGGTGATTCGATGCGATCGCGCACTGAACGCAAATAGTGCGATCGCTCGTTGTTGTAGCGGCGCAAATCGTCGTACCAAAATAAATTGAGGCGGTTGATGCGGTAGAGCACGCGCTGCAAGAAGCGGTGAGCGGCCTCGTCGGCGGAATCTTCCTGATAAGCCGATCGCAGGGCTGCGGCGATCGCGCTTTCAAAATCGCTGACGAGTAAAGGTTTTGCCGCCACCGTCTTGTCTAAATCATCAACAAGCAGCAAATTGACAAATTGGCGATCGGCTGCTTCATAATTTGGGAGTGCCGGTTGATTTTTGGGAAGACTAGGCGACTCAGAAGAAGAAAGTATCTCTAGGGTGTTTTGCATGGAATCAAATTATGCTAACTCAGATGATTGTGCTGCCTGCCAAAACAGCCAACCTTTGCAGATTGCCGAATATTCTGGCTGCTTATTTTCAAGATACTTAATCAGTCAGCCAGATACACCTTTCTATTGATAGATATTTTTGACTTCCCCTTGTTTTCAGCTCTTCCTTTCTCTTCCTTCGTGTCCTTTGCGCCTTCGCGGTTCGTCAAAAAAAATCCTTCCACATTTATTAATATAGCTGTGTTTCCATTAACTATAATGGAATCAAAAACTAGAATAACGGTAAATTATGGCTGTACAGTTGCTCAAAAAAGTTTTCACCGTAGAAGAATACCATCAGATGAGGTGGATTTGGCGAGCGGCTAAATAGGCATTATTTGCATTCTAGGCGATCGCCAAAACACTCCTCATACAAACTGCATCTCGCACTACCATAATTGCCGATCGCAAATTCCAGCAATCGTCACATCTGCGACAGAGTTAAAACCCGATATTTATCCACCTGTGAAATTTTTTATTTACCAAATAACCAGCCTTCGGTTCAAACCCACGGCGAGCCATCTCACATTCCATAAAAAAAGCTCAAAAAACCAAAAACTTAGTCTGTTTTAACAGACTTAAGCTATTAGTCAGGGAATAAATGCCCTGGCGCAATCGTGGCCAGCGTGAGGATTTCAGCAAATGTGAGTAATGACAATGGTTAAAACTCTGTCAGTCAATCGAGTTAAAATTGAAGAGTTGAGAGGGAAAAATTACGCAAATAAACCTGATTTTTATGTAAGTATTGATATGCTTAAATTTGGTAGCAGCTAATCAGTAATAGGTCAGGGCGATAGGTGTATTCAACTCTAGAGCAAAAGTATCAGCATCTGGAAAAAGAGTTAAGGGGCGGCGCGATCGCCCTTGGTGGCGTTTTATGCACGGGTACTCTCTGGTATTGGCTGGTGGAAAAATGGTCTTTGCTGGATGCAGCTTATATGACTGTATTTACTTTAGCAACTGTCGGCTATGGCGAAATTCACCCCCTCGGTAGCCGCGCGCGAATGTTTACCATGTGCCTGATTTTGATGGGTGTCATAGTGATTGGTTATATCGTCAACCGCTTTACAGAAGCGCTAATTCAAGGCTATTTTCAAGAAGGAGCAAGAATTAGGCAGCAGCGGCGTTTGGTAGATTCTTTGATCGGACATTATATTCTCTGCGGTTTTGGGCGCACTGGGCGGCAGATTGCCTTGGAATTTGAGGCCGAAAAAATCCCTTTTGTGGTGGTAGATTCGGCGATACAGTCGATTGAGGCGGCTTTGGCGCTGGGATACAAGGCGGTGCAGGGAGACGCGACACTCGATGAAATTTTGCTGAATGTGGGGATCGATCGCGCAATTTGTATCGTAGCAGCTTTGCCGTCGGATGCCGAGAATTTATACACTGTGCTGTCGGCAAAAACTCTGAATCCGAAGGTACGGGCGATCGCCCGCGCCACGACAGAAGAAGCCGTAAAGAAGTTGCAGCGGGGCGGCGCCGATGTGGTTGTATCCCCCTACATTACGGGGGGGAAACGCATGGCGGCGGCGGCTTTGCGCCCTCAAGTTATGGATTTTGTGGACGGCATTTTGACGGGAACAGATCGCTCTTTTTATATGGAAGAATTTCTGGTGAATCCGAATAGTTGCGCCTACGTCGGAGAAACTTTGAGAAATGCCAAATTGCGATCGCAATCAGGGGCTTTAGTTTTGGCAATTCGTCGCCCTGACGGCAATTTGATTGTAGGGCCAACTGGAGAAACTGCGATCGAAGGAGGAGATATGCTAATTTGTTTGGGCACTGCCGAACAATTGCGCGCCCTGAATCAAATCCTCAGCCCGCTGAGTTCTCGCGTCCCTCGCCCTCCAAAGTAAAATCAATTAATCAGGACTAAAGTCTGGACTACAAACCTAATTAACCGTTCGATCCTTCGGAATGCCAGTCCTTTCTTCTCTCTTGGTTAATTAATCAATCAGGACTCGCATTCCTCACTACAAACCTAATTAATAGTTAATATCAATTCCGGTTGCACTCCTGGTGATGTCAACAGTCAACAGTCAACAGTGAATTTACTATTCCGATGAAGAGAGGATTTGATATAAATTTAATGGCTTCGTTTTCGCAAAAATAGCTCAAACCCAAAGCCGATGGCGGGATTTGAACCCGCGACCGACCGATTACGAATCGGTTACTCTACCACTGAGCTACATCGGCACAGACAGTTTTGAACAATAGCACAAATTTAAAAAAAAATCAACGAGTTGTAGAATTTAATTCCAAACTCCACAACTGAGAACTTGAGGACGCTGAGCTATAAAAACCCGGTTTCTACCCCAATTTTCGATGCTCGATCGACATTAAAGCAGAAACCGGGTTTTTGACCCTGCAGGCGAACAAAACTCAGAACTTGTCAAACAACCAGTTCCCCGTCAGTTGAGCCTGCTCTTGCGCCGGAATAAACCAAACCCCGCTGCATATCCAGCGTCAGCATAGTGCCGTCCCGAATTATCCGCATCGCATTCTCCACACCCACCATCACCGGCACGCCCAAACGCAAACCGATAATCGCAGCGTGAGAAGTCAAACTTTCCTCCTCCGTCACCACACCTGCTGCTTTGCGAATCATCTCCACAAAATCGGCGCTGGTGCGCTCCACTACCAAAATGTCTCCAGCGCGGAAATTCGACACATCCGTAGCAGTGCGAGCCACCCTGGCCATCCCGCTTACCGAGCCCAAACCGACGCCGGTGCCTCTGCCTAAAACTGCTGTCACTACTTCAACTTTGATCAAATCCGTTGAGCCAGCAACCCCTTGCAGAGTACCGGCGGTCATCACCACTAAATCTCCGTCGGACAATAATTCTTTTTCTTGGGCGACAGCGATCGCAGATTGAAATGTCTGGCCTGTGGAGGGCAAATCTAGCACCAACAGGGGTTTTACTCCCCAGACTAATTGCAGTTGTCGGGCTACGTCTACGTGGGGAGTAACTGCCAAAATTGGAGTTTTCGGTCGGAATTTGGAGACATTGCGGGCTGTAGAGCCGGTTTTGGTTAGTGTCATAATCGCCGCGGCGTTTAGCTGTTCGGAGATTTGGCTGACTGCTTGGCTGATGCCGTTGGGGATCGATCGACCGACATCTTCTACATTTCTAATATTGCGCTTAATTTCTTCCCTCTCGATGCGGATGGCAATTCTCGCCATCGTCGCCACCGCTTCGACAGGAAAATTGCCGACAGCGGTTTCATTGGAGAGCATTACCGCATCAGTTCCGTCGAGAATCGCGTTAGCCACGTCGGAAATCTCGGCGCGGGTAGGACGGGGATTGTTGACCATGCTGTCGAGCATCTGGGTCGCGGTAATCACCGGAATGCCCATGCGGTTGGAAGTCGCAATCAGTCGCTTTTGCAAAATCGGCACGTCTTCGGCGGGAAGTTCTACTCCCAAATCGCCCCGGGCGACCATCACGCCGTTGCAAAGGGCGAGAATTTCTTCCATTTGTTCGATCGCCTCGTGCTTTTCGATCTTAGCAATCACCGGTACTTGCTTGCCCGCACTAGCAATCAGTTCTTTAATTTCCAGCATATCCTGGGGATTCCGCACGAAGCTCAAAGCTACCCAATCGACACCTTGGTCGAGGCCGAACATTAAATCTTTGCGGTCTTTGTCAGTCAGGGCTTTGATTGACAGGTAAACTCCCGGAAAATTTACGCCTTTGTGATTGGAAAGCGGCCCGCCAACGACGACGCGGCAGAACAGTTCTCCCCCGCCGCGGTCTACTTTTTCGACGCGCATTTCTACTTTCCCGTCGTCGAGCAGAATCGTGGCTCCCTCTGGGACTTCCGAAGCTAGGGTTTCGTAGGTGACGGAAGAAATGAGCTCTGTGCCGACAACTGGGCGGCTGGTCAAAATGAAGGAATCGCCGTTTTTGACAGTTATAGAGCCTGTTTCAAACCGCCCCAAGCGAATTTTTGGGCCTTGGAGGTCTTGGAGGATTGCCACCGGCTGGTTGAGTTCAAAGGAAGTTTGCCGGATTAAGCGAATGCTGCGCTGGTGGTCTTCTTCTGTTCCGTGGGAAAAGTTGAGTCGCAAAGTTGTAGCACCAGCTTCTATGAGGTTGCGCAGCACTTGTGGGTTGGATGTGGCCGGGCCAATGGTGGCGACAATTTTAGTTCGGCGTAGGGCTTTTGGCAATTGCATCAGCGGTGTTCTGGGGAGGCGGGTGGAAAGACAGTGGGTCGATTTGAGATTCTTCGACTTGGGCCTACAAGTTTTAGATTTGAGATTTAGTCTACAGATGAATCTGGGATCTGAACTCTTAGTCTAAAATTTGGGGCTGCTGGCGAGTTTTGTGGGAAACTTGTATCCGTTTTTGAGCGGGGTCAAGATGCCTATAATACAAAAACTCTACCATTGTGGCGATCGAATTTGCGATCGGGCGAAATTTTAAATATCCCGTCTCGAAAAGTTGGTCAGCTTGCGGGTAAAACAATTTTAATTTGGGATTGGATATTTGGGATTGTCCCGCGCACCTAAGAGTTTGAGTCCACAGACATCTCTAAACTTAGTGGGCAATACCTTAGATGCAGTTTTTTTACGAAAGTTTACCTTCAACCGCAAGAAGGCTCCCGCCATAACGGTAGTCCGTTTGGCGGTGAGATGAATTGCGGGCAGGATCTATGCTAGAATAGATTACGTCAGATATAACGACGTAACTATGTTGGTGTTTGAGGCAAAACTTCAGGGACAAAACGAGCAGTACGAAAAGCTGGATGAGGCAATTCGTACTGCTCGTTTTGTCCGTAATTCTTGCCTGAGATACTGGATGGATAACCGCTCCATCGGACGATATCATTTGAGTGCATATTGTGCTGTCCTAGCGAAAGAATTTGCTTGGGCAAGCCAACTCAATTCTCAAGCCCGACAAGCATCGGCGGAAAGAGCTTGGTCGGCAATTGCTCGATTTCTTGAGAACTGTAAGAAAAATCACCCCGGTAAGAAAGGATATCCACGGTTCAAGAAAGAACAAACTCATGGTTCTGTTGAGTACAAAACTACGGGTTGGAAACTTTCTGAATGTCGCAGATACATCACTTTTACTGATGGTTTTGGTGCAGGTATTTTTAAGTTGTGGGGGACTCGCGATTTGCATTTCTATCAATTGAAGCAAATCAAACGAGTCAGGGTAGTTCGTCGTGCCGATGGCTACTACGCACAGTTTTGCATCGACCAAGAAAGACTTGAGAAAAAAGAACCCACATTTAAAACTATCGGTCTTGATGTTGGTCTCACTCATTTTTATACTGATAGCGACGGGCAAACTGTTGAAAACCCAAGACATCTGAGAAAGAGTGAGAAGTCTCTGAAACGGCTTTCTCGTCGTCTGTCCAAGACCCAAAAAGGGTCGAAAAATCGAGCTAAGTTGAGAAACAAACTGGCAAGAAAGCATCTCAAAGTAAGTAGGCAACGTAAAGATTTCGCCGTGAAGTTGGCGAGATGCGTAGTCCGGTCTAACGACCTGGTAGCCTATGAGGATTTGAGGGTGCGGAACATGATAAGAAATAGACATCTCGCCAAATCGATTAGCGATGCAGCTTGGACAACTTTTCGTACATGGGTTGAGTATTTTGGCAAGGTTTTTGGTGTGGTCACAATTGCTGTGCCACCGCACTACACCAGTCAAAATTGCTCTAACTGCGGCAAAGTTGTCAAAAAAGCTCTGAGTGTCAGGACTCACATTTGTCATCATTGTGGGCATACGCAAGATAGAGACTGGAATGCGGCGAGAAATATATTAGAGAAAGGTTTACGTACTGTAGGGCATACAGGAACGTCTAGTCTAGAACTAGAAAACGCCTCTGGAGACATCGACCACTGCTTGGGTGAGGAAACTCCTTCAAGTAAGTCGGGTCGTGGAAAGAGGAAGCCCAAAGAGCAATCTTTGGAATCCCCCGCTATATTCGGTACTCCGAATTAGCGGTGGGAAGATGTCAATATAGGGAGACTTGTATCTTATACTACGCAAGGGTGAAATATTAAGGAGTGTTAACAAAGATGTCGGAGGCAGGACGGCCGCTGACAGTGCCGAAAGAGTTTCTGAGTCCTCCCGGTGACTTGAATCCGACGATGCTGTTGTTTTTGAGTGCATTAGCGACGATCGCGATTTCCTTTGTGGGTTACTGGTACGGGGAATGGCCGGATTGGTGTTGTTTTTTGCTGAACGTGCTGGCGTTACACATGGCTGGAACGGTGATTCACGATGCGTCTCACAATGCGGCGCACCGCGATCGCACAATTAACGCTATTTTGGGACACGGTAGCGCGCTGATGTTGGGCTTTGCTTTCCCGGTATTTACGCGGGTACATATGCAGCATCACGCCCACGTTAATGACCCAGATAACGATCCAGACCATTATGTTTCTACTGGCGGGCCTTTGTGGTTGATTGCTGCGAGGTTTTTTTACCACGAGATTTTCTTCTTTAAGCGCAAACTGTGGCGGAAAAACGAACTTTGGGAATGGTTTTTTAGCCGTTTGTTTGTAATTGGAGTGGTTTGTATCTCCATTCAATACGACCATTTAGGTTACGTGCTGAATTTTTGGTTTTCTCCTGCTTTGGTGGTGGGCTTAGCCTTGGGGTTATTTTTTGATTATTTGCCGCACCGTCCGTTTCACGAGCGCGATCGCTGGAAAAATGCCAGAGTATATCCGAGTCCAATTCTGAATATCTTAATTTTGGGGCAGAACTATCACCTCATCCATCATTTGTGGCCTTCAATTCCTTGGTACAATTACAAGCCGGCTTACGAGGCTGTAAAGCCGCTGTTGGATGAGAAGGGTTCTCCTCAAAGTTTGGGAATATTGGAAGGGAAAAAGGACTTCTGGAGTTTTATATATGACATCTTTTTA
This sequence comes from Tychonema sp. LEGE 06208, assembly GCF_015207505.1. GTDB lineage: Bacteria > Cyanobacteriota > Cyanobacteriia > Cyanobacteriales > Microcoleaceae > Microcoleus. Next base: position 22,542 of record NZ_JADEWT010000089.1, read on the forward strand.
GGGATTAGGCTGCATCACAAGAAAGCCACTGATTGATAAAAACCCGGTTTCTTCGAGAAGCCGGTTTTTTTGGCAATCTATCCTTAGTAAATCAAACGGCTCTCCCGACCTTTTGGCGATCGGTTAATCTAATCTCTGGTAATGGGTAATAGGTTCCGAATCGATCGCCAATTACCAATTACCCCGCAGCCAAATATACATTTTTCCCCAAATATCCGAAAGAGCCGTCTACTTTTCCCCAGCCGCAGCCACCGCCAAATTCCAATCGGGGCGCAAATTTTGAGCTCCCCGCAAATAAGGATGATAAATTTCAACCTGTGCCGGCCAATTAACGTGAATCAAAAAACGGATGCAGCGTTCTAAAGAACCCTTAACGTGCATTTGCTGGACATCCAACAAAGGAACATTGCACCAGCGGGGACGTTCGCGGGCGATCGCGGCCGGAAAGACAGCATCTAAATCGCGGGTGACAGAAAACGTAGCACTAATTATTAATTGCGGATCTAAATTATTTCTTGTTTCTAATTCATCTAAAAGTTCTCTCACCGATTCTCGAATTGCTTCCACCGAATTCTCGCTGGCAGTTGTTGCCCCGCGAATCGCCCGCACTTGCCACTCCACGCAAATATTCTCCATTTTTTGTTTGTTGTCAGTTGTTAGTTGGCAGTAGTCAGTTGTTAGTTGGCAGTAGTCAGTTGCTAGTTGTTAGTTGTTAGTTGTTAGTTGTTAGTTGTTAGTTGTTGGTTGTTAGTTGCTCGTTGTTGGTTGTTAGTTGCTCGTTGTTGGTTGTTAGTTGTTAGTTGTTAGTTGCTCGTTGTTGGTTGTTAGTTGTTAGTTGTTAGTTGTTTGTTGCAATTACCAACTGCTTTCCTGTCAACTGCTTTCCTGTCAACTGCCAACTGCTTTCCTGTCAACTGCTTTCCTGTCAACTGCTTTCCTGTCAACTGCCAACTGCCAACTGACTATTAAATCACGGGCGATACAGCCACAGCGGTAAACCGCTAGTAGAAAGCTCGAATTCCAGCAAGTTTTTGTAAGCTGAAAGCCCGGATGTATCCAGACTACTCCCCAAGACCCGATTTAGGAAAGGTTTAGCTTTTTCTAGCGTGCAGCACTCGGTTTTTTCCGGGTCGAGACCTGCGAGTTCGGCTGTCCAGCGGCGAGCGTCCTCTTCGGTTCCGAGTCGATCGACCACACCCAATTCTAAGGCTTGCTGACCGCTAAAAATGCGACCGTCGGCAAAGGTTTTGACTTTTTCAACTGGGAGTTTCCGAGCTTCTGCGACGGTTTCGACGAATTGCTGGTAGGTGGTGTCGATCAAGTCTTGCAGAATTTGCTGTTCTGGCTCAGTCAATTGTCGATCGAATGCCAAGATATCTTTATACGGCCCCGATTTAATCACCTCAAAAGAAACGCCGACTTTTTCTAACAGCCCTTCTAGATTGTTACCCCGGATAATCACGCCAATGCTGCCGGTAATTGTACCGGGATTGGCAACGATATGGTGAGCTCCCATGCCGATATAGACTCCGCCAGAAGCTGAAATATTGCCGAAACTGGCGACTATTTTGATTTTTTCTTGCAAACGCTTGAGCGCGCTGTAAATTTCCTGGGAATCGCCGACTGTCCCCCCAGGGCTGTCTATCCGCAGCAGCAAGGCGGGAAATTTGCGCTCTTCAACGGTTTTGAGCGCTTCTAGAACTCGTTTGCGGGTTTCTCCGGCGATGGCTCCGGTGACTTCGATACGGGCGATTTGTTTGCGGTAGCGGGGCTTGAATGGCCAAATCATGGGCAGTTTACAGGCAATGTAGGAAATTTTGTAGCTAACTTCTAGTGTGACTCATCTGAAGGCAGTTGGCTGTTGGTTGTTGGCAGTTGGTTGTTGGCAGTTGGCAGGAAAGCAGTTGGCAGTTGACAGGAAAGCAGTTGGCAGTTGACAGGAAAGCAGTTGGCAGTTGGCTACTTGATGAAACTGAAGAAACCGGGTTTTTTGCAGAGATTCAGGGTTTGAAGCGAATATCTGGGTGAAAAAACCGGGTTTCTGACCGATCGGTCGATCGCACTTAACCCACCTTCGATATATAATTGTAAAAATTGCTTAACAAATCTACCTTATTTTTCTGAGAGCCACTCTCATCAATTATTTGGAGCCCCCGCCATGCAGCTAAAACTTACCGATTCTAAACTGCCCTTTGCGCCGCTGTTGCTAATCGCGCCGTTTTTCCTGTGGGGAACCGCGATGGTAGCGATGAAAGGAGTCATGCCGCACACGACACCGCTGTTTGTGGCATTTGTGCGTTTAGTACCTGCAGGCGTGTTAGTGCTGTTGGCGGCGGCGCTGATGGGAAAGGCACAGCCTGCGGGTTGGAAAGCTTGGCTGTGGATTTCGCTGTTTGCTTTAGTTGACGGTACTTTGTTTCAAGGCTTTTTAGCCGAAGGTTTGGCGAAAACCGATGCGGGTTTGGGTTCGGTGATGATTGATTCTCAACCGCTAGCTGTGGCGATTTTGTGTTTGTGGCTGTTTCAAGAAAAAATTGGATTTTGGGGCTGGTTGGGACTAGCAATCGGGGTAGTTGGGATTAGTTTAATTGGTTTGCCTGATGGCTGGATTTTTGGGCTGTTTCATCCTGAAAGCGCGCAGGTTTCTGGGGGTATGGAACAGTTCTTTGAGGGTGGGGAATGGTTGATGTTGTTGGCGGCTTTGTCGATGGCTGTGGGTACGGTTTTGGTGCGCTGGGTTTGTCGCTATGTTGACCCGGTGGTGGCGACGGGCTGGCACATGATTTTGGGCGGTTTGCCGCTTTTGGCACTTTCGGCTGCAACTGAGTCTGAACAGTTTGTGAATATCGATTTTTCTGGCTGGATGGCGCTAGGTTATTCTACCGTGTTCGGAAGTGCGATCGCCTACGGTTTATTCTTTTATTTTGCTTCTAGCGGCAGTTTGACGAGTTTAAGTTCTCTGACATTTCTTACCCCAATTTTTGCTTTGCTGTTCGGCAATTTGTTCTTGGGCGAGGTGTTGAATTCGCTGCAATCTATGGGGGTAGGGCTGACTTTGGTGAGTATTTATTTGATTAATCAGCGGGATACTTTGGCGGAAAAATTGGGAAAAGTGCGGCACGGTGAAGCTAATTCTGAGGATAAAGTGCAGTTATTAGAGTCACCTGAGTTGAATAAAGTTGAATTTCCCGTAAAATTACGAGCTACAGAATTGGAATCGGAAGTTTAGCGCTTTTAGAAATTTAGGGAGAATTGGTTGACTCTTGAATTAACTGATTTGGAGTTACAATCCTAGGAGTTTTTACCGGAAAATCTCGCGGATTGCGGGTGACAATGGCATCAATTCGATTCAGGGCTATTTCATTCTAAATATATCTTTGAGTATGCTACAACTAAAGCCAGCGAGACGTTGAGCTTGAGCCATGTTTTGAAAGCCATGCTCGGGATACAAATTAAGGGCAAAGTTTCGTGGGATT
>NZ_JADEWT010000008.1 GCF_015207505.1 Tychonema sp. LEGE 06208
CTGTTTCGATGTAAAGAGATTTGGCGTGTTCGGTCAGTTTCATGATAGATTTTAGAGACATAAGATAGGCTGCACACTGAAATTATATTTTGACTATTATAGGATCAATCATTCTGTGGCGTTCTCTATATAAAACCGTGAATCGAGTTTCTCCCGCAATAGTTATCTTAGGTCAAAACAGCCTGCCGATCGCCCAAACCATCTCCGCAATCTTCCCAGGTTCCCAGATTTACGGTTTAGTCGATCGCACATCCGACACAGACATCAACTTTAGCAACTTCGGCGAAACACTGCGGGAATTGTTCGCAACCCAAACCCCAATCATCGCCATCTGCGCCGCCGGAATCATCATCCGCACCCTCGCCCCGCTGCTGTCAGACAAACGCGCCGAACCCCCAGTCTTAGCCGTCGCCGAAGACGGAAGCGCCGTTGTACCGCTGCTGGGCGGTTTGCACGGCGTAAATGACTTGGCCAGAGAAATTGCCGCCGCCCTCGGCGTGCAGCCCGCCATCACCACCACCGGAGATATCCGCTTTCGCACCGCCCTGCTGAGTCCTCCCCAAGGCTATTATTTGGCGAATCCAGAGGATGCGAAGACTTTTATTTCAAATTTGCTCGCCGGGGCCAAAGTAAGCATTGAAGGGGATGCTAGCTGGCTTTGGGAGAGCAATTTGCCCTTAGCGCAGCCCGCCCCTAGGGGGGCTGCGCCAACGGAGAGGATCGCCCCCGCAGCCAAATTAACCATCCGCGTCACCGAAAAAGCAGTTGTACCAACCCCAGATTGTTTAGTTTACCACCCGCAAGTTGTGACATTTGCACTCACGCAACTATCAGATATCGAGCCAGAAAAAGCAATTTATTACGTGCAGCAAATCTTAGAAAATGCAGATTTAGCAGCAGCCTCAGTTGCCGGATTTTTTGCTTTAAAACATGAGATGGGAAATCCGACTTTAGAAGCAATCAGTCAATTTTTCAAAGTTCCCGTGCGTTTTTTGAATCTTCCAGAACTTGTGGAATTCGACACAGTTAAATTAATACAATATAATTCCAGTTTTGATGTCACAGCCGCCCAAATTAGCCTGACAGCAGCGGGCGCAAACAGTCAATTAATCGGGTACGATCGCACAAACGCCTTTTCTTGCGCGATCGCCCTGGCTGCAGAACCGATTGATGCAAGCGCGATCGGCATTAGTCGCGGCAAACTGGCGATCGTCGGTACCGGGCCCGGAGGCGCGCCCTGGATGTCGCCGGAAGTTAAGCAAATTTTGCGCGAAGCCACGGATTGGGTGGGTTACAAGTTTTATCTGGACTTAGCTGGAACCCTGCGAGAAGGACAAAAGCGGCACGATTCCGACAACCGCGAAGAGATCGATCGCGCCCGTTTTGCCCTAGATTTAGCAGCATCCGGCAAATCTGTCGCCGTGGTTTCGTCGGGAGATCCGGGGATTTTTGCGATGGCTGCGGCGGTGTTTGAGGCGATCGACTCTGACAGCAAACCCGAATGGCAAGGCATCGACATTCGGGTAGCACCGGGGATTTCTGCCATGCAGGCGGCTGCTGCTGCGATCGGAGCACCCCTTGGACACGATTTTTGTGCGATTTCGCTTTCGGATATTCTCAAGCCTTGGGAGGTCATAGAACAGCGGATTGCGGCTGCTGCAAAGGCGGATTTAGTTATGGCATTTTACAATCCAATCTCGAAACAGCGGATTTGGCAATTGGGAAGGGCGATCGAGATTTTGTTGCAAACTCGCGATGCTAAAACCCCGGTTGTGTTGGGGCGAAACCTCGGCAGGCCAGGCCAATCCGTGCGCGTTTGCACCCTCGGCGAATTCCAGCCGGAAGATGCGGATATGAGAACTTTAGTAATTGTTGGTTCGAGTCAAACTCGGATTATTCCCCGCAAATATGGAGGAGATGTTTGGGTGTACACGCCGCGCAGGTACGATTTAAATTTGTAGTAATAACTTGGGTTCCGATCTTTAAGGACTGGCTTTTGTGAGTGCGAACTTAATTAATTAGTCTTGGAGGGATGGGCAGTCTGAAACCGGGTTTGATGGACGAAAATTATCTGTTTTGACAGAAAGATCAGGTAAAAAACCCGGTTTCTTCGGTCTTAATGCGTCTAGGAGTGTTAATCTCCGGTTAATTCTGCCTCTTGTTCGAGCTCAGAGTGTTCACTGAGATTGGCGATCGCCTTTGATGTCAGAAATTCTCCGTACTTAGGGCGATCGGCTGTCTGAAGCCGAGTTTCTTTGTCAGAGATCGATCGAATTTAGAGTTCTACTCAACCGCAGTCAGGATTTCAGCTTCATTTTTGGATATCTCTAATTTACATTGCAATCAATAATCTTTTAATTTGTAAATATAAAATTAAGGGCGATCGATATCTGCTACATTTCTTAATCCCGCGACAACTTTACCGTAAAAAAAAATAAACTTTTCACCACGATAACTCATCTATTCCCGTAGATATACCGAGAAAAGATTTTTTTGGATAACATATGCTTAATCAAAAATTAAACAAACGGTTAAGAAAAAATGAAATTCCAAATTCCTCTAACTCCTGGGACTATCACCCAATTTTTGCTTCGAGTTGTAACCTGTCTGGTTGTAATATCTTTCTTAAGTGAGCTGGCCGCGTACTTCTTGCCTGGTGTCCGGTCTGAAAACTACTTCGTCAAGGTATTCAGCGTTAATTCCGAGCGAAACATTCCAACCGCATACTCAGCTTTGGCATTGCTGTTTTGTTCTTTCTTGCTGGGTACGATCGCCTATATGAAAAATTTGGATAGTTGTCGCTACAAGAATCACTGGAAAGTTTTATCATTCATATTTTTATATATATCTATAGACGAAGCCGGTCAATTGCACGAAAAATTGGTACAACCGATGCGAACCATGCTAAATGCCACAGGAATTCTTTACTTTACTTGGGTTGTGCCGGTGGGCATTCTAGTAGTGATATTTCTCTTATCCTACATTAAGTTTCTGTTCCACCTTCCTGTTCCTACAAGAAAATTGTTTGTTGCAGCAACTGTTATTTATATTGGAGGAGCGCTAGGGATGGAATTGGTAGGGGCATACCAAGCTTCTGTAGCGGGAGAAGATAATATACCTTACAAGATAATAGTGACGGTTGAAGAGTCATTAGAAATGCTGGGCATCGTAGTATTTATCCACGCATTGACTTCATATATCAAGACATATTTAGGCGGAGCCAGTTGGAATATTTCCATACAAGGAAAAAACACACAATTTACCGAACATGAAAATATCGGCATACCCGCCCTCAGCGAACCAGCCAACACAAATATCTCAAGGTAAATCATTTACAACCGGGTTTGATGAAGAACGAAAATACTGCATTCTGGTCTTGAATCACAATCAAAAACCCGTTTTTTTTAGTATTAGTTTGTCTGGGAATAGATGTTCTGCAATCTTCGGCGCACCAAACGAGTAATTAGAAGTGGAACAGCTTAGTTCACAGATGCCATCCTCACCTTTACTAAGAATTCACTAAGAGCAACCTTTGCATCAGGATTTGACGGTAAATGACTTGTCAAACTTGCCTCTTCTAATACATTGATTAGCCGATCGCGCTCCTGCTGATAAAATTCAATATCTGTATCTTCCAGCACAGATTTTTCCGCACCAGCCAGCTTGCGATCGATCAAATCGGGAATATACGACAACTGGAACTTGTCGTTAAGTTTCACTAAATTCGCCTCAACTTCCCCCGTTTGCATCAAATGAATCCCCGCCAGCAACACCCGATAAACGTACAGCAGCGGCTTAACTCGACGCGGGCTTTGCTTCTCAAACAATCTCCATTGAGTCTGAGCAAAACCGAGATAGTGGTGGCTGTGGTGCTTGGTAATGCAGTTCGAGGCGAGCTCTTTTAACTCTTCGTGTTCCTTGGTAGTGTAAACTATGAGTGGCGAATACAGTTGTTCCAACACGTAGCCGTTGCGCTTCAACAGCAACTCAAGAAACTTTTTAAGATCGTGAGTGACTAAATCGAGTTCCATTTTCTCCCGAACTTCCGAAACCTCGATTGTTTCTTCTCCCGCAATCAGTCCAATTACTTTCGGTAGCGGTAAGATATGTACTCCCCGCAAGTCGAAGTCAGAATCTGCGGAAGGAAAACCGTATAAGTGCGATCCGCTGACAGTCGCAAACAGCAGCGGGTAAGGTCGAACTGAGATGATTTTGGCTAGATTAGAGATATATTCGATCATTTTTCCAACATTTTATCAATGCTAATTTCAATTCCGGTTAAACAATCGTAAATAGCTGTAGTGGCGGGTTTTACCAACCATATATGTCTCAAATTAACGATCGCGTAAACCCGCCCCTTTTAGCCGATCGCACCTCTACGCGCTTCAATCAAAAACTGATTAGCTTTCTCGTAATTAGGACGTTCCGGTAAGGAAGTTTCTGCAAAAGCGCGATCGAACTCTGCGTGCAAGCTCAATCGCCACCGATTCACCTCATCCCAGGATATTTCTTGATTGCGGATAGATAGCAATTGCGATCGAAAATCCTGCACCCGCACCGGCACAAACCCCTCCTTGAGCACCGTAATTCCCGACAGCAACAAGCGAATCAAGTGCATCGCGTGCTTCGATCGCACTTCTCCTGTATTCCGCAAGTCTTGCTCCATTTTTTTAAATTGAGACAAAACGTAGCTATTGTAAGTTTGATAAATTAATTGAGACAGAAAGATTTCCCTAATTTCTAGCAATTCTTGTGCTACAGGAGAAACAGTTTCTACTAAAGGCGTGTACAAACATTCTAGCACATTGGGATTAGCTTTTAGTGCCAAAACCAGAAACTTTTGCAGTTCCCAATAACATTCCTGATTTTCCTTGTTTTCCAATTGTTCTGGAATGCCGTAAAGCGACCAATGAAGTATTGCCGGCGGCTGGTAAATCCCGCGCCTGTCTGTATCGGATTGCTCGTTATCCAAACCGTAGGCTCTGGAACCAACAATGCAGCGGTAAATTACAGAATCATAGAGGTTATATTCGGCGAGAAAATCTCCTCCTGAGTGCAATCCTTCGCTTTGAAACTGTTTGCGGATGCTGAATTCGTGTCGCCGCAGGCTAACTTGTGTTGCGTCTGGGAATTTGACTAAATATGCGTGGGAATTGTCGGTAGGCGATTGAACGATGACACCTACTAATCCCGGTTTCCAAGATTCGTTAGTTGCAGGATTTTTGACTTCAATTTTGGTGACAATTTGGGTTCCTGCGGGGATAATTAAGTTGAAATTTTGGGAAATATTGGCATTTGCCATGAGGGAACCTCCTGCGGTGGCACGAGCTACAATGTTAGTGTAACATAGATGTAGTATAAAATTCGAGCGAGAATTTTTAGCAATTCGGAAAAGTACAGCTACATACAGAATTCTGTTTAGCGAAAAAGCAAAAAGTTCTCTAATTTTATCGCTGCTTAATTTTTCGCTTTAGCTTATACCCCCTTTTCACTTTCATGTTGTGCAGGAAGTGCTACACGCCCATGAAAGTCATGATAACGATGTGAAAAGTCTTCTAAATATGGACTTTCAAGCACAGCACGTCGTTTAGAAAAATTATTATTTATTTGATGGTATAAGAAATCAGCATCTATCGCAAAAATTTTTTTAAAATCTACTGTTAATTCTGGTATGCCTTCCTGAGATGATTCACATTCTAGAGGTATTTTTTCCAAAAAATGGTATTGCTGATAACGATTAGATTTAACTAAATTCCAATCTGCTGAATTTTGGTTGGGGCGAATTTCTTGAGCTGTAAATACTTGACAAAAAAGTATAGAATTTAATAACTTATTAGGTTTATCTCGATTTTGCCTAGCGCTATAGTCCCAATCTAAATCACAGTTTTGAGTAACAATAATTGCATAAGGATGAACAATAGGTTTAAACTGAATTTGATCGAGGTTTGGAGAAGATTCACTTGCAACTGGTTTAATCTGTATAAGTCCAGTCAGAATTTCCCCTTGTCTAAGAGCCTCTTTGTCATTCGAGGCTCTGTAAATCAAAGGTTTACTCATGGTTAGCTACTCAAAATCTAGGACTAAAGGCGGTCTGACTTCGCTAGGTAATACGCTACCAGTAAGTAATCCTAATTCTTTAGGTAAGGCAGTTTGTCCTAAATCCGACCGACAGTCACTATAATATTCCACCATTCGTTCAAGCACTTCAGATGCTTCTTGCAATCCTTCGGGAGTGTTAGCAAAAAGCAGATGGAGTAGCGTTAAACACTTAACCCAAGTGATGGTGTTTTGATTGAATTGACCAAACCATTCACCACTAATAGGTGATTCGATGGAAACTTCGATTTTTAAGCTAGGAGTACCAGAGGCTAAAGTGTGCCGATACTGCGTCTGAGCAGGAGTAGGTAAAACTTCATACCTTTGTCCAATTATATTTTTGCTTTGAGTACCACCAGTTGTTACGTGCATAGGATTATATTGGTTGAGGTTGCATTGCTCTGTGCAACTCTTCCGTGATACCCCACCGGAAGAGATTTCTGGCTGTATGGTTGTAGTTATCGAGTATTTTCCAGGCATTTTCACTTTTTTCTATTTTATCCTCAGTAAAAAAATCACTATCTAATAAATAAGCTGTTTCATCTATACCTCCTTCTGTGTCCCTAACGTTAACAAGCCCATGACTAAAATTAACTTGACCGAATTCAGTTTTTAGCTGTAAATTTTTAACAAAATTTTGAATTGAATCTGCTACTTCTGGTGTATAAAGTTCAGAAGCAATATGTTGCGGTATTAATTCATGCCACTCTTTGTCTTTGATATTTAGTTTTGATCTAATAATTAAATCGCGATATCTTAGTCCTGTTCGTGAATAAAAAGAGGGATTATATATCTTTTCAAAAAGTTCTACAGCGCGTTTAAATTTATCAATAAAACTTTCATATCTTTCATACTTTGTCGTAGCAAGCGTGATAGAGTTTTTGTCTAAAGATATCTGGCAACTCAAGTCTTCTGACTTAAATTGATAAGTCAAGTCAATTGAAGTCAAGTCACTGGTAAAATTTGAGCTGAATTGGGTTAAAAGATTAGATAGCTCAACCGGGAACTGCAAATTTCTAGAAGTTTCAAAAATTGGGTATTCAAACCTTATACTATCTTGAAAGTCTACAGGCTGTTGGGTGGCAATTTTCAGGATAGTTGGAAATCTAAGTTGAGCAATAACCTCAATTAGGGGGCTGTCCTCATAAATTACTCTTTCATAGTTTGGGAGCTTCATTTTTTTAAAGTATCCATTACCAATTAGAAGAGCGTCTATTACTCTAGCTTAACTTACTTCCAAACAGAATCACATTCAGGATCGATGCCATCGCCTTTTCCCAATCAAATTTTACAACTTAGAAATATGGGCAATACTGGATTTGAACCAGTGACCCCTTCCGTGTGAAGGAAGTGCGCTACCACTGTGCTAATTGCCCGCAGATCGTTAACATATCACACTCACTCGATATTCGCAACTTAATTTTCCAAAAAATTCAGTTGCACTCGACACAATGCCCACAAGACAGGCATTTGTCGAGCCTAGAATCAATCAACCTGCCACCAACCCGCCGCAGGGCCGACGAACCGCACCACAATCCACCAACCCACCAACAGGCTAATCCCGATCCAGCTTCCGCGAGATGTCCACCTCACAAAATCTTCGCTTTGGGTTTTCGTGATTGGCAGCCACGAAACGATGCGCTCTTCTTTACCTAATTCGTCGCCGATCGACTCTTTACGACGCTTAGCTTCACCCATAATTTTTGTCTGCTAAATCAGATTTCAATTGTATAACCAACCAAATTATACGCCAACAGGTCATCTCAGGCCAGCGTCAGCCAAGTCGTATCCAAATAATTAATCCTCGCAAACGGACTCAGCGCCGCTAAAACCTGCTGCCCGTAACTGCGGTGAATCACCCTACTGTCAAAAATCGCCACAACCCCCTGACGTTCTCGCACCGGCGCGATCGCCCGTTGCAACTCATTCAGCGCCGCCGGCAGCAAATACAACCGAAACCAATCTAGACGCCGCTCCTTATAATCAGCCACACGCGCCGCCACCAAAGGATTCTCCAAGGTAGGTAGCGGCAAAGTGGCGATCGCCAGCAAGTGAGGCACGCTCAACTCCCCCTGATGTTCCCGCCAAAACTCCCACCCAGTCACCAAAATCCCATTCTCCCCCACATCAGTTTTTTCAACCTGCACCCGAGAACCGAACTCAGAAGCCAAAATCGCCGCCAGCCGAGCCCTCAGCGGTACATCACCCACAATCAACACCGTTAAACCCGCCACCGACACGCTCATCAACAGCAAAGTCCGAATTTCTTGAATCAAAACACCCTGAAATTCCGGCGTATTCGGCAGCGGCAGCCAGTTGGGAATGTACAGTTGAATTAATTCGTTTTGTCGATCGGGCGAAAACTTCACACTCGTCAACTCTGGCAATCCCATCATTTGCCGGAAGATCGGAGCCTTCGGTTCCACATCCACCGCACAGCCAATCAACACCACAGGCACGGCAGACCAAATTTTGCCCAAAACCTCCGCCACCTGCACCGGCGCGCAGTAGAGAGAAAATGACCCGCTCGATCGATGAATTTGCGCCCACCGCAGTTGGCCGTTAGTTTGCCAGCAATGCCAAAAATTACTCCAAGCAGCCGGCGGAATCAGCCCGTTAAGCTCGATCCTTCCTAGCAGCCCCTCCAAAATATTTTGCTCTGCCGTTTCCAGCAAATAGCACTCGTCAGGCTTAGCTGGATGCAAAAACACAGCCCGCGTTAGCAGTACCCGCACTTGGAGGATTTCATCCGCCAGCATTGGCTCAGATTGCATTAAATCATTCCAGTCAGGAGGTTGCAAACCCGCAGTCAACTGCTGGCGCGTCCAAACTTCCAAATCATCCACACCGTCGATAATTGTCGGAATATTGCCGCGAAGTTCCGAATTTTCCGCCAAGCTATCCGCCAGCCAAGACTCTGGATCTATGAGCATCAGCCCTTGGAAATCGGCATTATGGGAATAAATCTCGATCGGCTTCTCTGTTTGCAGCCACTCTTGCAAGCGAGGAATTTCCACCCGCTGCAAATGTTCCAGCAGCGGTGTCGGCGCGACTAAAATCACCGGATCGGGCCACATCAACACCGGCATCAAATAACTGACTCGATACCGCTGTCGGTAAGCTCCTGCGGGCAGCCCCGTTTGAATTAGAGCGCTGCGCCCCAAGCGCAAAGCCCGCGCCACGAGACGCGCCATCGTTAAATGGTGGGGCCAGTGCGGCTCGGAGTGCGATCGCAAGAAGCGGAGCAGCGAGTTGTGGACTTCTACCTCAATCAATCGATTTCACAGTTGATATTGCTCAATCAACATAATCAAAACTTGCCAGAAAATCAACTACTTTTTGACGCTCTGGCACACTGAATTTATTCTCCTGATTTTTTCCACCTCGCCCACCAAAATTCGGGTGAGACTGCACGGTCAAACTTTCCTGCCCAGAACTAATTAAAATAGTTTGGGTAGGCGATTGAAAAAACTTGGTCTCCCGAGCTAAATTTAGTGTTATTTGCAGCATTTCCTTCGCTTCACTTAAATTATCTATCGCTGCATTCAATCCTTTATACAACTGCACAATTCGGTTTTTATTCAAATTTTGACTTGCGATATTTTTGCTAACAGCCACAATATTTTTCTGAGTTTCTAAAGCATCATTAAAAGGTAAGATTGCTAAAAAAGCGACTGGCAATAAATGCTCGTCGCTCTCAAATCTAAAAGTTATATTTGTCCGGCGGTAGCCTACTTCAATATTGGGAGGAAAGCTCATTGCCCGGTAATGCCGAGCTATTTCGCTATACGCTGTTGCTAAAGTGATGTTTGCTGAGTAATCTAAAACTGCATCAACCACAATTCGCACTAATCCCGGCGTGTGATTTAAAAATTTTCTCGCTTCAGACGGCGAATTAAATTGTTGAATCGCAGAGCAATCGCCCGCAGGGCTGATGTCAACCCACTCGCAACTAATATTATCGACTATGATGCCAAACCGGGGAACAAAATACAGTTTTGCCCCAGTTAAAGTTGCCCCCGTCAAATCTGCCCCCACCCAATCAGCGTTAATCAAATTAGTTTCTGTCAAATCTGCGTGAACCAAATTAGTATTTGCTAAATTAGTATTTCTTAAATCCGCTCCGTTGAGGTTAGCTCCGCTCAATTTAGCATCGCTCAAATCTGCGTCTTTGAGGTTAGCTCCGCTCAAATCAGCCCATTTGAGGTTAGCTCCGCTCAAATTGGCACCGCTGAGATTCACCCCCTGCAAACAAGCTTGTCTCAGATCCGCATCGATTAAATTCACGCCATTAAGTTCTGCTTTTGTCAAATCCGCACCGTGCAAGTTAGCTCCTTGAAAGTTAGCCGATGAAGCCGAAGCACCTCTGAGATTTGCACCGGAAAGATTAGCACCGCACAGGTTAGCTTCTATCAGTTTGACCTCTCTTAAATCGGCTTCCGTCAGATTAGCGCGACTGAAGTTAGTTTGGCTGAGTTGGCAGCGGACTAATTCGCCTCTAATCAGCGATGCTCCGATTAATTGAGCCGCAGTTAAATCGGCTCTCACTAAGTTGGCTACGTTGAGATTAGCCCCGTTTAAGATTGCCCGCGAGAGATTGGTGCTGCTGAGTCTAGCCACATTTAGGTTAGCATCGCTCAAGTCAGCATCGCTCAAGTTAGCGCCGCTGATGTTGGTGATAAATAAGCTAGCCCGCCTTAAAATTGATTGGCTGAGGTTGATGCGGCTGAGATTAGCTTCATTCAGATTGATTCCTGTGAAATCTCTGTCGCCTTCTGTGTATCTTTTGACGAGTTCAAATCGTTTGAGAAGTTCTTCAGATTCCATGTTTTTTACCTGAATGAAATGCCGATCGGCTAACTTATTTTGGGCGTAAATCTAAATTATCTCCACTTAATTTATATAGCAAACCCAAGGTTATTAAATTTTTAATTGCTGAAATTATTGCCAACAATTGCATTTACATTTTTCTTGATTCCTTCTTCCTGATTCCGACGGACTTACATCCGTTACATCCCGTACATTGCTCGTTGCCGAACTTCCTTATTCCTGATTCCGACGGACTTACATCCGTTACATCCGTTACATCCGTTACATCCCGTACATTGCTCGTTGCCGAACTTCCTTCCTTCGGCTATATTTACTCGCCGAGCTGATAAAAGCTTTTGACAAACTCAACCACCGTATTTAGCGGAGGGGTTGTGAATCTTTGGGCTTTAATTGCAGGACTGATCGAGGTTTTGGTGACTCCAGGCAAATTTGCCAAGTTTCTGCCAAAGTCTGGGTGATAGTGAACCATCAAACTTTCGGCGCTGGAGTTAGCAAGTATAGTTTGGGTAGGCGATTGGAAAAAACTCGACATCAATTCGCGTTCGAGGCGAATCGGCTGAATTTTTAATTCCCCTATTTTTCTGATTGTTTTGGTCAGCATTACGTTCAATTGGACTACTAGATTTGAGACTCTGACTCCCTGGTTATTGCCGTTTTGGGGTTGAATCATTTTGATCAAAGTAATGAGATTTTTTTGAGTAAATGCCGCGTCGCTAAAGGGAATAATGGCAACGAAAGCTGTGGAAAATAATTGCTCGTCCCGATCTATTCTAAACGAAATGATTGTCCGCCGCGAGTTAACTTCTATGCTGGGAGGATGGCTCAAACCCGAGTATTGACGGGCAATTTGGCGGTAGGTAGCCGCGAGGGCAAAGTTAGCGTCGGGGTCTAGGGGGCGATCGACAATAATTTGAACTGTCGGCGGTGTAGCATTAAAAAACCGATGAGATTCTTGTGAGGTAAACCGCTGGATGTGGCTGCGATCGCCGTTGGGACTGAGGTCAACCCAATCGCAGGTAATATCATCTGCTTTCAGATTAAACCTCGACACCCCATAAATTTTTGCCCCCGTCAGCGCCGCCCCGGTCAAATCTGCGCCCACCCAATCAGCGTGAATCAAATTCGCTTGAGTCAAATCCGCGTGTACCAGAGTAGAGTTCAACAGGTTGACATTGCTCAAATTTGCCCCGTACAAGTTCGCCCCGCTCAATCTCGCTTCATCGAGGTCAGCGCCGGTCAAGTTGGCCCCGCTGAGGTCGGCCCACCGCAGATTAGCGCCTCGCAAGTCAGCGCCGCTGAGGTTGGCTTGAGACAGATTAGCTTGTCTGAGTTCTGAATTACAGAGGTTTACTCCTCGCAAGTCCGCCCTGCTGAGGTCGGCTCTGTGCAAGTTAGCCCGTTCCAAGTTGGCCGCTGTCAAACAAGCGCCTCTGAGGTGAGCCCCGCTGAGGTCAGTTTGCTCTAGATTGGCTTCTCTGAGGGTTGCTTCTCTCAAATCTGCTTCGCTGAGGTTCGCACCGCTCAAGTTTGCACCGCTGAGGTCGGCTCTGATCAATTCGGCTCTGATCAGTGTAGCTTCGACGAGTTGGGCTTCGCTGAGGTCGGCTCGAATCAGGTTAGCTACGTTGAGAATAGCGCCGCTGAGGTTGGCTTTGTTGAGATTAGCACCGCTGAGTCTAGCAACATTGAGTTTGGCTTTTCTCATGTTGGCGTTTGACAGATTGGTGCCGCTCATGTTGGTTAGGCTCAAGATTGCCTCGCTGAAATTAGCCCCAGCTAGATCGATCCTGCTGAGATTTGCCTCGCACAGGAGGATGGCAGTAAAGTCTCTTTCTCCTGCTGCATATTTGGCTATGAGTTCTTCGGCGTCCATGCTGTTCACTTTCCCTGATGTGTTAGCTAGAACAAAGCTTTGTTGTGCCAACCTTTAAATAGAATAAGCATTTTTTGTAACTTGATGCAATATGCTTAGACATCTATATTGTGGAAGCCTTTTATAAAATCCAAAATGCTGCTGATATTAGCTTGACCCAATTTTGTATTTTCGGCTAACTTGGCGGTGGTTGCATTGTTCGGAGCGTATTTTTTTTTGAGCTGGCGCTTGCCGAAGGCTGGGTGATGATATACGCTAATTTTTTGATCGCTGGAATTAATTAAGATCATCTGTGTAGGGATTTGAAAAAAATTGATGCTTTCGCCGATTCTTGGAAAAGAACTTGAAATTTTAATTTGGTCTACTTTGCTGATAGCTTGGTTGAGATCTTTGCTGGATAATTGGACGTGTTTGGATTCTTTAACGTTAAGTTTGCCTGCGTCGTGGGATTGAATCATTTTCATCAAAGCTATCAGGTTTTTTTGAGTTGTGGCGGCGTCGTTAAAAGGAATGATGGCTACGTAAGCGGTGGCAAATAATTTATCGTCGCTGTCCATTTTAAAGGCGAGTACGGTGCGCCTGGAGCTGACTTCGATGGTGGGCGGCTGACTTAAAGTCGGGTATTGTTGGGCAATTTGGTAATAAGTTGCAGCTAGGGCAAAATGAGCGCCTTGGTCTAGGGGCGAGTCAATCACAATCCGAACTGTGGGTAAGGTTTCGTGAAAAAATTCGTTGGTTCCTCCCGAGTTTAACCAATAAATTTGGCTGTGGTCGCCGTTGGGGCTTAGATCTACCCATTTGCAGGTCATGCCTTCGGTTTTGATACCCAGCCGCGAAGCTGCGTGGAGTTTGGCTCCGGTTAAGGTGGCTCCGGTTAAGTCGGCTCCAATCCAGTCGGCGCGGATCAGATAGGCGTTTGACAGGTCGGCGTGAACTAAACTTGCATTGAGTAAGTTGGCGTGGCAGAGGTCGGCTCTGCTGAGGTCGGCTCCGCTCAATTTGGCTTCGCTCAAATCTGCCCAGCGCAGGTTGCAGCCGCTGAGGATGGCCCAGCGCAAATTGACTCCGCTGAGGTCGGCTCCGCTGAGTATGGCTTGAGTGAGATTGGCTTGTCGGAGTTCCGTCCCTCGCAAGTCGGCGCTGCTGAGGTCGGCTCGACTGAGGTCGGCACCTTGCAGGTTGGCTTGTTCGAGGTTGGCTTCTGTCAAGTACGCGCCGCTTAGGTGAGCGCCTCGGAGGTTGGCTCCGCTGAGGTTGGCTCCTCGCAGGGTGGCTTCGGTGAGGGTGGCTCCGCTGAGGTTGGCTCCGCTGAGGTTGGCTCCGCTGAGTTCGGCTCGAATTAGCTCGGCTCTGATCAGTTTGGCTCCTGTGAGGTTGGCTCTTTTGAGGTCAACTCGCACTAGGTAGGCGACGTTGAGGTCGGCGTCGGTGAGGTTTGCACCGCCGAGATGGGCGCCACTGAGTCTGGCGATGTTGAGTTTGGCACCGGTCAGGTCGGTTTTGCTGAGGTTGGCTCCGCTGAGGTTTGCTACACTCAGATTCGCACCCTTGAGGTTGGCTCCGCTCAAGTTGACGCCGCTGAGGTTGGCCTCAGTTAGGTTGATTCCGGCAAAGTTTCTTTCTCCGGCGGCATATTTTTTCAGGAGTTCCTCGACTGTCATGGGGGCGGCACCGTATCATTTATCCCCATTTTATTGCTATGAATATCGGTATTGTAGGACTTGGTTTAATTGGTGGCTCGATCGCTCTGGATTTGCGATCGCGCGGGTTTGATGTTTTTGGGGTTTCGAGTCGCCAGCAGACTTGCGATCGCGCGCAAGAAAGCGGTGTTGTCTCTGAAGCCAGCATACACCTGTCTCTGATGGCAAGAGCCGATTTGGTTTTTATTTGCACGCCGTTAGGAGCGATCGAGTCGATCGTCCGAGAGTTGGTGCCCTATCTTTCCCCTGATACTATTCTAACCGATGTCGGTTCCGTAAAAACACCCATAGTACAAGCTGTGTCCTCTCTGTGGCCGAATTTTGTGGGGGGACATCCGATGGCGGGGACTGCACAAAACGGCATTGAGGCGGCGGTAAGGGATTTGTTTGTGGGGCGGCCTTATGTCGTGACTCCGACTCCCCAGACTCCGCTGCACTCTGTGGAGAAGGTGGAGGAAATTGCGCGGTTGTTGGGCGCTAAAGTTTATCGGTGCGGAGCACAGGAGCACGATCGAGCTGTGGCTTGGATTTCTCATTTGCCGCTGATGACTAGCGCGACTCTGGTTGCTGCCTGCGCTGTTGAGGGCGATCGGGATATTGTTAATTTAGCCCAACATTTGGCGAGTTCGGGTTTTCGGGACACGAGTCGCGTAGGGGGCGGCAACCCGGAGTTGGGAGTGATGGTGGCGAAATACAATCGAGAGGAATTGCTGCGATCGCTCTCTATTTACCGCGACAGTCTCGACGAGTTTATCAACGATATCGCATCCGAAAATTGGCAAGCTCTCGAACATAAGCTAAAGCATACTCAAAAAGCCAGAAATAATTATAACTTGTGAGCCGAAAATTGCTTAAAACTGCCCCCATCTCGATTATGATTTGTGGACGCCTCTATATTGAGTTTTAATGTACACCTATTCTCGACTCAAGCGGGTTTTACTGGGTGAATCTTTGCCCACCAGCGCATCTGTTCACGAACGTCTGAGCAACGCTACAGGACTTGCTGTTCTTGCTTCCGATGCACTGTCGTCTGTTGCCTACGCTACTCAAGAAACTCTGCTGGTACTCTTACTAGCGGGGAGCAGCAGTTTGAGTTGGTCGTTACCTATTTCGGGCATTATTGTTTTACTGCTGGCGATCGTGGCCCTGTCTTACCGGCAGACGATTAAAGCTTATCCAAAGGGCGGCGGCGCTTACATTGTAGCGCGAGAAAATTTGGGTACTTATCCGGGTTTGATCGCAGCAGCTTCCCTGATGATTGACTACATACTCACAGTTACGGTGAGTATTTCTGCTGGTGTGGCAGCCTTGACTTCAGCGGTTCCCTCGCTGCTGCCCTATACGGTGGAAATATGCTTAGTTTGTATTGTCTTAATCATGTTTGCCAATCTCAGGGGCTTGCGGGAATCTGGCAAAATATTTATGGTTCCCACCTATGCGTTTATCGTGGGTATTTTTGTCTTGATTGGCTGCGGTTTATTCCAACAGGCAACAGGTCATGTTTTGCCGGCATTAGAAAATATTCCAGCTAAAGAACCTTTGGGATTGTTTCTGATCGCGCGCGCCTTTGCTGCTGGCTGTACGGCGCTGACTGGAGTTGAAGCGATATCGGACGGTGTGTTGGCTTTTAAACCTCCTGAATGGAAGAATGCGCGCCTAACTTTAACTTATTTGGGCGTAATTCTGGGGGTAATGTTTTTAGGAATTAGTTACTTGGCTCGTATTTATCAAGTGATTCCTCAAGAAAATGAAACCCTGCTTTCTTTGTTGGGAAAAGATATTTTTGGAGTAGGCATATTTTATTACTATTTGCAGGTTGCAACTCTGTTAATTTTGCTGTTGGCGGCGAATACGAGTTATGCGGATTTTCCGCGACTGTGTTATTTTTTGGCGCGGGACGGGTTTTTGCCTAGGCAGTTGTCGCTGTTGGGCGATCGGCTGGTTTATTCTAATGGCATTAATCTGCTCAGCTTCTGCGCGGCTTTGTTAATTATCATCTTCCAAGGCGATACCACTGCAATAATTCCGCTGTATGCCGTTGGAGTTTTTACTTCTTTTACTCTGTCTCAATCGGGAATGGTAATTCACTGGTTTAAGGAGCGAGGTAAAGGTTGGCAAGCTAGTGCTGTGATGAACGGTATTGGTGCAGTGGCAACCACGGGAGTTTTGGCTGTAATTGTCGCTACCAAATTCCTTTTGGGAGCTTGGGTTGTGGTAGTAACTATTCCGATCGTAGTCAGTCTATTTTTAGCTATTAACCGACACTATCGCTATGTAGCAGCTCGCTTGAGCATTCAGGGAATCGCACCTAAATCCTATCTTCGGAGACCTAAAGTTAAGGAGGTGAAACATCCGGCAGTGGTGCTAGTCGGACAGTTGCACCGGGGAACTTTGGATGCGCTGGATTACGCTCGTTTAATTGCTGATGAGGTTGTGGCGGTTCACGTAGATATTGGTTTGACAGACATAGCAAAATTGCAAGCGGCTTGGCAAGATTTGCAGTCTGACATTCCTTTGGAAATTCTGGAATCGCCTTACCGTTCTGTTGGTGAGCCTTTAACTCACTTTTTGGCTTTGTTTGAAGAGCGGCGGCCGGGAGTGTTCTTAACGCTGATTATTCCGGCGTTTGTGACGCGAAATTGGTGGGAGGGACTGCTGCACAATCAAACTGCTTTCTTTTTAAAGGCGGCTTTGCGGGCTAAAAAAAGTCTGGTGGTGACGACGGTGAGGTATTTTCTTTAAGCAATATTTAGTTAAAGATTTGCCATTTTACGCTCGTTAAACAAATGTATGGCTGCTGGGTAAGATTTGGAGAGAAGGTTTATTTAAGCTATCGCGAATTTCAATGGTATCTTTCAATCTTTGTGGCAAAAGCATCAAATCCTTTCCCCTTCTCCCCATCTGCCATAACAGGCCATTTAAGTGCTATAAATATCGGAATATTTTCCGCATCTCAAAAGGTAGAGCCAAAATTCATGCTCGTTCCATTTGATATAGACACATTAGAGTTTAATTAAAATCCGGTTCTCAGACACCTTGATTAATTTTAATAACCGAAATAAATCGCTTTGTGACAAGTTACAGCATATTCCAAGTTCGTGAAGTACCGTAGCAGCTATATTGTGTGGTACATATTATGTAGGGTGGGTCCCTGCCGGCGCAGGTTCAATGAAACTTGCAGATTGTTGATGATGGCGACGCACCTTACTTACTACAAGATGGTGTGTACCACATATACATGGAATATGGTGTATGTGTCCAGCTTTACTGAAAATAGAGTCTCGAAGCCCCCCGATTTTAAAAAAAATAAATTTTCTGATAAATTACACTTGTCTAAATATCAGTAAGTTATAATGAACCTGTGCAAATAATATGAGCAGCAAAAAAATAAATCATGAGCGAACTCGTTAGTAAGCTAAGCCAAGTTTCAATGGTGTCAGCAAATTTTGGCAATCGGTTAGCCTATAAAAAAATTCTGCTGGATTGGTTTGATTTTTTAGGTGGCAAGCCCGGCGAAGTTGTTGTTGTTGACGGCGGCAGCGATAGCGACACTCAAAAACTTTATTGGGAACTGTATCAAGATGGTTTGATTGATAAGCTGCAAATCATTCCCCCGCACCATAAAGATAATGACAAGGAGAGGTGTTTTATTCAGGAGTATACAGCCGGAGTAATTGCTAGCAATCCTTATATATTGTGGTTCAAAATTGATACGTTACCTTACAGAGAAGGTCACGAACGTTGGTTGGAGGAAGCGATCGACGATCTCGATCGAGATAACGTTTTTGCAGTGGGCGGTGCTTTTAATAGAAGCTATCCACATTTCGAGGCTAAGTCTGGATGGTACTTCAGTCAAGCCTGTACTATCAATTTTTCTTTGATGAAGCGCAGTACGTTCGTCGCAGTTATGCAAGAATTTGCGGGAGAGTATATTGCTTCTGGGTTTCAGGGAGAACATGAATTTAGCAGGTTTTTGCTTGAAATAGCATTTAGCGCATATATGGAGCGCCACAAGGTTTATACTTTATGTAAAATAGAAGACCCAACTTGGACGATATTTCATACAAATGCTCAAGACGAATATTTGCAGGAAGTGCGTAAGAAATATTTGGAGCGCCAAGATATTGAAAGTTTTATGAACCCATGCCTTTCTAAGGACATAAGTCAATTCCTTTATTATGGAAAGCCACCGATCAAAAGTGGAAGTTTGAAGAAAATGCAAATGATTTTAGGAGAAACAAAAGCTGGGAGTTATTGGCGGGAGTTTAAAAAACATTTTGATCCGTCAACAAACGATTAAAAATGCTAGCCAGCTCACTTGAATTTAAAGTTTAATTGGACAGGAATTACGCTGCATGAGTCAATAAAAAAACCGAACACTCAGAACCCCGCAACACGTAAAAGTTGTCGGGGATCTAACAGAAAAGCGTTTTAGGTTAGCTTGACATATCAAAAATGATGTGTCAGGATTGTAGTAAGTGAAAAAGTTGCCTTTCAACCTTTCTCCAAAAAGATTGCGGCTGCTGAACCAAAGTCTTTTACTAACTACAACATCTCTTCAATTTGTGGGGGTTGCATAGCAACCCGCAACAGACTATTTATGCAGCAGCCAAAAAAAATGAACCGGCTTTTGCGAGCTTTGTCTCGGCAAGGTCTGGATGTTAGTTACAGCAACAAAGTCTACTCTATTTCTCTCAAGAGTTCCCTGGAAAAATACTGGCAGGATGCTAGTGCTACAACAGCAGAAGTTTTGCTCCCAGAGGATTTTCCTGTGGAAGCAAAGGCGCTCAAACAGTTGGCAAATTTGGCGAATGTTCGACACCCTCAAGGTGGTTGCGTTTGTCGCGCCTGCGCTACTCCAGATTTCCATCCGGGGGATGCGGGAGTGGCAATTGGCTCGATCGCCCAAACAGCAGGAATGGTGATTCCGGCGGCTGTCGGTTCCGATATCAACTGTGGGATGCGCTTGCACGTTGCGGATTTGTCGATCGAACAATTCCTCAGTCAGCGCGATCGCTTTGTAGAATTGCTCAAAGGCGATTACTTTTTCGGTACTCGCGATGTCAGCATGACTGCAAAAACTGCTAGCGCGATGTTCCAACACGGGATTCCCGGATGGCTGGAGGCTTTGCGGGACAAGCCAACCGGCAGCGCGGCCAATTCTGATTTCGAGCAGTTGGTGACAGAGTGCAATCGCACTTTCCTCGGCGGTTCCATGAATGGCGATGTCAAATGGGCTCCCGAAGAATTAGTCCCAAATGACGGCTTAGTCAGGGATGGCGGCTTAGGTACTATCGGCGGTGGCAATCACTTTGTGGAAATTCAAGTGGTTGAGGAAGTTGTGGACAAGGCTACGGCTTATACTTGGGGTGTGCGATCGGGACAAATCGCTTTCATGATTCACTCCGGTTCGCGGAATGTCGGTAAATATATTGGCGGAATGTGGCGCGATCGAGCTTGCGAAGCCTGGCCAAAAACTTTGAAACATCCAGAATCCGGGCTGTTTCCGCTGTCTGTCGCAGCAAATCCCGAACTTGTGAGCAGCTACCTGCAAGCGGAAGCAACAGCCGCTAACTACGGTTTTATCAACCGCTTGCTGCTAGCAGAACTTCTGCGCTTGCGTTTGCGACAAGTTTTCGGCGATGTCGAAGCTCCCTTAGTATACGATTTGCCTCACAATATTACTTTAGCTGAAGGTGCCGGCTGGGTGACTCGCAAAGGCGCTTGTCCCGCACCTGATGGTCAGCCTGTAATTGTACCGGGTTCGATGGGCGCGCCCTCTTATTTGCTGGTTGGGAAGGGGAACGATCGATTTTTGCGATCGGCCTCTCACGGTGCTGGCAGAGCGCGATCGCGCTTCGATATGAGTCGCAAAGGTGTTGACAAAACTGACTCCGCTTTGGGATTAAGCGACGTAGATTGCATTACCTTGCGCGAAGAACGCAGAATCGAAGAAGCACCGGCCGCTTACAAGCCAATTCAACCAGTAATTGACGCTCAAGTTGAGGCGCAAATAGTTGGTGTAGTCGCTAAAATGAAGCCCGTGTTAACATTTAAAGCGTAGCCTGGGGCTATTTTTCCATTCTCAATAACTGTGTCTAAAGCAGGCTAAAAGCCCGTTCTAAAAGACAATTTTTTAGTTGTGGAACGGGCATCTTGCCGAGTCGGAACAGGCTAAAAGCCCGTTCTCAAAGACAATTTCTTAGTTGTGGAACGGGCATCTTGCCCGTTTCTCAAACTGTGAGAATAAGTGAAAATCTAAAAATTACCCAATTACCCCCAATCCTCAATTGTCACCAGATCAATCAAAACCTGTCCATCCCCTGAAGCGGCTGCTGAAGTACGGCCGCCGCTACCGCATCAAAACTTGGCTGGCAAGTATTTGCTCGCTGCTGAATAAATTCTTTGATTTAGCGCCGCCAGCATTAATCGGTATTGCCGTTGATGTAGTGGTGAAACAACAAGATTCTATCCTCGCTCAGTGGGGCATCAAAGATGTTTTTTGGCAACTGGCAATTATCACTCTTTTGAGCGCGATTGTTTGGACGTTGGAATCTGTTTTTGAATATGCCTATGATTATTTGTGGCGCAATTTGGCTCAGGATATCGAACACGATTTGCGCCTGGAAGCTTACAGCCATTTGCAGGAATTAGAATTAGCTTATTTTGAAGAACGCAGCACGGGCGGTTTGATTTCTATTCTCAACGATGATATCAATCAACTCGAACGTTTTTTGGACGACGGCGCTAATGAGGTGATTCAGGTAATTACAACCGTTGTCGTAATCGGCGCGGCTTTTTTTGCTGCGTCTCCTGGTGTTGCTGGGCTGTCAATGCTGCCGATACCTTTTATTATTTGGGGTTCGATCGCCTTTCAAAATCGCCTCGCTCCTCGCTATGCTGATGTGCGGGAAAAGGTGAGTTTTCTAAACGGGCAACTGTCGAATAATTTGATGGGAATTACTACTATTAAAAGTTTTACTTCCGAAGATTACGAAACTCAGCGCATCGAAACACAAAGCCAAGCTTACCGCCAAAGCAATCAACGGGCGATCGCACTTTCGGCTGCTTTTATTCCGCTGATTCGGGTGGTGATTTTCTTGGGGTTTATTGCAACGCTGTTTCTGGGTGGTTTGCAGGTTGTGGCGGGCCAGTTGTCTGTGGGAACTTACAGCGTTTTAGTGTTTTTAACCCAGCGTTTGCTGTGGCCGCTGACTCGCCTGGGAGATACTCTGGATCAATACCAGCGCGCAATGGCTTCTACTAATCGAGTGATGAATTTGTTGGATACGCCGATCGCCATTCGCACGGGCGATATTCGGTTGCCGGTTAGTTCGATTAAGGGCGATATAGAATTTAAAAATGTTACCTTTTCTTACAATCAAAGAAAGCCGATTTTGCAGTATTTTTCCCTGACTCTGCCGGCGGGTAAAACTACTGCGATTGTGGGCGCAACTGGTTCGGGAAAAAGTACCTTGGTGAAATTGATTTTGAGGCTGTACGAGGTACAGTACGGTCAGATTTATCTCGACGGTATAGAATTAAATAACCTGAATTTGAAAGATTTGCGGAGAGCGATCGGATTGGTGAGTCAAGATGTGTTTTTGTTTCACGGTACGGTGGCAGAAAATATTGCTTACGGCAGTTTTGAGGCAACAGATCGAGAGATAGTAAATGCTGCTAAAATTGCGGAAGCTCACGAGTTTATCGCGCAATTGCCGGACGGTTACAAAACTATTGTAGGGGAACGCGGTCAAAAATTGTCGGGGGGACAGCGACAGCGCATTGCTATTGCGAGGGCTGTTTTGAAAAATCCGCCGATTTTGATTCTTGATGAAGCTACTTCAGCGGTGGATAACGAGACGGAGGCGGCAATTCAGCGATCGCTCGAACGAATTACCAAGAATCGCACTACAATTGCGATCGCCCACCGTCTTTCTACAGTCCGCAATGCCGATTGCATTTGTGTCATGGAAGAGGGGCTAGTGGTAGAATCGGGGCAGCACGAACAACTTATCGAACATGACGGAGTTTATGCGTCGCTCTGGCGCGTGCAATCTGGTATAAGATAGAAACGCAGCGGTTTTGGGCATTGGCCAAACAGGTCATTGGGCATTGGTCATTGGTAATTAGTTATTCACACTCTTCTAATAACAAATCACCAATAACAAATAACCAATAACAAGTAACCAATAACAAATAACCGTAAGATATTAGTTTCTACAAGCAAAGAGAGAAAATGTTTTTATTTGATAGCCCCCAGTCCAAACCCAATCCCAATAGCTGGCGCAGCAAGTTGGATACATTTGTCAAAGATAACAAACAAGAATTGGCTGCTTTGGCTTGGGGGCTATTTTTGGAGAGAGGCGAAGAAAGTGAGGATGTTTTGGGCATTGATGTTGTAGAAAATCCGCGTTTCGTGTATTGTAAAAAAGAGGCGATCGAGGAGTTGAACCGCCAAGTCAAAAATCATATTCAGGAAATTTTAGGAATTTTAAAAGCTCACAAACCTGAAAAAGAAGTGGCAATTGTGGCGATCGGTGAAGGTGAAATCAAGCTAATTTTATTTGAACCTAAGCCTGAACCTCCTGTTTGTTTTGAGCAAGCAGCGACTGATGTCGATACATTGTTGGCTAAGCTGGAACAGCAGATGCTTGAATATATGAAATAATCCAAAAAATACAGCCCTGCCTACTTGCCGGGGCAGGCACGGGGGGCACTCCCTCTGCTTCGCCCAGGCCTACTTGTACAGATGATTTAGGCTGGCTATACACCTTTCTTTTTTTTAGGAGATGCTTTTTTACCTGATTTTGTTTGAGGGCGATCGGGTTCTTTTACAGCATATTTAAACAGAAAATCATCAGGCTTTACTAACGCCGAGCCTGGAATACCCAAACGGCGGAACTCTGACCAAATCTGTTCGTTTAATAACTTCAAAGCTTGGCGGCGATCTAAGGATGCGATCGCACCCATTACTTGACACAAATTCGATCGCAATAGCTCTATATTAGAGTCATCCACAGAAAATTGACTCACCATTGAAATCCCTGTTGCCAAATAAGCTGAATCCGGCGATATTTTTTTCGATCTTAATCCCTGACAAACCAGCTTTAGCCACACCGGATAAAGTTCTAACCAATTAGCGCGTTGCAATTCATTTAATGCCATTTCCTCCATTCCCAACGCCCCCCAAGTACAAAGCGATGTTTCAGCTAAATTAGCATCCCGATTTTGCACCGCAGACTCCCATAATTTGCCCGCATAATCCTTAAACCGAACCGCCAGAAAATCATAGGCTTCCTCAACTTTATCAGTAGCCGTAACCTGATAAACCGTCTCGCCGCGCGGTAACTTATCGCCCCGATAAGATAGCCAATTGTGAGAACCGCACAAATGTATTTTTCGATCGACTACAACTTCCTTCGCATGAGAATTTCCCAGCCAAAATACCTGCACTGCTGACAAACCTTCCCGCGTTTTAATTTCTCTCAGCTTTTGCTCGACTTGCGGCGGAATCGGTCGGGTTTCATCCTGCTGTCGCCGGGAAATACCGTGACCAATTAAAATCCAAACTCCCCGATTAGCCAAATTTTGAAGTAATTGAATAAACTCATTATCTACCACTTCCTTGCTCACCCAAGGAGAATAAATTAAGACTTGATAATTCCCCTTCCTCAATGTTTCTAAAAAAGACTGCCGAATTTGACTGTCACGCAGTAAAATTACTTGGTCTTTTTCCTGACTTCCCTTTGATGCAGCTTGCGTCTCTGTTTCCCTCAATCCTTTAACATTTTCAATCGCCTGCTGTTCTATTTTCTGAAGTCTGGCTTCAACTTCTTTATTTCGCCGATTCAGGAGTTCTTCCCGTTCCGCAGCAATAGTTTCATCGCTCAAATGCAGCAAGGTTTGCAAAGAAAGTTTACCTTCAGTTTGCAGAATGTCAAGCAGATCGGAAGCATAGTGTAAAATTTGCTTTCCTCGTCTTACTTGCAGTTTAACCGCATCTTCAAGGGCATCAAAAATTACAAAAATTGCCACAGATTGCCAGATAGCTTGACTCTCCTGGGTAAAAGAAGCAGCAGTAATCATTTTACCATCTTCAGGAACGTGTAAGCCTAAACTAGAAGCCTGAATAATTCGTTGGAGTTCCTCAAGTCCTAACTCAGATATTTCTTGACACCGATTTTCGATGGTAATCAAATCTTCAAAAATTGGTAGCTCGATTTGTACTTCTTCTAAAGGGGAAGATAGAAAAAATAGATTTCCCTGCAAGGGGTCGGAAATCGCATAAATCTGCTTCGTTTGCGGCGGTTGCGGTACAGAACCTTCTAAGTAAAATTGTCTCCCTTGAGAAGTTAGAATAATTTGGGAATCCGGTGTCCAAGCTAAAGTTTCTAAACTCCGCAGCGTCGTAGCAGTATTTTGCACGAATACAGGGTCGAGTCCCAAAGCTTGTGCTAATTCATTTTCAGTTGGTGTCAATTCCATCTCCATCCCAGCGCGGAGAATAAACTCTTCAAGAATGTTAAATTTGCGGGGTTCGCTAATAGTAACTTCTACTGATATTTGCTCTAAACAACAGCGAAATTGTCGGGCAGCTAGCACTGATATGCCAGCCGGACTTTGCTTTTCAATTTGTTTGACAAATTCCTGTAATTGGGGGTTAATTGGTTTAGGGGAGGATACTAAAAACATCTTGATTTATAAAGCTTTAGTGAATTGCGGATTTTAAGGCAATACGGTTCAGATAAGACCGATCCCCCCGGCGCCTTGAGGGCGGGCACGGGGGCACCGCCCCTACAAAGGGGGGAACAAGAAGGTGCTGCGAAGTCCCCCGACTATCCGGGGGATTTAGGGGGATCTCCGGGGAATTAACAGTGTTAACCCAAGCGTATTGGATTTTAAGGAATAAGTATTTCAGTCGCTAAAGGTTGATTTTCCTCGGCAATTCTGAATTTGCTACCAATTTTAGCCCAAGATGCTAGAAACATCAATCATTCCTCCATTGCGGCGTACAATATTTGCTACTTCGGAATACATACCTCCGACTTTGCCTTTGTGCTTGGTAAATAGTGAATGGCATCCCACAATTATTAGCAATTCCTGAGCGCGGGAAAAGGCAACGTTTACCCGTTCTGGCTTTTTCGCAAAACCAATATCTCCATCGGAATTGTTCCTCACCATGCTGACAATAATAATCGGGCGTTCCATGCCCTGAAATCGGTCAACAGTACCCGTTCTAATGGAAAGTGAGGGGAATTTGCGATCGCCGAGCATTTCTTCAATGCGCCTCAATTGAGCGCCGTAAAAAGTAATGATGCCAATTTCTTTTTTCGGTTGTCCTTCGGCAACTTTCAGGCTCCAAACGTCCTCCATTTGCTCGCAGAGAATGTCGATCGCTTCGACTTCTTTAAGATTATATCTTGATGTGCCTTCTAGCTGCTCTGCAAAACTCGGTTCTTGCGGCATTTTCACCCAAATTAGGTGATGTTGTTCTCGGATAATGTCGCCAGCTAAATTGTGCGATCGCACTTTTTCAGGCTCCACAATCCCACAACGCAAGCTATGGTCGTAAAATTGATTAATTGCTCCCATAATGTAGGGGTGCATCCGATACTGAACAGTCAGCCGCCGCTTGATGCTTTCTGGCGCAGCTTCAAATTGTTTCTTAAATAGAGATTCTTCCAAAAAGCTGATATCTTCGGGTTCGCTTCCCATTTCGGTGGCAATTTCTTCTAAACTCTTTTCATGTAGCATTGGCGGTAACTGGCGGTAGTCGCCAATTAATATTAATTTTTTGCCTTTGAGTGCAGGAATCAAAATTTCGGGAGGCGTGCATTTGCTCACTTCGTCAATGATGACTGCATCAAAATTGGTAAATTCTTTGAAGCCGTACCCCGCTACTTGGCTGCAAGTAATGCCGATGACGTTGGCATTGTCGATGTAAACTTGTCTCAATTCGCCCCGATCTTGTTCCGAGGGGCTGCGGAGTTTGGCGATCCAATCTTGAGTTAGTTTTTCATAGCCTTTGAGGTGGGATTCTGCTCGATCGCGTTGTTGGTGCCAAGCATCGAATTGTGTTTTGATTTCGTGCAAGAAGTTGAGATCGTATAAGCCGCTGTCGGGAATTGGTGGCTTTAGGCGATCGGGGATACTTTGCCACGCTGACTCCCACCATTCTCGATCGGAAATTAAAGTGGGTGGTAGTTGCTGTTGTTGTTGGATTTGTTGCAGTTCAACATCCATTTCCTGAACCAGATTTTGACATTCTCGAAGTTGATTGAAAGCTTGACTAGCTGCTTTTTGCAAGCTGGCTTGAATGGTTGTTATAGCCTCTTCTATTACTAGCAGTCCCAATAATGGATCGAGGGAGGAAATTAATTGTTCAAACTGACTTATCCGATCTTCCCACAACTTCGCTCGCTGCGTAAATTCTGATACAGGTGTGTTAGCGATCGCTTGTGAAAGAGAAGAAAAAGATTGATAGCGCATAACTAAACTGCGTAAGTTCGCTGGAATACCCGATCGCTGGCTCAATTCTGCTAAGACTTGTACCGCTTTTTGTGCCTTGGCTCGATATTCACGCTCAAGAGGCTCTAACTGCTTTTTAGCAGTTGCTATTTCCTGTTGTTGCTTAGTTGTTGCTTGTTGAGACTTGTTAAGCTGTTGTTTAAGATTCTGGAGTTGTTTTTCAGTTTCCGGTTGCTCCAGCTCCAGCCATTGAGATATGCTGGTGGCAATGCCCTCGATCGCCTCCGATGCAATCACATTTAATTCCGCATCAAAGTTGGATATTGGCACTTCATTTTGTTGGGCAATTAAACTAGCAATTTTTGACCGACACCTATCGACGTTAGAACGCCAAGGCTGAGGTTTTGCAGGGACAATCGCCAGCAACTCCGGTGGCAATTTAATCAGATTATCTGTAAATTTACGCTTCTCTTGCACGCATTTTTTTAACTCCTCATATACGCTCTGATAAGCTGTGGATTCCCATTTTGTTAGGGCTTTCAAAACAGAGTTTTTATGATCTTGCTCTAATTCCTGTTGTTGGTTAAGCCAGTTTCGCGCAGTAGTAGAAATCCCGCCGATCGCTTCTTTTGCTACCTCGTTTAGTTGCGGTTCAAATGCAGAAATTTTCTTGACTTCACTTTTTTTTAAATTAGCAATCTTTGATTTGCACCGATCGAGATGCGATCGCCACGGCGCGGAATTAGCCTTTACAAATGATACCACGTCCAGCGGTAATTGCATCAAATCGTCTGTAAAGACTCGATCAGTTTCTAGACATTGCTTCATCGCTGCATACACGCGATCGTAAGCGGTGGACTTCCAGCGATCTATTGCAGGTCTGACTGCAACAATTTTTAAACTTCGCTGTTCCAAAGAGTTGATATTTTTTTGTATATTTTTTTGGTTATTCAGACCTAGCTGATAATTTGTTTCCAAAAGTTGAACTGCGGCTGGCTTATCGCGGAGCGATCGTTCAGATTCTGCCGCTTCTCTGATGGATGATATCGCCTCTCTAGAATGAGACAATGACCTTTTAATCTGTGGAAGACCTTGTTCCTTTAACCAAGCTGCTAAACTCAAATAATTCAGCCATAAATTTGGAGGGTTTTGAACACCTAAATCGGCGGCCATTCTAGCTGCATTTTCTACTTTTACCTTAAAGCTTTTTTCAGAACTATACCCAAGTTTAATGAGTTCGGTACTGTTGCATACTTTGATAGCTGTTCTCCATAAATTAATCACACTCTCATCTTCCCAGTTAATTGAAGGTTGAGACATTAGCAATTCCAAAGTAGGCAGGATATGTTCAACAATTTCGTGCTGTTTAGCTTCCGCTTCTCGATAGAGACTTTCCTTAAGCCTACAAGTTTCCTCTAACTCTGCCTTGCGCGATCGCAACTTCTTGTGATTTTCTTGCAACTTTTCTTCCGATCGCAGGTACACATCAAACTGCTGCGATCCTGCTAACAAATTCCCGAAAAAATCTATATTTTCTCGCTGTTTTGCCAACCGCTGCTCGCAGTCATCAGCCGTATTTCTCAGCCAATTGCCAATTACTTTATCTTCCACAAATGGCAAACCTTCCTCTTCAACTCGCTCCGCGCGCCCCTTTCGCAAAGCGCGGATAACGGGACTGTGAATTAAGCGACTCAAAGCATTATCAACAGCTAAATTTGCTTGAGAAGCAATTAAAGTCCTCCCGCCCCGCAGCGCAATTTGATAGGAAATTTCAGCGATGACTGTTGTTTTTCCCGTTCCAGGTGGCCCTTGAATTAACACTAAATCGGGTGCAGACAATACAGCTTCTACTGCTGCAATTTGGTCGGCATTTGCCCCAGATAACAACAAATCTTCTGGTTTCAGTTTAACCGTTGTTTGCGGGGTTCTGGCCTGGGAAGCATCGAAGAAAAATTCGCCTACATAGGGATTCTGAGCAATTCCCTTTTGCAAATCGTCTAAAGCTTTTTTCTGCCGTTTAATTTGAGTTAAATCTCCCGCAGCCTCGAAAGACAAAAAGCCTGTTTTCGGCAATTGATAGTTTCCTTCTCCTATTTTTTCTACTAACTCAGCATCCAGTCTCACCCGGATAAATCCCTTTGCTTTGTCAACCTCTTCGATCGAACCTAACAAAATTGCCTGCCACTTGAAAAGCTGCGGGACAGATTCTCGATCGTCGGATGTGCGATCGTCTTGCTCGCGGATTTCTTCAACTCTAACTACAAGTTTTATATCCTCATTTCTCGCCTTAGCTGCTCTCGTCCAAAAGTCATCTTGTTTGAGAGCGGTTCCTGATGATTTGTCGAGTTGCGCTAAAGATGCGTTAATCTCAAAAGTAATTTTGCGGGTAGCAGAGCCGTAATTATGACCGAAAAAAGGTACGAAAAATTCTCGCGTTTTAGCAATTCGCTCTTCTATCTTTAAAAAGGCTTTCCAAGCTTTTAACTGTTCTTCGGTTGGCACGCAATCCCCGCAAAAGGGAACTGTTTTCATGCGCTCTAAAGCCGAAGTTGGGACGGGCATTCGAGACTGGCGATCGAGGTGCAGTCCCAGGGAAAAAAGAACAGAAAAACCGTCATTGTATCCCCGTTCTGGGGATACTAAACGAGCTGAAAGCAACCGCAAGTTATTATGTCTATCTTCTGTTACCAGAGCTAACAAACTTAAGGTTTTTTGCCGTTGTTTCAAAATTTCTGGTAAGTTGGCTGTTTCGATGTCTGTGGCGATCGCCAGTTCCCATTTTTCTTCGCCCGGTGATTCTCCCGGCCCTTTGCGACGGACGTAGAAAGGCCTGGGTTCGTCTCCGAGAATATCTGAAAGCAATTCGGCGGCACGATCGCGCCGATCGCTAAATTCAGGATACTTTAAGAGAGCATCTTTACCTTCTAGCTCGCGGATTAAGTTATCTGTCGCCCGATCGCCTAAAAACCGATATCCCCAATTTTCATTATTATTTCTAGGCTCTGTTGCACTTGGCAATGAAAAAATAGATAGATTATTACTGATTTGAGGGGCTGTAACAATTGCCGAAATTTCTATTAAAAATTGGTGGTTAGATGCTTGCAAAACAATGGAGCCAGATAGATTAGTTCCGGCGGGAATATCTTGGGAATTGAGGATAATATCTAGTTTTTGCAACCCGCAAGAAAGGTAAGGCTGCTGTACTTTTAACCAAGGGTGAGAGCAGGAAACTTTGCAGTCGCCGCCGAGTTGCAGTTGTTCGGTTCGCTGCAAATATCGGTTAGTTTGGATTTCCCCAAAATGGACTGCTGTGGGGATATCCCAGCTTACTCCCAGCCATTGGACGTTGGGAGCGCTTCCCAAACATCTTACTCTATCTAAAACAGGTGCGGTATGCGGTGCGGATTCGATCGCAACTTCTCCCGTATTCCCGCCGACATTCCGCTCGATGCTCAAGTTTTCCAGTTTCACTCCGGAGACTGCGATTTTCAAAACAGGTTCGTCAGCGGCAAAAATGACGGTGTTTTCTCCTTCCCCCCGCAGCGCGATCGCTTTTTCAATGGTAAATGGCCCCTTATATTCCCCTGCTGTCAAAGCGATCTCAGATCCATCTTTAACAATTGTCAATAACTCACCAAAGTTGTCGGGATCGGCGGAGAAAGTAGCCATAGATAATTGTGGGGGGCGATCGGGAAGTTGATTTTTAGGTTTCTGAAGTTAACTACAGTTTAACACTGTTTAATTACGGTTAACATACTCACCGCACTTTGGAAGCGATTCCCTACCCTACCCTACGGGAACCCCTAGGGGGAACGGGAAGTGCTAAGGAAAAAGGGATAGCTTTGCTTAACGCCGGGGTTTGCCTACGGAAAATGAAACTGTTACATAAAGATGAGAAAGCCTGCAAACCCTCTCCGGCTGTTAATCGCGCTCGATAGACCTTAATTTTTATGCCATCAAAATAACCAAGAATCAAAATAACCAACAGGCGGCGAATCGTCATGCAAAATTTGAGCTTGATCTAAATTAGCTATAGATTCCGCCAATTCTCTACCTACTCTAATATCAAGCGCCCTATCGATTAAGGAAAATGAAAATTCATGCCCATCTTGCAAATATTTTGCTCTGGAAACAATCTCGCTTTTCTCTAAACTAGGGCTGTTACTCCCAATTAAAACGCTATTAATATCCTTCCAAGGAGACACGCATACCTGAGAAAACACGCTTTGAAAAGTCTTCACCTTTTCGGCATAAAACTCATCTCTTTGCAGCAGATTTACCAGCACAACTCCGGCGCTTGACAAGTGTTTTTGGCAGAGTTGATAAAATTCTTTGGTAGCCAGCCGGTGCGAAGAGTAACCGTTGCCACAAAACACGTCGGTCATGATGATATCGTACTTAATATCGGGATTTTTCTGTTCTAGATATTCTCTCCCATCTTGGATTGTGACGCTGAGTCGGCTGTCAAACTGCACTCCAAAACACTTTGTGGCTGCTGAAATCGCGATCGGGTCTACATCAGCACATTCTATAACAGTTTCCGGCAAATAATGGTGCAGGATTAACGGAATTCTGGCACCGCCAAACCCAGCTATATAGACTTTTTGGGGTTGATTTTGCCAAACTAAACCCAACATCATCGCTTGGGTATATTCAGAAACTAAATGCAGGGGATTGTTGAGGTCGATGACAGATTGCAACAAATCTGTATGCAAATTCACTTTCTCTACCAAAGAGAATTTTATTTTATTTTTATCTTTATTAACTGTAACATAGTGAACTCCCGACTCTTGACAAAAAATAACTCCATCCGGCTGTTGTTGTACCCAAGCCAGCCGCTGTTGAATATTCGCTAAATTGAGAGTTTGCCAGTTTTTTTGTTGGTCAATCATTAATTTCAAATTTTATGGCACACAGGGGCAGTCAGAAACCGGGTTTTTGGAGAAAATTCTGCTTCGCCGCCCGCAGATTCAGCAAAAAACCCGGTTTCTTGAGTTTGATTAAGCAGGCTGTACGCGCTTGTAAGTCACTAACTCCAAACCAGAAATCGAAAAATCAACTCTTTCCCAATCTTCCTTCTCGCCTTCCAAATTTTCAAACGCTGCGGAGGTGAGCAAAATCTCTCCCCGTTCCGCCAAATCCTCTCCCAGCTTGGATGCTAGATTGAATTCAGATCCGTACATATCCTCTCCTTCTAGCATCAAAATGTCACCGTAGCCAATTCCAATGCAGAGGTAAATATCCATTTCCGGCGGCAGAGTTGTGTTTACAGCCCCCGTTTGTTTCAGACAGTCAATTGCAGCTTCAACAGCCGATTTCACATCGGGAAATACTGCAAAAATATTGTCGGCTTCTTCTTTAACAACAATGCCGCTATATTCCGAAATTACGGGCTTGACAATTCCGTGCATCCGGTGAATCATTGCCAGAAAGTGGATGATTCCGTAGCGGACAGTGGTTCGCGAAAACCCCGACATATCCATTACTAAAATTGCGTGGGTTTGGCGGAATGTGGCATTAATTTTTTCATCAATTTCTGCCATTCTTTCGGGGTGTTCGTTTCTTTCTTGCAGCAATTTTTTTAAATAACTGCGGTTATTTGTTTTCATTAGCTAATAATACTAAATTTGGGTAACTTTTCTCAATTTTATTCAGCGCTTCCAAGCCGCGATCTGCCTGAATTACGTTCAATTCGTTGCATCTCAACTGATGTGAAATGCACTCTCGCTGGCTGTGGGAATTTTCCACCACTAAAACTGTACTTATCACTCCCCACCTGGTTTTTTAGGTGAACTCGTTCGCTGCTGTGAGTTATCATTGCTGAAATTATTTTACCCGCATTGGATGAATTTGCGATCGCCTTCCCGGAAAAGCTGCTGCAGCAAATTTTCAACGGAGAAGTTGTTGGTAAGCTGTTGTGCAAATAAACATTGTATATTTTGACTATAGATCAAACAAAAATCTTCTCCCCCTCTTTACCTCCTCGCGAAGCCGAATAGCCCCTCTCTCCGTCTCCCCCTCTCCCCCTCACCATACACAATTGGGATGCACAACAGCTTAGCGGCTTGGTGACGAAGAGGTGGCGATGCTGGATTTTACGGCAGAAGAAAGCGATGCAGCGGCGCTGCTAGTTTGGCTGCGACTGTCAGTTTTGGGTCAATTCCCGGCGATAGTTGCGCCGTTTGCCGCCCTTGGACTTGACTTGAGGCGATCGCCTTCCACCCTGCAATAATTTGATTATTTGTTGAAATACAATTTAAATATTGATGAGCTTAGCAGCGACTCATCCTAACTTCGCAAGACTCAAACGAAACATATTTTTAAAGGGTGGAAGTGAGAAAATTAAACATTTGAAAAAACCAGGCGCTGATAATATTTTGGCGGTGCATCTTTCATGATTATAACTTCCAGGATTTGGTTGCGGGAATCCCATTCTGCCGTTAATTTATAATCTTAAAGATGCAGGAAAATGATTTCGAGCCGGACTTACGCATCGACACCAAAGAAACCGGGTTTGGGCCTGATTTGCTGGCTGCAACGAAGGATTTTGATGAAAAACCCGGTTTCAAATCGCGCAGGTGTTCAAGATTATTGATGATATTCGATCGCCCGACCCGATCTTAGGGGTTGCATATTTTGGAAAATGTGCTATGGTATGACCTAATCGGTTCTGGTGGAGATCAGCCACTAGACGAAAGGGGGAAAGTTCGGTGCAAACCCGGCGCTGTCCCGCAACTGTGATGAAGCGTAGAGTAGCTTCTTAGTCAGGATGCCCGCCGATTGTATCGTTCTATTAACCCATCTGCGAGGTACGGATGTCTTCAGTATTTTGTTTTCGATTCGATTGTTTTTCACCAGATGCTGCGCGATCGGCTATTATGCTCCTTAACCCGTGAGAAACCTTTGGTGCAATTGGTTTCTAGAGCAACATAACGAGTTAAAAAAGTTAGCCTCAACAGCATTATCTAGTTTTAGACGCAAGAAATATTGCGCGGGGTTTTGCCTGCTGTAATTTCTAACAGCTTTGTGATAGCGATGTTAGATATTCAGACGATTTCACCTTTGAGGCATCACATTACATTCTGATGACATTGCTGTAGAAAATTCTGCATCGGATACCCCTTAGTTTCCGACAGAGTTTCTATGGAATATCAAAGACTCAACTCGATCATTCAGCAAATATCAATAGTAAAAATTCAGTCATCTAATGTCCGGTTCATTACCATCACAAAAACCTTTTGTAGTGCGGACTTCAGCCCGCTCAACATTGCGGACTTCAGTCCGCACTACGAACCAATCGGACAGGATATCAATTGCGATCGCTCTTTGTAATATCGCTATTTGTACTGATGATGCTATTGAAACCCATACTTAAGAGAGAAAAATCATGTCAATTTCAACTGCAACAATTGGATATCCTCGCATTGGTAAAAATCGCGAAGTTAAAATCGCACTAGAAGCATTTTGGAGTAGCAAATTAGATGCCAATAATTTATTACAAACAGTCAGAAAAGTAGAAATAGAAAACTGGCAAATACAGCTAAAAACAGGTATAGATCGCATCGGTGTTGGCGATACTACCCTCTACGATAGTGTTCTGGATTGGACAGTTCGCCTGGGGTTAATCCCCGATCGCTTTCGGGATTTATCAGGTTTAGATCGCTACTTTGCAATGGCGCGGGGCAAAGAAGGGATACCTGCACTAGAAATGACTAAATGGTTCGACACCAACTATCACTACCTGGTGCCAGAAATTCCCTCAGAATGGCAGCCTGCTGATTTTAGCGACTTTCTCGAAACGGTTAATCGCGCTCAAACTTTATTAGGCGAAAAAGTAATTCCTATTGTTTTAGGCCCCATTACTTTATTGCGATTAAGTCGGTTTGACATACCCTTAAATGAAGCAATTTCAAGATTACGAGAGCGTTATCTGGCGTTGCTGAAAGCCTTAAAAAACTTGGGTATTTCTGAAGTGCAAATTCACGAACCTGCCTTGGTTCTAAGTGATGCTGGTCAATTCAAAGAAGCCTTTGAGTCAACCTATAGTTCCTTAGCTGAAATTAAACTTCCCATCGATTTAGTTACTTACTTTGATGATTTAGGAGATACCTATCCTTGGGTGATACAGTTACCAGTTGCTAAAATTAGCTTAGACTTTACTCGCGGATGCAATTTGAAATTGCTTAAAGAACAGGGATTTCCGGCTGATAAACGATTGGGTGTGGGAATTGTAGATGCTCGCAATATTTGGCAAATTCGTCCCGAACAAGTGCTGCCAGTGCTGCAAGAGATTCAGCAAATTACGCCCGATATTGTAATTCAGCCGTCGGCATCGTTGCAGTTTGTTCCCTACGATGCCGCACGGGAAACAAAGTTGCCAGAACCTCTCCGCAACGTGTTGAGTTTTGCCGAACAAAAACTGCAAGCTGTGAAGTTTTTGGCACGCAGTTTAGCCGGAGAAGAGACTGGAAGCGATCGCGCTAAAATTAGCAATGCCTGGACAACCTTCGAGGAGTTTAGCCCTACCAATATTGCCGTGCAGGAACGTCTGAACAGCCTGACAACCAATGACTTTCAACGCAAATTATCCTACGGCTTGCGGTTGTCGAAACAGATTTCTCTGCCCATTTTTCCCACCACAACGATCGGCTCGTTTCCTCAAACCCCGGAAGTGCGAAAACTGCGGCTGCGCTACAAAAAGGGTGAATTGAGTCAAGAAAACTATCAAGCTGCGATCGACGTTCAAATTGCCGATAGCATTAAAATCCAAGAAGAAATTGGGCTAGATGTGTTGGTGCATGGCGAATTTGAACGCACCGATATGGTGGAATATTTCGGACAACAGTTGGATGGATTCGCCTTCACGGCAAATGGCTGGGTACAAAGCTATGGCAGCCGTTACGTGCGTCCGCCGATTATTTACGGTGATGTTGTTCGCACTGATCCAATGACTGTGCGCGAGTTCAAAGTAGCGCAATCATTGACGCAAAAACCCGTTAAGGGAATGCTAACAGCTCCCGTAACAATTTTAAATTGGTCATATCCGCGCACCGATATTTCCAGACAAGTACAAGCATTTCAAATAGCTTTGGCCTTGCGGGATGAAATAGCAGATTTAGAAGCAGCAGGAGCGCAAGTAATTCAAGTAGATGAACCAGCATTGCGCGAAGGCTTACCTCTGAAAGTAGAAAACTGGAATCAATACCTGTCTTGGGCTGTAGATGCGTTTCTTCTGGCTACCGCAAGCGCTCATCCTCAAACTCAAATTCACACGCATATGTGCTACTGCGAATTTGGCGATATCATCAAAGATATTGAACGGTTAGATGCCGATGTAATTTCGATTGAAAATAGCCGCAGCAATAACCAAACGCTGCATGAAATAACCGCCGCAGGTTACACCTATCAAGTAGGTAATGGCGTGTATGACATCCACAGTCCAGTGGTGCCAACGACGGAACAGATTTTGCAACAACTGCGAACTGGCATTGCTAATCTACCAACTCAACAAATTTGGGTAAATCCCGATTGTGGCTTGAAAACACGACGTTGGGAAGAAGTAATTCCGGCGCTAAAAAATATGGTGGAAGCTGCCAAAATCCTGCGGGAGGAAGTAAATGCGACCGGAAAATAGCGTTTGGCAAGGAAATTTTGGCTATTGGCAACAGGGATTTATTCATACCAATTTGCTGGTTATTGGTTATACAGCATGGAAGGGATTTGAGTTTTTCGGGCGGGGTGTTGTGGTCTGTGATGTAGATACTCAAGTTCTTGATTCTACAATGACAAGCCTCGAATCAATTCCTTTTCAAATTCAGTTTATTCCTGTGAATTTGATGCAATTTTATCTGGGATCGCTATCCGTTGACTCATCGAATATTCCATCTGTGATAGCAGCAACTGTGAAGTACAATCCAGAGCAAGATATTCTGCTATTGCTGAAATTTGGTCGTCAAACAGAGGTAAATCTATTAAGGAAACTAGCCATTTCTCCTGCCGATTGCCACGAACAAGTCTGTAGGCGCTGGGAGGAATTTCAACCAAGTTTGATACCGTAAAAATTCCGATCTTAATGCCTAAATTAAACTCGATTCATATTTCGCATAGGTTGATAACTTGATACTGGATATTTAATACATGATGACATCTGAAACAAATAGCGAAGATTGGCAGCAATCCTTTATTGCAACTAATCTGCTGGTGTTAGGCTATAACGCTTGGGTTGGCTATCTGAATGGTGAACGAGGCGCAGTAATTTGTAGTCTTAATAACCCATTGATGGGAGTTACTGGTGAAACATTCCAATCGCATTTTGTTCCCCGCAGTCGTTTGGCTCCCTTTCTCAATGCTTGGTTATTGGCTCCCGACACCGCTATCCTGCAAAATCACCACATGAACGGTCATATTTTGCAAGCTGCAGATACCTATAACCCTAGTAAAGACATCATTCTGCTGCTGGAATCCGGTCGGGAAGTCACGTTCTTTTATCTGCGAAATCTACCGATTTCGCCCTCGCAATGTTACGAGCAAATCTGCAAAGAATGGGAAGAATTCCAACCTCAGTTCACCCGTTTGAACGAAGAAAATCTACGATGCAATTGATACTACACAAAGTTGGGATGGAACCAGTTGCCGAACGCAAGTTAGAGGGTTTTTTAGTGTTGGGGTTTCGGTTTGCGATCGGTTTGGCTAGCGGTGCATTGTTTGTCCGAATAGCAATAGTGCGATCGCAAATAGCAAAGCTGCATCTT
The DNA here is from genome assembly GCF_015207505.1 of Tychonema sp. LEGE 06208. Taxonomy (GTDB): domain Bacteria; phylum Cyanobacteriota; class Cyanobacteriia; order Cyanobacteriales; family Microcoleaceae; genus Microcoleus. The sequence continues at coordinate 37,722 of NZ_JADEWT010000008.1, forward strand.
CCTGAACAGGATTCTCTCTCTGAACGATCTGACTAATTCAGGACTGACGCATCAAGACCAAAGAAACCGGGTTTTTGAGCTAATCTGTTGCGCTATTGTCACAGCGGAAAATACTGTCGCTTTTGATTTTTTTGCTACTAATTTAGTACCGCAAAACACTAACAACAGCATCGCAGAAACCGGGTTTCTTGGATGTGCGCGGGGTGTCAGAAACCCGGTTTATTCCTCAATTTTGGTGGGGATGCGTAAATTATCGCAGAAACCGGGTTTCTTGGATGTGCGCGGGTGTCAGAAACCCGATTTCTGGCGATCGATGCGTCCAGGACTATATCGATCGCCCTACTGGTACAATAGAATGTACAAGATCAGCAAATTCAACCGCTACTCGAAATCATGTCCGCAAATACCGCGCTACCCGCAGCCCTAGCTAAAATCGTCCAGCGCTTCCAGCGACACTCCGATCCGAAACAGCGCTACGAACAACTGCTGTGGTATGCAAAGCGACTCCCAGCATTTACCGAAAGCGATAAACTCCCAGAAAACAAAGTTTCTGGTTGCGTATCGCAAGTTTATATTACCGCAAATTTGACCGACGGAAAAGTTTTGTATCAAGGCGATTCTGACGCTCAGTTAGTCAAAGGATTAGTTGGCTTGCTTGTGGAAGGCTTGAGCGGATTAACGCCTGCTGAAATAGTTAGCATTACCCCAGATTTTATTCAAGATACGGGATTGAATGTGAGCCTGACACCTTCCCGCGCTAACGGATTTTATAACATCTTTCAAATGATGAAAAATAAAGCAGTGGCTTGCGAATTGAGCGCGCAAGCAGAAGCAAACTAACCGGAAAAACAGCCATGATTCAGACTGCCGATTTAACCAAATCTAATTCTAGCAACTATCCCGCGACAGTTCAGAAATATCTCTGGAACTGGAAAGAAACACAGATTGAAGTTATTTACGAAACCAGGGGAGAAGGAAAACCCGTATTGTTACTGCCGGCTTTCAGTACGGTTTCAACGCGGGAAGAAATGCGTCCTTTAGCAGAGTTGTTAGCTCCAAATTTTCAAGTTTTGAGTGTAGATTGGCCTGGTTTCGGCGAATCTTCGCGCCCGCGCACCGACTACGAACCGCAATTATACCATCAGTTTTTGAAGGATTTTGTAGAGTCAGTTTTTAACAGTCCTGTGGCTGTAGTTGCGGCCGGTCACGCTGCGGGTTATGCGATGCAATTAGCGCAATCAAAGCCGAATGTTTGGTCAAAGATTGTGTTAGCTGCACCGACTTGGCGCGGGCCTTTGCCGACAATGAGCAAACAGCAAAGGGGTTGGCACGGAATGGTGAGAGAATTAGTACGATCGCCCTTAATCGGTCAATTCCTGTACAAACTGAACACTGCGCCGTCATTCCTGAGTTTGATGTACCGCCGCCACGTCTACGCCGATGCCGCCAAAGTCACAGCGGATTTCATTCAAAATAAGCGGAAAGTCACTCAACAAGCAGGCGCGAGATTTGGTTCGGCGGCTTTTGTCACCGGAGGTTTAGATCCGGCAAAAACGCGGGAAGAATTTGTCGCCAACTTCCAAGGATTAACAGTACCGGTGATGGTTGTAGTTGCGGAAAAAGCGCCGCCCAAATCAAAGGCGGAAATGGAAGTATTAGCTCAATTACCGGGAGTGGAATCGCGAGTTATTCCGGGAACTTTGGGCCTGCACGAAGAGTTTGCAGAAGATTTGGCAAATGCGGTTAAGTCTTTTATTTAAGAGGTAATGAACCGCAGAGGACGCTGAGGGCGCAGAGGAGAGAAGCAAAGAGGGGATGAATGCAGGCTATTTTTTTTACGTTAGTTTTAATTTTTTGCTATTGGTTTTGTCTGCCAGTTTATGCTGTCGGACAGTTGCAGCCGATGGACTCACAAAAAAGTATCATTGAAGGTGCGATCGACTTTCACATCCATTCGTCTCCTGATGTGATTCCCCGCAGGTTGGATGATTTTGAGGTAGCTAAATTTGCCACCAGCGCGCACATGAAAGCAGTTGTCTTAAAAAATCACTATGGCAGCACCGCAGCACGGGCAGTTCTAGTCAATAAAATTGTACCGCAAATCGAAGTTTTCGGGGGAATTGTTCTCAATCATTCCGTAGGCGGGATTAATCCCCAAGCTGTAGAAGCAATGCACCGCATCGGCGGCAAATACGGTAAAGTAGTGTGGCTGCCAACCGTTGATTCCAATCATCATTTAAAGGTTTTTCACAAATCGGGAATCGGGATTAAAGTAGCAGAAAACGGCAAACTTTTACCAGAAACAGCAGCGGTACTCAAGATAGTAGCTAGAGATAATTTAGTATTGGAAACCGGACACATTTCCTCAGCAGAAGTTATGGCAGTTGTCCGGCAAGCCAGACTTCTCAACATTAAAAACATCCTGATTACCCACGCAATGGCAGATGTACCCGGTTTGTCCCTAGAAAATATGCAAACAGCAGCCCAGATGGGAGCGTTTCTAGAATTAGCATTTGTCAACGATTTGATGGGAGAAAATGCCGCCGATGACGGACATAAAAACTGGCATCACGTTTCCATTAATCAGATGGTAACAGCCATTAAACTCATCGGAGCCGAGCATTTTGTTCTGAGCACAGATTTGGGAAGAAAACCCGATCCTTTACCTGCAGAAGGTTACAAATTATTTGTAGAAAAGTTGATGGATGAAGGCATTTCTCAACCTGAAATTGATTTAATGATGAAAAAAAATCCCGCTCGCTTGTTAGGGATTTAGAATTGTTAGCTGTTAGCTGTTGACTGTTAGCTGTTGACTGTTAGCTGTTAGCTGTTGACTGTTGACTAATGACTAAGGACTAAGGACTAAGGACTAAGGACTAAGGACTAATGACTACCGCCAACTGCCAACTACCAACTACCAACTACCAACTACCAACTGCCAACTGCCAACTGCCAACTGACTAATGACTTTTTCTATTCTTGATTATTTTTACCGCGCACGTATCCGTTATCTGCAATCCGCCAAGCACCGCCAGCATTACCCGTTAAATCGCAATCATCTACTGTAGCAATGCCATCTCTGTAAACTACAATCGCCTCACCTTCATTGCTATTAATCCGACAGCGGCGCACGATCAATTTTCCTCCCAATCCGACACCGATTCCCAGACTGCCGTTATTATAAATATTGCAATCTTCCACCGTTGCTTTCCCATTATCCGAGATAAAAATCCCGTTCCATATTGCATCGTGAATTTGACAGCGGCGGATTACCGAACTCGCCTCGGAGCCACAAATTACCACCACAGAATAGTTGGCAGAAGTGATATCGCTGTCTTCTAAAATTAACTCGCCTCTACGAATATCTACAGCATAATATTTCCCCGTGGCTATCAGCGTCAAACCTCGGACTAAAGCGCTATCGGTTTGCATTTGAATGCAGTTTGAGTCGGTGCTTTCCACAGTGACGCTACCCGCTTCTGTGCTGCCGATAATTTCCACAGATTTGTCGATGATTAAACTTTCTCGATACAAACCGGGCTGTACATAAATGTGCGTACCCGAAGCCGCATTTTTTACGGCTTCGCTAATAGTAGTATAATCGCCTTGACCTTCTTGGCAAACGATAAGGCCTTGACTTTTATCAACTATTGGTTGTGAGGTGGATTTTTCAATTTTGTCTGCTAATTCAGCCTTGGGAATTTCTCGATCGCCCTTTTCGACAATTGGCGATTGTAACTCCAAGCTTTCTTGATTGACTGTTCCTAACTGAGGTTCTAACTCAGATTCTTGACGTTGCAATTGAGCTTGATTCTCGTTGGCTGTCTCGATTTGACTTTGAAGTTCTGAGAGTTGAGCATCAAGTTGCGATCGTTCTCTGTTAGCAGTGTCTAACTGAGATTCCAATCGTGAGCGAATTTGAGTCACACTTTCTAACTGACTTTCTAACTCGGATATTTGAGATTGTAGTTGATTTTGATTTTGGTTTGCTGTGTCAATTTGAGTTTGAAATTCCAACTGTTGAGCTGCCATCTGAGATGCCAATTCTGAGCGAATTTGACTTACGCTTTCTAACTGACTTTCCAACTCAGATATTTGAGACTGTAGTTGATTTTGGTTTTGGTTGGTCGTGTCAATTTGAGTTTGAAATTCCAACTGTTGAGCCGCCAGCTGTGATTCCAATGCTGAGCGAATTTGACTTACGCTTTCTAACTGAGTTTCTAACTTGGATATCTGAGATTGCTGTTGATTTTCGTTTTGGTTAGCTTGCTCGACTTGAGTTTGGAATTCCGACTGTTGAGCTGCCAGATTTGATTCCAATTCTGAGCGAATTTGAGTTACACTTTCTAACTGACTTTTTAACTCGGATATTTGAAATTGCAGTTGATTTTGATTTTTGTTGGCTGTGTCAATTTTAGTTCGGAATTCCGACTGTTGAGCCGCCAGCTGTGATTCCAATTCTGAGCGAATTTGAGTCACGCTTTCTAACTGAGTTTCTAACTTAGATATCTGAGATTGTTGGTGATTTTGATTGTGGTTGGCTTGCTCGACTTGAGTTTGGAACTCCGAGAGTTGAGCCGCAAGTTGTGATTCTAATTCTGAGCGAATTTGATGCGCGCTTTCTAACTGGGTTTCTAACTCGGATATTTGAGATTGTAGTTGATTTTGATTTTGGTTTGCTTGCTCGATTTGACTTTGGAATTCCGAGAGTTGAGCCGCAAGCTGCGATTGCTCAGTGTTAGCAGTTTCTAATTGAGCTTGCAGTTCCGATAATTGAGATATAAGTTGGGAGTTATCTCCCTCGCTGGGATTTACTTGAGCCTGCAATTCTGACAACTGCAAAAGCAGTTGTTCTCGCTCTCCAATAACTGTCTGTGATTGATTTTGCAGCTCAGACAATTGAGAGTTTAACTGCATTTTATCTCGATTGGCAGCTTCTAACTGTGTTTCCAACTCTAATAATTCAGATAGAGTTTGTTCTGCTTGTTGGCGGGCGGTTTCCAATTGAGAATTGAGTATTTCCTGTTCTTGTTCTGCACTTTCCAATTGAGCTTGCAAATTCGACAGTTGAGAATGCAGTTGCTCCCGCTCTTGAATTGAGCGCTCGAACTTAATTTGAATTTCCGACAACTGGTACTGTAGCTGCAATTTGCCTTGACTGGCTGTTTCCAACTGACTGTCAAATTCCGACAGCCGATCGCGAAATAGAGCGATCTCTGCATCCAGCGCCTCTCGCTCTGTTTGCATTTCCAGGATTTGAGCTACAAGTTGCGATCGCTCCAGAGTCGCAACTTCTAGCCGATTTTGAAGTTCCGCCAATTCCGGTAACTGCGACTGAGCTTGCCCTGCGCTTTCTAACTGAAACTGCAAATCAGCAATCAAAGCATCAACTTGCGATCGCTCTTCAGCAATTTGGGCCATAAACCCTTCCAATTCCGACACCTGATTATTTAATAAATCCTGCTCGCCAGTCACACTTGCCAAGCGATTTTGCAACTGAGACAATTCAGAATTAAGCTGATTTTCCATCTCAGTCTTTTGGCGCAATTCCGAAGTTCTGGCATCCAACTGCGACGCTAACTTCGATATAGCCTCCTGCGAGCCGTGCATCCGCACCAAATTTCGTGAATTTCGCTTATTCAAAATTAGCCAGCAGACTAATGCACCGCCTCCAAATCCTATTAATAAAAGTAATGCTTCCATTTGGTTTATCTAATCTATATAAATTGAATTGCCCTGATGCTTGCCCAAAAAATGGACATCCACAAATCCTGTTCTTGCTCAAAGCTATCACAACTTGCGCGCATTTTTTTTTACTTGGCTCGGCAATTTATATTTATTTACATAAATTCAACAGGTAAGATGTCTGTTGCATTGGTGTCCAGTCAACCCTAAAAACCTTTGTATTTCTCGTTGATACGCGCGTCTCGCTCCCCCTTCCATACCCCCATACTCCCCCGGATAGTCTGGGAGTAGGGGTTGACTTTGATATTTTCCGCTCCCCTTTTCGATGCGGGGTCACCGGGGGAGCGAAGGCATAATCCTCCAACAGTAGATTGGCAATAAATTTGAATGCAACGGCGTACAATGCACGCCCTACAAGATGTTTTGTCAAAGTTCAATTAGCGAAGTAAATCCACAATATGAGGAATAATCGCGATATGTTGAGTCAACAAATAATCCAACCTATCCGCCAGCAAACTAAAAATTAAATCGTTATAACTCATCCCGTATTCCGCCAAGCCCAAAGTAACCAAACTTGTCACATTTTCGTCTGGATGTTTTAGATCCGGTTTCGGATTTGCTTCCAAAACATAAAGTGAACCCTCAGCATCACTCCTGACATCAATCCGCACCAAACTGTTCAAACTAAACTCCCAATATATTTTGCAAGCTAACTCAATTAACCTTTGTTTTAGTTCTGGTTCTTCCTCCCCCATCAACCGCCCGCGATCGGCCGTAATCGCCTTTTGATCCATAGAAGTAAAGATGCGTTCCTCCGGTTCAAAAACTCGTTCTACCGTGGAAAAGGCAAAGGGTTTTGGATTTTTGGTAAAACAGCCTTTAGCATGAGTTACATAACCACAAACCGCTACACAAAATTCTCTTCCTGGCAAATACTTTTCAATTAAAGCCGTATTATGAGTTTCTCGGTGAACTTCTGAAACCGCCTGAGATAAACCCTCAATTTTGTCAATCAAATGAACCTGCAGCGAAGCGCGGCCGGATACTGGTTTGACAATAAAAGGCCCTCGATAATCACCGAAGACTATGGCAAAACGCTCGTGGAAATTAGGCTGAAAAATTCCTTGGGAAGGATGCCAAGTCATAAACGGAGCGGTTTTTATTCCGACTGATTGCAGTTCCCGTTTAAAAGCGTGTTTGTTGTCTAAAGTAGAACTGTTTAAAGGATTGTGACCGACATAGGGCATTCCCAACATTTCTAACAAGGCGGGAGTGTGACAAACAGGATTGTAGCCCTGCACTCCGCCCGTATTTAGCCAGACTAAATGGATTTTTTGTTCTTTTAGTTGTGCGGGTAAGTTCATGTCATCAGGGATGACACAGACGTGCTGAAAGCCGATTTCGGTTAATGCTCGGGCAATCTCGCGGGCGACGATTTCGTAGCTTTTCCAAGAACGGGGATTGTGCGTTTTGTAAATTACGGCTCCCTGGCGATCGCAGTTGCCACCAAACACCACAGCAATCCGCAGTTTGGCAAACAGCTTTTCTAAGTATTGAGGGAGCAAACTCAATTCGTAATGCCAGGAATTTATACCGGTTGATGTTGCTACCATTTAATTTTTTTCCTTTTTTGTTTTATTTGCGATCGGCATATTTGCTCGATTTGGCTAAATATATTCCAGCCAAAACTACAGAGAAAGCGAACCAATTAAACAAGCTCAAATTTTCGGAAAATAGCATCCAGGCAATAATCGCCGTAATTACTGGTTCTAGCAGCAGAAAAAGGGCGACAAATCCCGATGACAAAGTGCCGAGACTGTGGATGAGAAGTCCTTGGCCAAAAGCTTGACAAATCACGGCTAAGGCAATTACAGTCAGCCATCCCTCCCAAGAATAAGGGAAAATTCGATCGCCCTCCAGCAAAACCAAGGGCAAAATCAAGAGGCTACCAATCAAACAGCGCCACATCAATATAGTTGTCGCCGGGAACTTGGTTCGCAAATCTTCCGCAATCAGCAGATTTGCTGCATAAAACATTGCGGATAACAAAGCAGCAATGTCCCCGGTAAAATTGTCTCCGGCGATTTGCAAGTCGGTAGTGCCGATCGCAATTGCGCCTGATAAAGCCACTACCAATCCCAGCAAAAACCTGCCGTCAAAATGCCGTCCCAACAGCAGCCATCCCCCCAAAGTAGTAAATAAAGGAGTTAAGTTGCGAAGTACGGTAGAATTAGCGACATTAGTTTGAGTTAGCGACCAGGCCCAGAAACCGAGAGAAGCAGAAGAAACCACGCCGACGGCTGTTAATAACATCACATCCTTCAGAGTGTAGTTCGATCGCCCTTCAACTACATTCCCAGACATTCGGCGGCGCGCTTCCCCCGCCCCGTTCCAAATTCCAAATACCGCAGTTGCTATCCACAAGCGGTTAAAAACCGTAGCATTCGGACTGATTTCCCGTTCGCTCAACCGAATAAAAATGGCCGCCAGGGACACCGCCAGCAGCGCCGCAGACAGCGAGACGATCGCCCAAATTTTACCTTGACTTTCGTCAGCTAATTCACCGTTATTTAAATTGTCCGGGTTTCCAGAAACAATAGTTGTTTCTTCTGCTATTGACGCAGGTATTAACTGATTATTTGCCAAAATATTGTGCTGAATGTCAATATTTTCTTCGGCTAATTCCAACTTTTTTGACATTATTGAAAAGTCCCACCAAGGCTGAAAGTATAAATTAGAAGACTGCCAAAACCCGGTCAGGAATTACACACTCCTTACTTAAGAAACCGGGTTTTTTGTTGGCATCAAGGGCTACAACCAAATTTTTGGCAAAAAACCCAGTTTCTGGCGACCAGTGCAGGACTATATGTTTGATAATTAACAGGAGCTTAGGTTGAAGGTTTAACAGAAAGTTTTGTCAAAGCTTCCTTGAGCGCCGGCGGCAATTGGCGGATAATCTTGCCCTTGTCCCGATCGACACCAACCAAAGTTACCTGCGCCGTCACGTATAACTCCTGCGTATCGGGCGATCGAATTTCGTAATCCCAAAGCAGCCGCACACCCTCACTCGCCGCCACCCGCGTTCTGACAGCCACCAATTGACCCATTTGCACAGAGCGGTGGTAGCGCAGCGAAAGCTCCACCACCGGCAATTCCAAACCCTGCGCCACCCACTCCGCATACTCAATACCGAGAGAGCGCAAACTTTCCACCCGCGCTTCCTCCATCCAAGCCAGATAAGTCCCGTGCCAAACCATACCCGAATAGTCAGTATGGTGAGGGTAGACTCGCACCAAATATTCAAACCAGCCCTCAGAGTCCATACCGGGTCGATTTTGAATAGCACCAGTCGGTGCGAGTTCTGGTTGAGTTCGATCGTTCTCTAACACGTTACAAATTGTTCCAAAACGCTACATTTCTACAAATCATAAAGCAAACTTCAGGCCTATGCTTGACATTGACCCACTAGAGTACCAACACCCTAGTGAGAGAGTCGCACAAGAAAACTCAACTGTTTTTACTGCAAAAAACAACCATGATAGAAAAAATTTTAGTAGCCGTCGCCGGTCGTGGCTTGTGCGAAGAGATGTTTAATATGTTGATGGACATCCCTTCCTTGCAACAAAGCTCTGTCACCGTCTTGCACGTCGTGCCGCCCCAAGTGACATCCGACGGCATGGCCCAAAAGTTGGAAGAAGGAGGCAAGATTTTAGCACAAGCAGTCCAGTCCTTAAAAATCGATCCCAACAAAGTCAATCCCCGGCTGAAACAGGGAGACCCAAAAACCACAGTTTGCCAAGTCGCAGAAGAAGAAAAATCCGACTTAGTGATTATGGGTTCTCGGGGATTGGGACGGCTGCAATCGATTTTGGAAAACTCAGTCAGCCAGTACGTTTTCCAGCTAACATCCAGACCGATGCTGTTGGTCAAAGACGACATCTACGTCAAAAAAATCCGGCGCGTCATGGTGGCCCTAGACCCATCTGAATCCGCCAAACAATCCTTAGAACTAGCCCTATCTTTTGTCAAAGAAGTCAACGGCGGACAGATAATTTTAGTGCACGTCACCAAAGATTTGACTGGAAAATCCACCGAAGATGTAACAGCAAATGCTGAAAAAGATCCAGTATTAGCTTCCGCAGTAGCCCTCGCGAAACAACTGGGAGTTAGCTACCGCTGCGTGAGTGCCACAGGTAAGCCCGGGGAAGAAATTTGTCGGATTGCAGACGAAGTGAATGCCGATTTATTAGTAATCGGTTCCCCGGATCGGCGGCCCAACGTTGCCAAAAACTTTTTGGATCTCGATCGACTCCTAGGAAATTCCCTCTCCGACTACGTGAGAGTCTACGCCAACTGTCCCGTCTTGCTAGCCCGCACAGTCGTGGGCTAAACTCTCATCGCCAGCGGTGGGGTGCGGCGAGTGCGAGTAATTCTCGATCGTCCGCGAGCAATCTCAAAACCTCAGCACCATTTATTCCCGGCGTGCGTCAGTTTTGAGATTGTCAAGAAAGTAGCTAAAATCTTCCTAGGAATGGCAAGCAAATCGCTTAAGCGATTTGCTTGTTTTGCTTGTCACCGACAAAAGTCTGGTAACGAGCAATTATTAAATTGCATTCCTAAGTAATATCGTTTCCGGCTGCATCGTCAGGTGATAACTTAGAGGGAAATTCATAAATGATTTTTATAAGTCACCACCTATATCGGTGCAATTTTCAGTTGTTCGATTCACAGTCAACAGTCAACAGTCAACAGTCAACAGTTAACAGTTAACAGTTAACAGTCAACAGTTAACAGTTAACAGTCAACATCATAAGAAGTGCAACCGGAATTGATATAATTAAATTTTCGTTTCCAAACAGTTCACAAAAAAAGCGCCCCAGAAAAAAACTGTTGGCGCTTTTTTTTTACAACTAGCTTTTGCCAGACAAAAATAGCAGCAATTGCTATTCTTTTCCACCTTGACGGCTAGCCGTTTGAATGTACAGAATGATGAGAAAAACGCTGGGAACCAATACAAACAGAATGGTTGCCACAAAACCTAAATCATTAACTTCCATGAAGACCCCCGCCTCTATCAAAAAATAGGAAAACACACACTACTAGGATACCACTCAAAGGCCAAAGGAAAACTCGAAGACAGAAGGAGCCTCGGAGAACCCGAGAACCCGAGAACCCGAGAACCCCAGAAGTCTACAGCTTCTTCCCTCTTCCCTCTTCCCTCTTCCCTCTTCCTCCTTCCCTCGGACTGATGACGTTGTACGGAAAGCTCGGAGGCGACAGCACTAATGACTGATGACTGATGACTGATGACTGATGACTGATGACTGATGACTGATGACTGATGACTAATGACTGATGACTAATGACTAATGACTAATGACTAATGACTAATGACTAATGACTTCTTCCCTAGAACTTGGCAAACCCTAGCTACGGCTTAGTCTTCACGCTCACCGGGCCGTTGACCGTAGTTTGACAAGCCAACCGATAGTTTTCGGGCTTTTTCTTGAGCTTGCGGTTCTCAAAATCAGTACGGGGCGAGAGGTTTTCACTTCCCTCGACAATTTCCACAATGCAGGTGCCGCATTGACCGTAGCCCCCGCAATTCATCATCTTTCCCGAAAACCTGTACAAGTCGATGCGGTTTTCTAGAGCTTTGAGCCTCAAATTGGCTCCATCTGCTGCGATGACTTCCTGATTTTCCTTCACAAACTTGATATTGGCCATTACCGATTCCTTAACGCAGTTGACATGGAGCTCTCTAACCAAATATTAACTAATGTGTCGAACGTTTCATACCCGATGTCTCATCCTTTGCGATGAAAGGTCGATCGCCCCAACCCAACCCAAGCCAACCCAACCCAATCTCATAGCATTTGAGATTTGAGATTTGAAAATTGGGAATGACCGATCGGATATGGGTTTGGAGTTAACCTACAGTGGCATTTTTTGGGGCAAACTCCTATCAAGGAGCATCCGAGAGGTTATTACTGGGAAGATTGCTCACAGCCCGCTGGAGAGACGAAAGCCCCAGGTTGTAGGTGACAATTGCCGACAATCGGTTTCTCTCAGCCCTAGTCAAATCAGTTTCCGCCTGAATCACATCCGTCTGAGTACCCACGCCAGCTTGAAACCGCAGTCTCGCCAGACGCAGAGCTTCCCTCGACTGCAAAACCCCCGCCTCAGAAGTTTCGATGTTCTCAAAACTCGACTCCAAGCCAAAATAGGCTTGTTCCACTTCCCGGCGCACTTGGTTGCGGAGTTGGTCAAATCGACTTTCGGCGATCGCAATATCAGCATCCCGCTGTTGGATCCTCGACCTCACCGCACCCCCATCAAAGATATTCCAAGTCAAATTCGCTTGCAGCGCATAGCCACTCGCCCAGCCGCGAGTTGAAAACGGGTCTGGATTGTCAGAAGTTACCCCCTGGAAGTTGTAGGAACCGCTGACACTGACTTGAGGCAGTCCCCCCGCCCGAATCGATCGCCTTTGCTGCTTGCTGATATCCCTCTGTACCAACTGCTGTTCCAACTCAGGGCGATTCTTAATAGCCTGCACGATACTCTCTTCCAAAGACAGTCGCCAAGAGCCAGCTTGCTCCACCGGGTCAGCCGCCGTCAAGTTTGCCGACTGGCTGATATTCAAAAGCTCAGCCAGCCGGCGCTGGGCCACTCGCTGGTCGCGGCGGGCCACCGAGAGTTGCTGCTGTTCGTTAGCCAAATTTGCCTGAGCTTGCAATACCGCAAACCTGGTTCCTACCCCGGCCCGTTCCAAAGCTTCAGCATCCCGCAAACTTTGCTGGGCATTTCTCACAGAAGCTTGGCGGATAGCAACTTGTCCGTCGGAGTTTTGCAAATTGTAGTAAGCCTCAGCAGTGTCGAAGCGGAGTTGCTCGGCTTGGCGCTCCAAATCCAGTTCCCGAAAGCGCAACTGTTCCCTAGCCGCGCGGATGTTAGCATTGCGGCGGCCGAAAATGTCGAGGTCGTAGCTCAACTGCAAACTGTTGTTGAGACTGGTGCTGCCGAAATTGTCGAACTCGGGAGAATTCGCCGGCAGTTGTTGGTTGGCCGGCAAAGTCTCATTGCGGCGTAGCCGGGACTGCACCCCAATCTGTCCGCTGGCGCTGACTTGGCGGCTCGCGTTCATTTGAAAAGTCAAGTCTGGAAATAAAGCAGCTTGTTGTTCGCGCACGGCCGCTCGACTTTGTTCGAGTTGTTTCTCGGCGATTTGCAAAGTTTGACTGTTGCGGCGGGCGATGTCTATAGCCTGCTGCAAGGTAATTGACTCTGTTTGCTCGATCCTGACATCCTCGGGCTTTGTCGGAAACAGCAGCGGATTCGGGTTGGGTTCTAGGGAAGCCGGAGGGTTGGTTTCTAAAATGCCCTTCGGGGTGACTGGGGGGAAACTTTCGATGGGAGTGCCGCGGGGAGTTGGTGCTGGCAAATTGGGCGCCGGAACACTGTTGGGGCCGCTCGGAATTGGCTGCTGAGAGACTGTATTTGCGGGCGTTCCAGACTGCGCCTTCTGTGCAGACTGAGTTGCAGGGGAAGCCGGAGCAGCCTGTTGGGGCTTTGATGCTTGCTCGGGCTTGGTTGGCTCAGTTGCTGCGATATTTGCTTCCCCTTGCGGAGCCGCCTCGGAGGTTGGGGGGTTAAGGGCGATCGACTCTTCGGGCTCTGATGCTGGTTCTGACGCTGTGTTTGAGGTCGATCGAATATTCGGGCCTAATTCGAGCTGATTCAAGCTGGCAGAGCTGTCGAGAGATTGAGCCGGGGGCTGGGCCGAAGCAGTTTGTGCGGCGTTGCTGAAAGTAATTGCAGCGCCCACTCCGACCACGACGATTTGACGAAAAACACGCATAATTTTTTAATTACTGCAATTCTAGAGACAATTTTAGAGCAAGATTGAGTTCTCAATTTTCGAGTCTGTAGCCGGGACTAAACATTTACAAGTCACAATTACCTACTCATCTTAAACTTTTGAATGCTTGATTCAAAATTTAGAATTGAACTTCAGCAGTTGCCAGACCGATCGCCCCTGAGATTAGTTCCTCTACTCCGCTCACCGGCAAAATCCGGGTTTTCAGCGAGCTAGCTAGCTGTTCTACGGTCATGTCATCGAGAAAACGAGGTTCACCCTGTTTTAGCATAACCGAAGGCAGCAAGATGCCATCTCCCAAGTCTCGCCCCTGCAAAGCTTCCAGCAAATCTTGCCCGGTGAGCAAACCCGTGACGGTGATAGTTTGTCCCCAGTAGCGGCTGGAGAGTGCGGCCATGTTGACCGACAAGCCGGGAATTTGGTTTAGTTGTTGTACGATCGGCCCAAAAGCCTTTTCAACAGCATTCCCCACCACCCAAACCAACTGGCGCGGCGGAATAACCGGCAGCGGTTGCAGCTTAGCAAAAGCCGCTTCAAACTGCCCAATAAACTGGCGGATAGAACCCACACCATTACCAATTTGGGGATAATCCTCATAATCAGCCGCCGACGGCAAATCTAAACCCGCGATTAAAAACCATTCATCAGCCAGCCAAATACAGCCAGATTTTGAATTCTTTTTCTTGGCTTTTCCGCCTGCTTTTCCCTGACTCAAAACCCCTTGAATTTGATGCACTTGCGCGATAACTTCCCGCGCTTTTTCCGCAGTTACAGCAATTAATTCATCTGCCGCAGGGCGAAACCGAGTTAAACCCACCGGCACCACCGCCACCGATGCCACAGCGGGAATATTTCCGGTATGAAACTTTGCCAAATCCAACAAAGTGCGTTCCAAATGTTCGCCATCATTAATTCCCGGACAAACCACAACTTGAGCGTGAATTTGCAAGCGGCGTTCTTGAAACCATTTAATTTGCTCTAAAATCTTCCCAGCCCTGAAATTTTTCAGCAACCTAATCCGCACGTCCGGTTCCGTAGCGTGCACCGAAACATAGAGAGGAGAAAGCCGCATTTGTTCGATTCGGTTCCACTCTTTTTCAGTCAGATTGGTAAGAGTCAAATAGCTGCCGTAAAGAAAGCTGAGGCGGTAGTCATCATCTTTGAAATACAGAGTTTCCCGCTTTCCCGGAGGTTGCTGGTCGATAAAGCAAAAAGGGCAGCGATTGTTACACTGAATTAGTCCGTCGAAGAGGGCAGTTTCAAATTCCACACCCAAGTCTTCGTCATACTCTTTTTCTATTTCTAACTTGTGAGTTTTGCCTTTGGCATCTAAAACTTCTAGTTCCAGAAATTCGTCGGCGCACAGAAATTGATAGTCGATCAAATCGCGGGGTTTTTGGCCGTTGACAGCGACGATGGAATCTCCGGCATCAAATCCCATTTCTGCTGCGATGCTGTCGGGAATAACTTTGGTAATTCTGGCGGGTTTGGTTGAGGATTCGCTCATAAGTTCGCGCTTGCATTTTCAAGTTTGATAAATTGCTATTCAAAAATTAATTTTCTATTTTAATCAAGTCTCAACTCATATCATAATTTATACCATTTGTCAAGCAGGATGCCTAGTAAAAAATATGTGTTTGTGAAGTGCGATCGACCCACAATCCACAAGCTTTCAAATGATTTATTGTATTTATTAAGTCACATTAAATCTGTATCATTAATTGAATTATGACAATTTTATGGCAGTTAGCGTAAAGGTAAAAATCGCACTTGTCCTTCCCATTCTCCTTCCAGACTGCACTCAGAAATCAGCAAAATTTCCTCAATCGCCAAACCCACTGCAACACGGCGGCTGACTTCAAATAACCCTGGCATCGCCAAACCAGCTTCGATTCTATCGTAGGCAAAGTTTGTCATGGTTGCTACATCATGAGTTAGTACAACCCGCCCTTGCAGCGCAGCCCATTCTAAGACTGTTGGATCGTCTGCTTCTCTGAGTCCTATATCTTGAACGCGGACAATCTCAACATCGGGATTCCGCCGCAAAACACCCCGAACAATTTGATTGTTAAAGTTTTCATCAGCCAATAATCGCAGCATATAAAACTACCCTTTTTGGTTGCGTCTTGCTAATAAGCGATCGCGTATTCCAACTGGGTTAAAACGCTTTTCTGCTTCCTGCTGAACTTCTGCGGCAAGACGTTGACGTTCCATCAGATAAGCATCAACTTCGGATTGGTGTCGCAAGTAGTAGCCGATCGCAAAATAAATATCCGAAAGTTCAAGAGACGGGTACTGTTCCCGGATTTCTTCTGCTGTGGCTCCTTCTAGAAAAGCTGTAAGGACTGTATCTAAGGTGACTCTGGTTGTGCTAATGCGGATGACACCGTTTGCATCAGCCACAAGCGGAATTGGTTCAGCCGTAGGAACGAGTAGCATTTTGAGATTGAGGGCGGTGTGAATTTTCTATCTTCAGCATAGCCGATCGACACTCCCGGCTCTAATATATTTTTTCTGCACATCCTCCTGCAATCTGCACCTGAAAAGTTATTCCCGATCGCATTGGCTGCCATCCGAGTTGCACCGCTTGCCGTATCCATTGTGCTACATCAGAGGGTGTTACTGGCATAAATGTACAGTTAGTTGTTGGATTCCAACCTTGAGAATGAGCTCTATCGGTGATAATAACTAACACCGATCCCGATCTATCAGCGTGTTCGACAGCAACATGAAGATTTCCCGATTCTGCTTGCAGATTAGCAGCTTGTCTTCGGATTAGCCAGACGAAAGGTTCCCCATCTACAATAATTTTTCTTGTTCCTTTTTTCGGTATTGACATAGTTTGCTTCCAGCCAGTTTACTCATGGGATTATAACGAAAAGACTAAAGCATCTGATTCTTCAGAAGTTGTGCTAAACCCTCCTAAAGTTGAGAAAGGGGTAATGTTTGTCCAGTCATGGCTTGCTGCCAAGATTGGCGAAAGCTGAGGCGTAAAAAATCTGTATCTTCCTCTGTTGTCGTAGCTTGAGTTTCCAGAGAATGGGTGCGTTGAATAATAGTGGATAGTGTTTTAAGTAGTTCAAGTTGTTCTGTCAATGACATTGACTGAGCAAGATCGATCGCTTTTTGAAGTTGTGAAGTCATAGTAAATCCTCCTGGTTTTATTTTACATTAGTTACCCACGATCGCATACCACAAACTCACCATCAGGCACAAACTCGCTAAATGCTGAGGAATCAAAGATTTAATCGATCGCTTGGCAATTTTCTGAGTCACAAATATCGTCACCAACAATGAGAGAATTAAAGTAAAACCTTGCAAAAAGCTAATCACCGCTGGATCTCCTACAAAACTCGGTAAATCATCTCTAATTTGTCCGAAAGTGGCAAAAGTTACCGGAATCACTCGCCCGCCTTCCTGCAAACCCAATCGCCAATAGTGAGCCAAACTACCGCCCCAAACTAGAGGTAGATATCCGTAGGCGAGAGAGACAAATGAGAGAGGTTTATAGGTTGTAAATGGGATACTTTTTGCTTGTCCCAATCGGTAAATTGCCTGCATGACGGCGTAAGCTACTAAGGGAATCAGCGGCGGAATAATTAACACCGCGAGCGACATTCCTAAGTGAGGTAAAAATTGCTCTAAATTGATGCCCAGCCCCAATAAACTATCGATTTCCGGTAAGCGATGGAGATAGATACCGCCTAATAATAGAAATAACAAGGCAACTTCATAACTGTGAGGAACATGGGTTGTCCATAATTCGATTCCCGGAGGGCGCACATTTAATTCTACCGATCGATGGGGACAAGCTTTTAAGCAAGTCATGCACAAGACGCAATCTTTATTATCAGTTAATTGGGCGGGATGGGAATAAATTGGACATCCATTAGTGGTTAATCCTTCCCCCAAGCCTGGGCCGCCTTTATAGCATTGGTAGGTGCTGCATTCCGCGGCGCAGGTTCCTTGTTGGGCGCGCAGTTCAATGATTGAAAGTTTAGCAAATAATCCATTCATCCCTCCGATCGGGCATAAATACCGACACCAAAGCCGCCTTTCAAAAATTAGCGAGAAAATTACCGCCCCCGCCGTAATTAGCAACAACAAACAACTGGATAAATAGGCGGTATTTTCTAAATTCCACAACTCTTCCCAGAGAAAGATTAGGGTAAATAGTCCGAATAGAAACCAACCACCCCATTTTTCAGCTAGTTGGCGGGGCCATTTATTGAGAGTTCGCGGGAAAATTTTCAGCGATAGTTTTTGGACGATTTCCCCATAAATCATAAAGGGGCAAAAGGCACACCACAATCGCCCGACAAGGGGGAATAATAATAACATCAACGGCCACCACCAGGCCCAGAAAATGTTCAGAGCAAAATTATGCTCTCTATCTTGGGGGGCAACAAATAGGATGATTACTACTAATGCAAATACCCAACTGGTAAACCAATAATTCACGCGATCTGGATACCAATCACTCCGTAAAAATTGCCTAAATTTAGGATAGATATTTAATAAATTCAGGCGAAATTTTTGTTTTTTCGCCGCCTGAGCCCAAAATACTTCTTCGGTTAGTACCTGACTTCCCTGGGCTTGAACTAAAGCGCGATCGACCATTCCCTGCAATTCCTGCAAATTACCGGGGAAATCGTAGGCTTGCAAGCGGCGAATTGCTTCTGGTGTGACTTGGGGCTTGACTAATTTCTTTTTGCGACCAATGATATTGAGATAATAGTTGACTTGTGCTTCTAAATCTGTTTTTCGTACCCGCAAGGATGGGACTTTAATCTTGTGTTGTGTCAGCTTATCTAGCTTGGGCTGCACAATTTCTGAGATTAAAATGATGCGGGCATTAGTAGAACGCGGTGGCGGTGGTATTTGTCCTTCTTTGACTACTAATGTATAGGTTCCTTCGGTTAATAGTTGCTGAATTTGGGGGCATAATTGAGCTGGTAATTCTTGCACGTCATTGAAAATTAACGTCCCTTCGCCCAACCATTCCAACAATCCTGGCTTGCCGCCCAAACGCCCGAATAATTCTGCTCCATTAGCCTGCAGCAAGGCACTTTTGATCTGAATAACTGGTTCGTTGCGGCGGTGGGAACCGAAATGAATTAAAGCTGCTAAGTTATCTTTTTCTAAACCAGGTTCGCCAGAGATTAATACCGATCGATTGTCACTTGATGCTGTGCGAATTTGTTGGCGCAATTTCACTGCATAACGGCTATTTCCAATTACTCCGCGTTTCGCCCTTGGTACTAGATAGCTGCGGAGGGCGTTTTGACGCTCTCTTTCGTAGGCGATTTCTGATTCTAGCTGCTCTAATTTCGCGGCCAAGCGTTGAGCGTAGGCTTCGGTGATGCGTGGATATCTTTCTAGCAAACTGCGCCAGCGCGAGGCACTAATTACCCAAAATTGACATTCTGTACGGGCAATAATTCGACTATCTGCCGGTTGCGATCGTTGGAGGGCTGATAAATTGACGATCGCCCCCGGTAACAAACTACTCCCCCACATTAAACCGGGTTGTTTGCGCCGGTAGCGATCGGCTTGTCCACTTTCTAGGATGTAGAGATTGGTGACGGGCGTATCTTCGATTACCACTCGAAATCCCGTGGGAAAAGTTGCCATTTCCATTTCCAGCGCGATCGCCTGTAAAATCTCGCGGGATAATATGCCTAATTCGGTGTTTGATTCGAGCCAGTTAACTAATTTTTCGGTAGACATCGCTTAGCCTCGGCGAAAATAGAATTGTGCTGCTTGGTGTAGGATAAATTATTTAATTTTAATTGATTTTTGCCACCAGTAGCAGCATCTCAGTTTGGCATTTAAGTAAGTCGGTGGGGAAAAACACAACTGTGTTAAGAAAGATAAATGAGGCTCAAACCCCAATCCCTCCTGCATTCTGTCTCCTGACTCCTGCCTCATCCCAACTACAAATATTTACGCCTTTCTACTTATAGTGCGAGGGCCCCCCCTCGCCTATTGTACCACTCGCGAGGGGGGACGCTCTCACTACAAAAAAAATCTTTTTGCCAAACTGAGATGCTCCCTTTACTTGTTAACTATCACTTTGCTTTTTCCCCCACAATCACAGCGATGGGAACCGCATAATGAATTGCATCCCCTCGCAAATGTGCGCCAATTCCCAGACTGTCAACACCAATATCATCTCTAACAATTTGTCGCAGCTTATCGCCATCCCCTGGGTTTGGAAAAGAAGCCGCTAACTGCTGTTCTAGTTCTAATTCTACTTTGTAAAATGCCAAGTTCACATTGTGAAGGTTGGCATCAGCAACTAATTTTGGCAACTCTTCCAGAGTCAAAGCGCGAGTGTGAGATGGATCGCGCAGTTTTTCAATATAGTTGTAAGCATCAACTTTTTCCGGCGGCATTACTACGTCAGCAATTAGAACGCGATCGCCCGGGCGACACACCCGAACCATCTCCGACAGTACAACATCGGGGCGCAAAAAATGATGGAAAGCGTAACGACTCAGCACAATGGAAAAACTATCATCGGGAAACGGTAGCGTCTCGATATCGCCTTGCAACCACGAGAGATTAGTCAAGTTTTTTTGCTCGGTCAAAATCTGGGCTTGTTCTAGCATTGCTGGTGTTAAATCGATGCCAGTAACGTGATGGGAAACTGCCGCAAAAGCACAAGCAACAATACCGGGGCCGCAAGCAACATCTAGAACTGTATCCTTGTCAGATACGTTGGCCATTTTCATCAATAAATCCAGAGATTCTTGATTTGTATGGCCGTACAAGTTGGCGAATGGCACAGCCTGACGGGTGAATTGGTCGATGATGGATTTTTGATGTGCGCTCATAGTTTAATTTTGTCCTTGTTTGCTGCTATTTTGTAGGGCAGGAGCGGCTAAATTCGCTCCTGCTAAGCTTATTTCACCTATTAACTATTTCTCAATGCTCCACCTGCAATCGCGGTCAAGATAGCCACGCCAAAGGCCAGCCGATACCACACAAACACCCACGTATTCTGGGTTTGTAGGAACTTCATCAACCACGCGATAGACAAATAGGAAAACACAAAGGCCGAAATCGTTCCCACTATCAAAGCCACAAGTCCAGCACTGTCGATTCCTGAACTCAACGCACCCTTCAATTCTACTAATCCAGCCAGAGTAATTGCCGGAATTCCTAATAAAAAAGAAAACCGCGCGGCGGCGGCTCTTTCCAGTCCCAGAAACAATCCTGCTGTTAGGGTGGAACCCGATCGCGAACACCCCGGAATCAATGCCATTGCTTGACCTAATCCCATCAAAATACCATCTTGGACGGTTAGATTTTCATAAGTGCGATCGCGCTTGCCAATTTTTTCGGCTATTGCTAACAGCAGCGACATGAAAATCGAAGCAATGGCGATGCTAGCCAAACTCCTCAGCGGCGATTTGTCAAAATCTGGAACAAATATCTTGATTAGCAGCCCAAAAAAGACTATAGGTATTGTTCCCAAAGCAATCCCCAATGCCATTTTAAACTCTTGCGATTTGTAGTCGCGCTGCACCACAGCGTTGACTGCACCCAGAGTTATATTTGTCAAGTCTTTCCAGAAATACCAAAGCACGGCGACAATGCTGCCTAACTGAATCACAGCAGTATAAACAACCCCCGGATCGCCCCATCCTAGGGCGATCGGCACTACCTTCAAATGAGCGCTGCTACTAATTGGTAAAAACTCCGTTAATCCCTGTACAATTCCTAAAACAATCGTCTGCACCAAATTGAGTGGAGCGGGCCCGCCAACATCAGCAGCGGGCGTTTGGGCGAGGAATGCGTCAAGCAAAGCTATCATTAGTTGTCTGTTTCTAGTTATCAGTTGAATTGGACATTTTGCACTATTTTCAGAAGCTAGAAGTCAAGCCCACAAAAAATAATTTTTCTTGTGGTGCGGAAACTTCCAGCCCTCCGCTGAAAAGCCCAAATAGCGATATTTTGTCAGTTGAATCGCCTTGTCCGTAGGGTAGCATCTCTGTTTTGAATTGGTTGTTTTGTCGCCCCCTAGGGAGAATATACGATACTCGATCGGGGGGAGGGTACTATAACAACATACTTTTTGCATTAATTGAGATCCTGGCGGTCGATCGCAACAACAAGCAAATTATCATAGTCTATTCCAAACTACTTTAACCTACTCAGGAACATTTGCATACATTTGCTGATAAACTTAAAAAAGTTTTTGTTTTTGATGAAGCCAGCTTACAGCAACTGCCAACAACCTATGATATTTTCTGCATCCAAAAAATTAACTGTTAATGCTGATTCTGGCATCCGCTTGCTGCGGCGAATCTTGTCAGCCAGTATTTTAACAGTGGCGATCGCCTTTAACTTGATACTGTTCGCGGGCACACCGCCAGCCTTCGCAAGTCTCACGGACGATCGCTTCGACGGCACTATCTATGCCCTCTACGCCGGCAACGGTTCCCTAGTTCCTCCTAAAGTCAAGCTTACAGATTCTTTCAAACGCAACAAACCGGCATTGTTAGTGTTTTACACAGACGACAGCAGCGACAGCAAGCAATACGCGATCGTCGTATCTCAACTCCAGGAATTTTACGGCCGCGAGGCAGATATCATGCCGATAAGCGTTGACTCGTTGCCTCCGCAACCGTCACCGGAACTCACCGAACCAGGTCATTATTACGAAGGTTTTGTACCTCAAACCGTCATTTTAGACCAATCTGGAAAAGTAGTTTTTAACGAGAAAGGACAAATACCGTTTGAACAAGTAGACGATGCCTTTCGGAAAGTATTTGACTTGCTGCCCCGAGAAAAATCCCTCCCGCTGAAACGCCGTATAGTGAACGAACTCAACGTCGAATTGTCGAAGTAATATCTAAGGGCCGACTGCTAATTGTTGCTGCAATTTTAAATGATTCCAGAAAGATATTTTTCGGTGTCATACAGGTGTAAAGTGCGCTGCATCGCAGCCAGAAAAACCTGGTTAATTCATTCTCCTTAAAGCTATAGCCAGCCAGGGTTTTACTGAACCAAAATCTTAGAGTGAAAGTCGTCGGGAGCATCTGATATTTTGCATTTAATGATGGTGCTGTCCCCGCTCGCGAGCGGGATGCTCGCACTATAATTAAAAAATGCTTTTTACAAAAATGAGATGCTCCCAAGTCGTAGGCGGCCGACTATAAATCCATATTTTAGTCGGCGACTGACGACTTTCGCTTGCAGACAGGGAATTTATTCCCTGGCGGGTTTAGTAAGAATTAATTAGCCATGCCTAGAGAAAGTTTGGTCGAGAGCATCCGGTGTTTTGTATTGATCTATAATAGTGCGATCGTCCTCGCTCGCGGATGGTAATCGCTGATTGTAATGCAGGAGATCCTCCCGTCTTGCCAGTCTCAAATGCTTGGTTTAAAGTTTATTTTTTTGTTTGAAATTTTGCCGTAAAATTACGCTGTTATTATAATATAAAAGTGGGCTGGCGGTGATTGTAACTCTCGGCTGGAGTTTGGTAACTGTGGTGACAATATTATGTTAATCAAAAATTAGGAGATGCTAAAAACCCAGTATAAGTGAATTTAACAAAAGAAGCGTAAGCTAACAATCCAATGTGATGAAACTCTGGGCAATTCTAGTGGCTGTATCCTAAAGAATAAGTTGTGGAGATGGTGTTATGGCAAAGATTTTGACGATCGCGGAGGCTGCGACTTTTGAAGTCGTGCAAGAGTTACTGGAGAGGGAGGGACATCAAGTGAGAGTCGCCCTCGACGGTAAGGATGCTTTAAATTTGGCGAGGGAATTCTCCCCGGATGCGATCTTTTGCGACGGGAATTCGCCTCAAATCAACTGGTTGGAGATGTGCCGCCTAGTGAAAGCCGATCGAGAATTGGCGGCTACTTATTTTGTGCTGCTGACAACACCAGAGCAATTTGCAGAAGTTCCAGAATTGGAGGGGCTGATTGACGATTTTCTGTTTAAACCGATAGTTAAGCAGGAATTGTTGGGGCGGGTACGCGCGGGGAAGCGAGCGCGGGATTTGAGGCTGGAGTTGGATTGCACTCAGCAAAAATTGCAACTGTCGGGCGATCGAATGCTGCAAACTGAAAAAATGTCTAGTTTGGGGGAATTGGTATCTGGTATCGCCCACGATATTAACAACCCCATTACTTTTATTTACAGCAATCTCACTCACGTCCAAACTTACGCTACAGATTTAATAGAACTGCTGCGATTGTATCAAAAATACCTAGTCAATCCCGACTCGGAGATTCTGGAAAAACAGCAAGATATGGATGTGGAATTTGTACTCGACGATTTATTAAAAATTGTGAGTTCCATGCGAACCGGGAGCGATCGCATCCGGCAAATTATCTTATCGGTACAGGATTTTTCCCGCAGCGATCGCTCTGGCTGGCAGTTATTCGATATTTCCGACGGTTTAGAAAACACTCTGTTATTGTTGCAGCACCGCTTACCGGCCCGCGAGGGGAGGCGGGATATCAAGGTGATGAAGCAATACGGAAATCTGCCGCAAATTGAGTGTTACGCAGGTCAGCTCAATCAAGCTTTTCTGAATATTATCAATTACGCGATCGATACTTTAGAAGAATCGAGTCAAGAGCTGGGCGAGTCGGAATCGGTCAACTTTAAGCCGATGATTGTGATTGGCACTAAGGTGATAGATGCTCAGCGGATTGCCATTGAAATTGCTGATAACGGCCTGGCAACTAGCCCAAATATCGCAGCGCAAATTTCCGATTCATTTTTGATAACAAAACCTATAGAAGACAGCCGGACATTGGGAATTGCTGCCAGCTATCGGATAATTGTAGAGCAGCACAAAGGAGAGTTAAAGTATGTTTTTGAACCTGGAAAAGGTACTAAATTTACCATAGAGATTCCGCTCAGGCACAGTTAATTAAATGTTCGCAGTGCGGACGGTCGCCCGCACTGCGAACCCGTCGCGGTTGCAGTTGATCGAGCGGACAGGATATCGGGGCGAATAATTATCATGAACCAGCCTGTTTCAAGGGTTATTCATTTTTATTTTTAGTTGGGAAAATCAGAAAATGTTTGGAAAATCGCCCCTACAAATGCCGTACAATATTTGTTAATTAACTAGGAAAATTAGCCGATCGTTGATTTCGCTGCTAATTTTGTACTCGCACTGCTGTTGCAGCGGACACTCGCAGCAGCGGGGGTTTTTGGCAGTACAAACTGCCGCCCCAAAGTCCAGCAGTCCTAAATTCCAATACCCGACTTGCTGTTTGGGAGCGACTTGTTCTGCAGCTTGCCAAAGTTCGGGCGATCGCGATTTTACTTTACCGCCCTCAATCCCAAAAAAACGCTGCAAAATCCGAGCAACATTCGTATCGATCACAGCTTTTGGCTGTCCGAAAGCATTAGCGCAAACCGATCGCGCAATGTACTTTCCAACTCCCGGAAGTTTCAGCAACTCAGCTTCGGTGCGGGGAACATTTCCCCGATATATTTCCAGGATAACCCGCGCCGATTCCTGAAGCTTTTGCGCCCGAAAAAACAGACCCAAAGGCTGCAACAAACTAGCAACTTCCGCAGCAGGCGCGGCAGCCAGATCGGAGATAGTCGGATACCGACCGACAAATTCCTGATAAATTGGAGCCACAGTAGCAGCAGTAGTTTTTTGCAGCAGCAACTCAGCCACTAAAATCGCGTAGGGATCGCAGGTACGCCGCCAAGGAAAATCCCGGAAATTCTGCCCGGCCCAAACTTTTAGCCGGCGGCGGAACCACTTGATTTTCGGTGCGTTCAAATGCTTCGATCCAAGTTCGACATCAGAATCCAAAACAGCGGCATTTAATGCAGGCATTTGATTGGTATTTTTGATAACTTGCCAGGATTATACTTATATAATAGCAGATTTAAATAAACTTTAAAACTCTCTTTCTATTCTCCCGCTCTGCGTCCTCTGCGTTCTCTGCGGTTAATAAAAAAAAGCCCGGTCGAGCATCCGCCCGACCCATAAACCGCTCAAATACTTTAATCTCAAATCAACCAACAATGTAAAATTTTGTATAAAAAATGACCGAAGTCCCAAAGAATAGACGATAGTTGACATTTAAGAGATTTCAACAGTCCGCAAAAACAAATTTAAAGCAGGTAATAAAATGGTAGTAGCAGCACCTGTTCAATCCGGCAATCAGTCGATTTTTCAAGGTCGTTACGACAACTTTATCGGCGGTAAGTGGGTAGCGCCGGTGAAAGGGAAATATTCGGAAAACCTTTCTCCAATTACAGGAAAATCAATTTGTCAAATCCCCCGATCGAGCGCCGAGGATGTAGAATTGGCACTGGATGCCGCCCACAGCGCGAAAGACAAGTGGGGTAAGACGAGCCCAGCAGACAGGGCGCGGGTGTTGCACAAAATAGCCGATCGCATGGAAGAAAACCTCGATCGCCTAGCCACCGCCGAAACCTGGGACAACGGTAAACCAATTCGCGAAACCCGCCTCGCAGACATCCCGCTGGCGATCGACCATTTCCGCTACTTCGCAAGCTGCATCCGAGCCCAAGAAGGGTCGATCGGCGAACTCGACGGCACAACAGTCGCCTACCACTTCCACGAACCCCTAGGTGTCATCGGACAAATCATCCCTTGGAACTTCCCCATCCTAATGGCCGCCTGGAAACTCGCCCCAGCCCTGGCCGCCGGTAACTGCGTAGTCCTCAAACCAGCCGGGCCCACCCCCGCCTCAATCTTGGTACTGATGGAAATCATCGCGGACTTAGTACCAGACGGCGTAATCAACGTCGTTAACGGGCCCGGTGCCGAAATCGGCAAAACCCTCGCCACCAGCCCCCGCATTGCCAAAGTAGCCTTCACCGGCGAAACAACTACGGGCCGGATGATTATGCAGTACGCCTCCCAAAATGTCATCCCCGTCACCCTAGAATTAGGCGGCAAATCCCCCAACATTTTCTTTGAAGATGTCTGCGCCCAAGACGACGAATTCCTCGACAAAGCAGTCGAAGGATTTGTGATGTTTGCTTTCAACCAAGGCGAAGTTTGCACCTGTCCTTCGCGGGCGTTAATTCAGGAGTCAATCTACGATAGATTTATGGAAAGGGCGATCGATCGCATCCGCCAAATCAAACAAAACAACCCCCTAGATCCGACAACCGCCCTAGGCGCGCAAGTCTCCATCAACCAGATGGAAAAAATCGCCGAATACGTCAAAATCGGACACGCCGAAGGCGCAGAATGTCTAATTGGTGGCGAAAGAAACATCCTATCCGGCGACTTGCAAGAAGGCTATTACTTCCAGCCAACAGTCTTCAAAGGAAACAACAAAATGCGAATTTTCCAAGAAGAAATCTTCGGCCCAGTATTAGCTGTTACCACATTCAAAGACGAAACCGAAGCCTTAGAAATTGCCAACGATACCCTCTACGGCTTAGGTGCAGGAGTTTGGACTCGCGACATCAACACCGCCTACCGCATGGGCCGCGCCATCCAAGCAGGCCGCGTCTGGACAAACTGCTATCATTTGTATCCCGCCCACGCAGCCTTCGGCGGCTACAAATCATCCGGTATCGGCCGCGAAAATCACAAAATGATGTTGGATCACTACCAACAAACCAAGAACTTATTAGTCAGCTACAGCCCCAAAGCTTTAGGCTTCTTCTAAGGCTTTAAATACTGAAAAAAAAAGGAAGAAGGACCAACTTCAAGAATTCGTCAACTCCTTCTTTCTCTCTTTCCTCTCCTTCTCTGCGCCCTCTGCGCCCTCTGCGGTTAATAAAAAAAAATCTCATTCACAAACAAAATAAAATTGCTACACAAACAGGATAAAATGGGAAATATCCAAAAAGTCACAGCCACAGAAGCCGCTTTAAAATTAATCAACCATCTCAAAACTCAACACGGAGAATTGATGTTTCACCAATCCGGCGGTTGCTGCGACGGTAGTTCCCCCATGTGCTTTCCCGATGGCGAATTGATAATCGGTGATGGTGACGTATTACTCGGCGAAATAGGCGGTTGTCCCTTTTATATTGGAGCGCAGCAATACGAACATTGGAAGAAAACGCAGTTAATTATTGACGTAGCATCCGGGCCCGGAGGCAGCGATTTTTCCCTGGAAGGGCCGGATGGAGAGCGTTTTATTACTCGTTCCAGCTTATTTGTTAATGCTGATTGACTTTGTTTAGTTTAATTTTATTTGCAATGAACCGCAGAGGGCGCAGAGGGCGCAGAGAAAGAGGAAAGAGAGAAATAATATTTCTATTGAGAAGTTGGGCGTTTTTTGCGGTGTTTACTTTGTTTAGGGCAAACGCATTTCCTCAATAAATGAGATGCCATCAAAAATGCCATTTTTAAAGGCTTGAGTGCTGCGAACTCGCTGATTTTCGCTGATTAATGTCATTGTTTCAACGAAGGTTATCAGTGCGTTATCTTGGGTTTTAGTTGCCCGAAAGCAAACGGTTTCTTGGCCGGCATCCCACGCAATTGCCGCAAAATCAGAATAACTGCTAGAAGACAGTTTCAAAATCTGATTTTCAAACTCTCCTTGAAAATTAAGCTGGAGGCGAGAACCGTCTGAGTATTGGTAATTATTAATTTGTCGGTAGTGACTTCCTTCAATCGTTACGGTAAAATTACCGAAGAAGCTGCGAGCAAACTGTCCGCGAGTATCGGTTTTAATGTACTCGCCTTGCCAAGTGCCAATGTGACGTGTGAAAATTTCCGGTACTTTTTCTAAATCAGGAGGGTAAGATATATTTTCTGACATCGGGATTGCTCCTATTTGCTATTTCTAGCGGCGACCTATTTTCAGACTCATTTCACGGCTAGTACGTTGATATTCGTGGACTATTGGAAGTCTTTCAGCTTGAAAATTTTCTAGCGCTTCGGGAATATTCGCACTCTCTGCGAGATGTTTGGTTAAATACAAACCATCTTCCCAACCAGAAGTCATTCCTCTAGCGCGTGTGGAACTTTTGGCGTGGGCCGCATCTCCTATTAAGATAACACGACTATCATAGATTTTTGGTAGGGGGTCAATGTCGTAGGAAAAACGACAGACTATATTTTCGACTGGGGTTGATTCAATTAGTTTTCTGGCATCGTCTGGGAGTTTTGCTAGTTCTTGGGGAGGAATGATAGTATTATTTGGTTGCAGTTTTCCGATTTCGGAGTCGGCGCGTTCTTTTTCGATAAAGAAACCCCAATGAGTGCGCCCTCCACCAATGTGAAAGAAGTTGGCATAAATTCCCCTACCGCGTACATACACAAAAAAGTTTCCTTCTGGACAGAAGCTATTATCTTCGACTATTCCTCGCCAAACGATATCGCCTAAATAGAATAGTTCTACGTTGGGAACTATAGATTGACGAACTTTTGAGACGATTCCATCGGCACCAATTAACAGGTCGCCTTCCCATTTACTGCCATCTTTAAAGTGGGCGATGGCACTGTGCTCGGTTTGGGCGATCGATGCTAATTCTGCATTAAAATGAAGGCATTCTGGGGGTAATTCGTCGAGGATTGCTTCTAATATAGCTTTGCGGTGTACCAGCATTCCGGGGAGTTCGTTTTCTTCGTAGGTGACGGGTTCGGAATTGATGACACCGCCGCGCAGGTTGCGAAACTCGAATACTTTGACAGCATCGCCCGAATTGATAATTTTTTCGGTAATTTCCGGGTTGCCTTGATGCAGTGCTTGCATACCTGGTTGTACGATCAGGATACCGCAGCCGTCGGTGCGCGGATGGGGTGCTTTTTCAAACAAATCAACCTGAAACCCTTGTTGAATCAGCAGAATTGCCAGATACGATCCTGATGTTCCTGCGCCGATAATACCTATCCGGGTCTGGGACGGAACCATTTGTGCTGCTCCTGATTTAAGATGGTCGATCGCTCCTCAAGGAATATTATAATTACATAAAATAAGATTTGGGCAAAATCTCAACGGGCGATCGAGCTTTTGCTGATAGCGACAGGTTTCAAGCTGTCGCTAAAATCAGTATTGGAAGCGATGCAGGATGAATAATTAATATCATGTCAGCTTTAACGATCCTATTGGTTTGATCCTTCGGATTTTAGTTGTTTTTTTCCTATAACTAACGTCCGAACGATCGAATCGTTTTGATTGCGATCGATCGACCGCACATAATATAATCGGTGAATTGAAAATTCTCACACTCAGGAACGAAAAGTTAATAACTCAAGCATCTGTCACGCTTTTCTATCTCCACAAGTCGCGAGGTAAAAAGAAGCAGAGCCTCCGCACCTGCATTACCAGGCAGAGCCTGGTAACGAGTAATAAAAAAAATGCTTTTTTCCAAATTGAAAATTCTCGCACTCAAAACTTAAAACCACATTAAGCTTTAGGACTGGTAATTAAAGCCAACTCAACTTTCTCATCAGGCTTTTGAGTGACTTGTGCATCCAAACCCGGGCCAAAGAATTTAGCTATTTTTTCTTGCTTTTCTTCCCAAACTTCGATCGGTATCAGTGGCGAATAAAACTCTAGAATTAACCCGTAAGCACCATCCACATCTACTTCCCGCAACCCTTGGAGGACAGGCCGTTCCTCGTCTG
The DNA here is from genome assembly GCF_015207505.1 of Tychonema sp. LEGE 06208. Taxonomy (GTDB): domain Bacteria; phylum Cyanobacteriota; class Cyanobacteriia; order Cyanobacteriales; family Microcoleaceae; genus Microcoleus. Next base: position 67,850 of record NZ_JADEWT010000008.1, read on the forward strand.
TCGGGGCCAGCCCCAAGCGCTCCAGAGAATCATCTAAGTGCGCGGGTTGGCCGTAGCGAAATCGGGTGATATCTTTGCGGACTTGGTTTTGAGTCTCCGTGGCCTGACTTTCTCGCAGGAGGAGAACTTCGGGAGAGGTGGGTTGGGTGAACTCCGCTGGTTCGAGTTCGGCTGCTTTCAGCGCTAACCCTCCCAACAACAGCGGAATTCCATAAAAAAACCCGGCTAGATTTAAGGTAGGTTTGTCGGTGAAGTAGGCATAGAAACCGACTACTGCTAGGATACCGCCCACAACTAAGGCTAGGCTTGCTAAAGAAGTTTTACGTAACATATTCGTGAGGTAAGTAGTCCGACAGAAACAAGATACTTTAATTATTATCGGGCAAAAAGTATGGAAAAAATTTAGTTTTTTTGCCAAAATACCTGCGAAAACTGCTAGCGTCAATAAGGGCGGGAGGGCTGTGCGCGCACAATCTTGTCTCTCGCCCAAAACTTATCCCGCTTTCCCCAGCGGCCTTGCGACTGGTAAATATCCGTGTAAATTGTGTGGCGCGGGTTCCAGAAGGCAATCGAGATCGGCAGTATGATTAAAGTATAGAGATTTGAACTTGCGATCGACCATCTTGCCCTTTCAACCAATTTTCGGACATGATCAAAGACGAAGACAGAAAAACTGCGGTAACAAACAAGTCGGTTCTAGAGCAGATTAACTCGCTCAAACGCGAAGATGAAAGGCTTTATAATATCTTAGCGATCGATGTCTGGGCCCTAGCCAAGACGATGGACGAATATCAACCGGGATTTTGGTCGGCTTTTATGAAAAATCGCGAGAAAGCTCTGAAGCGATTTTTAACTGAAGTGATGAAAAACAAACCCGCAGATTCTAAGCGTCCGCCTTTTCTGCGTTGAAGTTTAGCTCATTTTTTGAGGTACAATCAAAATATAACACAGATTCAAAAACCCCGATCGCGTTCGTCACTTACAATATAAAAAACAGTGAAGGACGAACTCAGAAATCCATGTCGGCGAATTAAAAATTCTCGTCTGTTCGCAGGGGGAATGTCAAATATTTTTGTTAATAGTAGCAAAGGCGAAAAACAATGGATGCACAGACAATTAAAGAGCGCGTAGCAGAAATCGAAATCAAGCGGGAATCTCTCGTGCGGCTGTTAGATCGATCGGACTTGGGATCTCTGAGAATCGATGTCAGTCAGGCGATCGAGGAAATTGACGATTTGTTAGAAGAATTTAAGCGTACTTTTAACAGTCATTAGTCATTAGTCATTAGTCATTAGTTGTTAGTTGTTAGTTGTTGGTTGTTGGTTGTTAGTGGTTAGTTGTTAGTTGTTAGTTGTTAGTCAACACTCAACAGTCAACAGTCAACAGTCATCAGTCATTGGTCATCAGTTGTTAGCTAAGCGGCAGCGCATTTAATTTTTATAGTTATGTTAGTAAAAATTTTGTAGCCCCCAGAACCCGCCATGACATTGAAAATTAAATGCACAATAGCTTAATAGGTAACAAGAACAGACAACTGCTAACTGCAAATTTTACTAATGACTGATGACTGATGACTAACAACTAACAACTATTGACTAATTCATCGCCATATCCATCAAAATCTGTTGGGAACTAACCTCCGGGTTATTAGCAGGCGGCCGCCGCTGAGAATAGTGTCCCCCAGGTTGCAAATCCCAGGCTTGACGGTTGTCCGCCAACATCACACCCAAAATTTCTTGTAACTCCATCACTATAGTCGGATCTTCCACTTGGACGATCGCCTCAACCCGTCTTGTAAGATTGCGCTGCATCCAGTCAGCAGAACCAATATACACCTCTTCGTCGCCACCGTTGAAAAAATAAAACATCCGCGAATGCTCTAAAAAGCGGCCGATAATACTGATAACCTTGATATTTTCGCTAACACCCTCAACGCCCGGACGCAAACAGCAAATCCCCCGCACAATCAAATCAATTTTAACTCCCGCTTGCGAAGCTTCGTACAAAGCAACAATGATTTGAGGGTCAACTAAAGCATTCATTTTAGCAACAATCCGGCCGCAGCTACCCATGCCGCTATCACTATTCGACCGACAGAATTCTGCCTCGCGGCGGATTAATGCTAAAAATCGATCGCGCATATTGACCGGCGCAACCAACAATTTTCGATAAGATATCTGCCGCGAATAACCGGTTAAATAATTAAACAAGTCCGTCAAATCCGCACCCAAATCTTCGCGACAACTCAACAAACCCACATCAGTATACAGTCCAGCCGTTTTCGGGTTGTAATTTCCCGTGCCGATGTGGACGTAGCGACGAATAAATCCGTCCTCGCGGCGCACTACCATCACAATCTTGGTGTGGGTTTTTAGTCCCACCAAACCGTAAACAACGTGCACTCCAGCTTGTTCTAACTTGCGAGCCCAATTAATATTATTTTCTTCGTCAAACCGGGCTTTAAGCTCGACTAAAACGGCTACCTGCTTGCCGTTTTCCGCTGCTTCAATTAAGGCACTGACGATCGGCGAATCACCAGAAGTGCGGTATAAAGTCATCTTAATGGCTAACACGGAGCGATCGTGCGCCGCCTCAGTAATAAACCGCTGCACCGTCGCCGCAAACGAGTGATAGGGATGGTGCAGCATCACATCTCCCTGGCGGATAGTCGTGAAAATATCCTCACCATCCTCAACATCCAACATCGATTTGCCTAAAACTGGCGATTGCGAATTCCGCAAGCGCGGCGGCACCACCGGAGTCCACGGGGGGTCTTTCAGTTCCGGCACCGGCAGCCCGACAAAAGACATCAAATCCTTGAGGCCTAGCAGCCCCTCTACGACGTAAACATCCTGCTCCCCGAGATCCAACTCATCCTTCAACATATCTCGCACAGCAGGCGGCATAACCGCTTGAATTTCCAGGCGCACCGCAGAACCTGTAAACCGACGCTTGCGGAGTTCCTGTTCTATAGCCAGCAGCAAATCCTCCGCCTCATCTTCCTCCACAGTCAAATCAGCATTGCGAGTAATGCGGAACGGGTGATATTCCTGAATGTCCATCCCCGGAAACAAAGCCTCTAAATTGTGCGCGATTACCTGTTCTAGAGGTACCCCCGTCCACACAGGAGACTTGCCTTTTTGCTGCCATTGCAAATCCCCCGGTAGCTGCAAAAATCGAGGCAAAACCTGCGGTACTTTGACGCGGGCAAACAATTCCTCCTGGGTGTTCGGGTCTCTGACAACAACTGCTAAATTGAGGCTGAGATTGGAAAGGAAAGGGAATGGGTGGCTGGGGTCAACCGCTAGGGGTGTGAGTACGGGAAATACTTGTTCTTGGAAGTAGCGGTGCAAGTAATTGCGCTGTTCTTGATTGAGGTCGATGTAGTCGAGAATGTGGATGCCGTTTGCTACTAATTTCGGCCGCAGGGTTTGGTCAAAATAAGCGTGTTGCTGAGTAACCATCGGCAACAAGCGCTTGTGGATGGCATCTAGCTGTTCTTGGGGCTTGCTGCCATCGGAGGTCAATTTGCTGACTTTTGCTTCTACTTGCTGCTTGAGTGCCGCCACGCGCACCATAAAGTATTCGTCTAGATTTGAGCTAAAAATAGCGAGAAATTTGAGTCTTTCTAGCAGGGGCGTGCGGGGGTCTAGGGCTTCGTGGAGCACGCGGTTGTTGAACTCCAGCCAGCTTTGTTCTCGGTTGAAGTAGTATTGCGGGTCGCTGAGGTTGATTTCGGTGTAGGTTTTGGTGGTGGTCTTTTTGGGCTTGGACATGGTTTGGGAATCTTGGGGGAGGCGGGCGTGATGGCTTTGGTGAATTAATATTGTAGGTTAAAGGATTTGTTCGTATCTGTTTTTGCTCGATCGCACTTAGGCATTGCACAACCCGAAAATCCGCCAGATATTTCAACCCCTACCGGACTTTCGGAGTGCCAAAACCCCCAAAATCACGCACCAATCCCCCCAATCCCATCCTGCACCGCCTGCAACAAATCCTCTCCATCCACCGCCAAATTTGTTAGCGGCAATTCCAGCGGTATATCGGTAATTAAGGCAAGGTGCGGTTTTTGCTCCAGGTTTTTGAGCTGCGGAATTAATCCCTTGAATTCCGGGGCGTTGCGGATTGCGGGGATATCTGGATCTGCGGGGAAGATTGTTTGATATAGTTGGGTACAGAGTTCTATTAATTATTCTAGATACTCATAATTTACACCTACTAATCGCTGCGTTTCTTGGTTGTTTTTTTTAAGATCATTTAATAGACCTCTCATCTCCTCGCGGTCAAAACAACTAAGGATCGAAAACTTAATAACTTAAGCAACTCCTACAGTCCTCTCTCCCGTAAATTGCAAGATCGAAGGAGGCTCTTCATCGCCCCAGAACAATTACTAGGAAGGGTTTAGTAACGAGCAATCACTTAAATTATTAAATTCTCATTCCTAAATTTCTACTATTTGACTACAACAATTTTCTAGTTTTGAGAAATCTAATAATTAAACAACTATGGTGCGCCTAGCGCACCATACATAACTATTTTTACATTTTCTTCTTCCTTATTCCTGATATCAACTCTTCCTATCAACAATCAACCATCAAATATCAACTCTTCCTTCAAAACATCGGCATCAACTCAAGCGGGCCAATTCCCAGGTCTTTAGCAGATACCCAGCGCACCTCAAATAAAGCGATCATATCCTTAAATTGAGGCTGACCGCGAGAAGCACCCATCAAGCCTTTAGCAATCACCAAACCGCACCAACCGTTCGTTAACTGACAGCGGCGCTCCCATTTTTTGCGAGCTTCCTGATGCACCGGGTCGTTTTCATTAAACTCCCCAAATAAATAGAGTTCTCCATTTTGAGCTTGCAAAATACCCAAATCGTACTGCTCGTCTTGAAAAGGATCTTCCCCCGGATTAAAACAAATTGCCTTGACCCCTCCAGCTTCTTTCAAATCCTGAATCATAGTTTTTGCCTTCGGATTGGAAGTTTGGATCATCACCACAGGCAAACCGTCTCCGTCGGCCTTAATATCAACTTCTGCACTTTGGTGAAACTGGGCATTTCCTCGCAGAAACTCTACCGTTTGCCAAGGTACGACACCGAGACTCAAGAATGAATTTGGCGGCACCAAATCGTCCCGCAACAGTGGCATTTCAAATTCATCATCCTCATCATCATCGTCATCGTCGAGCATCTCTAATAGTTCGACAGATACCTCGGGCATTGTCGAAACTTTAACGGATATCTGATGAATTTCTCCATCAGGCTGCGGAACGGGGATGCGGTAGCGACTGCTGAGAGTGGGAAATGTATCTGCTCCCAATTTCCGGCGACTGTTGCGGAAAAAGCGGTGAAATGCTTCGAGAGCAACTAACATCGTCAGAGCTTCTTCTTCGTAAAGAATCGATCGCAATCCTTCTAAAGGATGCAAATTACCAAAGTTCGGTTCAATTTCCGATGGAGGCAAATCGGCTAAATCAATTTCGTCCTCTTCATCATCTTCATCAAAATCGGCTGCACTTTCAAAGGTGAGAAACAAACAGTCTTGTCCTAAAAAAGCCTGCTCTAAATCTTCAAAAGATTCATCGTTGACGACTCGCTCCCGAAACCGCTTCAAGGATTCTAGAGAACGGTACAGCAAAACTCCGTAGTCCATTCTGCCTTGTCCCAATACAGACACGTAGAGGCTGGCAACATCCCACTGATTGATTTCAATAGATATAATTTGGTGTTCTCTCAAAGTCCGCCACGGAGCATCATGCCAAATTTGAGCGGCTTTTTCCATGAGAACTTCGGCGTACTGAGGGGGTAATTCGGGAGGTCGATTTACAGCGACCTCTTCCATTCCCCGAAAGATTTCGTCGATTAGGGGCAATTCCGGTACGTAGTCAATGGAAATTGCCAAATCTTGAAGTACGCCGCGCAGGTAAAATTGAATTTCTCGGTTTTTGACTACTATTTTTTGGGGGCGGACTGCGGGAGCCGGACTTTGGGGATGTTCCATGGCTCGCAGCAGAGCCCGGACGATCGCCTCTGGGCCGGCATCTGGCCCTACCACGTCCATAGCCCTCACGACGCCTTCAGAGCCGTCCACCCAGAGAATGCACTCGCCACCAGCTTCCGGATCGTTGTCGTCCTCTAGCATCATGTGCGAGTCAGCATTAGATAAGGGTCGGCGGTCGCCCTCCCACACGCTGGGAATTTGAGGTAAGTTTTGTAACCGACGAAGAGTAGAGCGATTCAGCGCTGCCATAGAGTAAGCCCGTTGGGTGAAGCATTGTTGCGGTGCCGGTAGCCGGTCAACCGCTGCTTATCAATCATAAACCCTATGGGGGGAGAGGACATCAAGCTTGGGAAAGGAGACATGAGTTGGCAGTAGGCAGTTGGTAGTAGGCAGTAGTCATTAGTCATTAGTCATCAGTCAATAGCTTTCCTGTCAACCGTCAACCGTCAACCGTCAACCGTCAACCGTCAACAGCCAACCGTCAACCGTCAACCGTCAACAGCTTTCCTGCCAACTGCCAACTGCCAACTGACTAATTCCCTGTACAATAGAGGGATAAGATTAAACTCTTAGCATTAGACAGTCTCAGGAGTTCGGCAAATTATGACTCAAGCCATTTCACAAAAGCGAGGGATTCAAATGACGGACTCTGCTGTCCGTCAAGTTTTAGCTCTTCGAGAAAAACAAGGTACAGACCTCTGCTTGCGGGTAGGGGTGCGCCAGGGCGGCTGTTCTGGTATGTCTTACGTGATGGACTTCGCAGACCCGAGCACTGTGAAATCCGACGATGAGGTGTTTGACTACGATGGTTTTCAGGTAGTGTGCGATCGCAAAAGCATTCTTTATCTCTACGGCTTGGTGCTAGACTTCAGCGATGCCATGATCGGGGGCGGGTTTAAGTTTACCAACCCCAACGCTACTCAGACTTGCGGCTGCGGTAGTTCTTTTTCTACCTAAACTTAAAATAGGGCGTGGCACCGAAAGTTATTAATTGTGCCATGCCCTGTTCGATCGATCCAAAATTCCACATCTCATATTCTCAATCTCAAATCGCATGACTCCAGAAGAATTGTTTAAAGAAGGTTTCGATCGCTACCAAGCTGGCGAAGCCCCTGCCAATCTGATCCCAGTGTTCAAAGAAGTGTGCGAAAAAGCTCCCAAAAATGGCAATGCCTGGGCTAGCCTCTCGTGGCTGTACCTCTTGGAAAATAAACCCACATCTGCTCAAAAGGCCGCCAAAACAGCCGTTAAACTGAACCCTCACGACCCCCAAGCTCGCATCAACCTGGCAGTCGCGATCCTCGACCTCAAAGAAAAAGGAGTGCGTCCCCACGTAGAAGTCGCTCAGCAACTTCTGATGGCTTCCGAAGAGTTGCTGGACGAAGTTAAAAAAAATTTTGAAGACGGATTAAGCAGAAAACCCGACTGGAAGAGTCTCGCCCGTGTCAAGCAGTGGCTTTTAGAGCCGTAAATACCTAGAAAAGCCGATTATTTAGCGGGGATCAAGGAAATAGAGTTAGTAATTTATTACAATTTCGTAATAAATCAATAAATAACTTTATGGAAAATTCAGAAAGGCAGTGTTAGTATTTTAAAACTTAGACGATCGACAAACCAGCTCAGCGGTTTTGAGAATTGACTACAATAAATACTAGGAGTTGTAACAACATGAGCAATGACAGCCACGTTAACATCAAACCTGCCACCCGCAACCACAAAGGTTTCTTTATTCAGCCAGCTTCTTACAAGTTGATGAGCATCGATAAATCCGGCTGGGCATTGATTTGTATGGACAAAGCAGTTTGTCATTATGTAGATCCCGATGACTTGCAATTGCCGAATAAGTCGGGAATGTCTGAAGGTTAATCTAGAAGTTTTGAGAGACATTAAAATGCTTTATTTGAGTAGCTGCCCTCCCTGGAGAGGCAGCAACTTTTTTTTGAGAAGTTATTGGTTATTGGTTATTGGTTATTGGTTATTAGTTATTGGTTATTGGTTATTGGTTATTAGTTATTGGTTATTGGTTATTGGTTATTGGTTATTGGTTATTGGTTATTGGTTATTAGTTATTAGTTATTAGTTATTGGTTATTAGTCAGTAGGGGCGGTGGATGGTGCGTGCACGCCCTCCTGCCGTCATTAGTCATTAGTCATTAGTCATCAGGAAGAGGGAAAAAGGAAGAAGGAAGAGGGAAGAAGCAGTGTACGGGATGTAACGGATCGAAATAAGTTGGGCAACGGATTTTGTAATGGATTTAATGGATAGAAAAATTACCGATCGCCAATTACCAATTACCAATTACCAATTACCAATTCCCGATTCCCGATTCCCGATTCCCGATCGCCTAATTGTGAGATTTTAAGGCAAACAGCATTTCAAGCTTAGCAGTTGTCGGTTCTGTCGAAGTTGTCGCTACGCTAACTCCTCGGAGAGAATTGAGCAAATCAGCCACTGGTGGCGAAACTAAATTGGGCTGTATTGCGAGTAAATAACGGTTGGCCCAAGACATGGCTTTTTCCATATCTATGTAAAAGTAACTTTGGTTGGCTTGCGGTAAAGAAGTGGCGATCGCCTGAAAACTCGGACTGCTGCTTAGCGGTTGCGGTGGCGCTGTCGTGATGACATCAATTAAAGGGCCGCCGAAAGCGACAAACACAGAATTTTCATTTAGCCAACCGTGGCCGAATAAAGTGCCTTGCTGCGGTATTTTCCACTCTGTAACTTCTTTTCCCTGAATTTGTCTGGGGGCGACACTGACTGTAGGATTGCTTTTGGCGATCGCATCGAGTTTTTCGAGGGTGGCTTCTGCTGCGGGGCGATCGCTAGTTTCAAAAATCATCGTCGCCCCCATCCCCAACTGAGACAAAATACCTCGATCCGAACCGATCGCCCCGATCGCAAATTCCCCATTCATCCAGCCAAAAACATCGCGATCTGCATCCAAATCCAACCGCTTAAAACTATCGCGAACCTGCTGAATTCCCCGATCGACTTCCGGGCTATCCTTTGCCTCTGCCGTCGCCTGCGACCAAATTTTATCCAGTCCCTTACCGCCGACTAAAGCAATAGTTTCGCCGGGAAATCTCGACAACAATTTCGACGGGGATGGCGAATTTTGCTGCATTAATTTAGGGTCTAGCTGAGCGATGGTTTTTACCCTCAATCCCGAACTGTCCGCCCCTATTCCCGCAACCAAAGACTTGACTTGTTTGAACTGCTGCATCACGGTCAAAAGCGGTTGCAAATCATCGGGAAAATTAGCTTTCAACTGCTGCACGGAGGCTGAATAATCAGCAATGTAAACAGTGGCGATCGGATTCTTTACCCCAGCACTCTCGGAAAAAAACTTAGTTGTACTCTGCTGGGTAGCGAGGGAGGGTGCTCCTTTAAAAGTGTCGATCGCCAATTCCACAGGCTTTCTCAAAGGAGCCATAACTAATTGGTCGTTCAGCAAAGCCACACTGTAGCGCTTGCCAGTTGGCTCAGCAATTTCCGAAATTTTAACTCCTTTATACTCAGTTTCTTGAGTTTTTGCACCTTGCTGAGATTTTAATTTATTCGCAAAATTCCAAGCGCTAATTTTATTTTTGACGCTGACTACAACCAGTAGCTTAGGAGGCTCTGTTTTTGCCCCAGCATCCGGTGGCAACAAAGCAACCATCACCCCCCCCAGCCAGGGCTTTAAGTCCCTGTCAAAGTCGATTTGAGTGCCTGCCAAGCTTTGTTCTTGAAAGGCCTTCAAACCCGCACCGATTAACTTTTGAGCGCCCGGAGTACCAAATTGCTGCAACTGAGCCAGCGCTTGGGGATTGGGGGAGATGAAGGCGGCCATCGTTGCTTCGTCGGGTACAACTTTGGCGCTTTCTTGAGGGTTTGATATTTGTTGGCTCAAACCCTGGAAGTAAAAGTAGACCGCGACGCTACCTGCTGCGACGGCGGCGGCAGCAATTAGAAGCTTTGGTTTTTTTGCAGGCATTGTTTTTGATTCTCGCGTCCTTTATCAGTTTAATGAAAATCTAGTTGGCTGGTGTGGAGGCGATCGAGGGGGCTGTCAATTTTGTATAATCCAAAACAAGTTTGGACGATCGTGTAAACTGCTGTTGATATCAAGTGCGGGAAGAAAGATGAAAGTAGCGATCGCGGGAGCAACGGGATTTGTAGGTAGCCGGCTGGTGGAGAAACTGCAAGCCGCCGGACATCAAGCGGTGGTTTTGAGCAGGGATGCGGCCAAGGCTGGGCGAGTTTTTCCGGCTTCAGCTTATCCGAATTTAGAAGTAGTCGCCTACACTCCGGCGGAGTCTGGTGATTGGCAAAACTCGATCGCGGGCTGCGACGCTGTTGTCAATTTAGCTGGGGTGCCGATTGCGGAGGAAAAGTGGACTCCGGCGCGCCAGCAAGCGATTTTGGACAGTCGCAAACTGACGACGGAAAAATTGGTAGAGGCGATCGTCAATGCTAATCCTAAACCATCGGTGTTTGTTAGCGCATCGGCGATCGGCTATTACGGCACCAGCGAAACCGCCGAGTTTGACGAAAACAGCCCTGCGGGAAACGATTTTTTAGCAACAGTCTGCAAAGAGTGGGAAACAGCGGCGCAACCTGCAAAAAATGCCGGTACAAGGCTAGCAATTTTGCGGCTGGGGATAGTTTTGGGAATGGGAGGCGCCCTGGCTAAAATGCTACCACCTTTTAAACTATTTGCTGGCGGCCCAATTGGTACAGGAAAACAGTGGTTTTCTTGGGTTCATCGCGAGGATGTGGTTGATTTAATTTTGTACGCCCTGCAAAATCCGCAAGTTGAAGGTGTTTTGAATGCCACAGCACCGAATCCGGTGCGGATGAATGAATTGTGCCAAACTTTAGGGGAAGTTTTAAATCGGCCTTCTTGGTTGCCCGTGCCAAGTTTTGCTTTAGAATTGCTGTTGGGAGACGGTGCTAAAGTTGTTTTGGAAGGGCAGAAAGTTTTGCCAAAACAAACTTTAGCTAGTGGTTTTCAATATCAGTATCCGACGCTAAAATTAGCACTCGAAGAGATTTTAGCTGGTAATTAAATCCTGGATTTTTAGATATCCCTCGTTTCCAGGCAGAGCCTGGGAACGCAGATGCTTTGGCTCAGCCTCGCTCCTTCAAATAAATAAATCATCCGACTCAAAAATCAATCAAATCAACTACCAACAATCCATCGCGATCGAGATAATTGCGATAACTAGAATATCTCCAACAAGCTGGATCGTCCACATAGCCGCGCCTGACAGGATTATTGTGAATGTACTCCAATTTTTGCAACAGCATTTCCTCGTTCAAAATAGCTTGTGGGTGAAACCCTTCTTGCCATAGCTAGTATTTTTGGTCTTTTTTGTGTAGTTTTTTATTGAATTCGAGTTGCTCCAGGATGTTGGTAGTTTTATTTTTTTCAAGCAAGTCAATTATGGAGCGAGCAGTAAATGATTTAAAATTCCTTATTTGCGTTGACATTTCTGAAGAAGTTACGATTAAATGCAAATGATTTTCCATCAGTACGTAACCCTGTAAAGCCAAGCGCTTCTACCGTTGCATAAAACTTGAGAAATTTCAGACTATTTGTACTATTTCTGGCTGAATGAATACAGGAATCTAGTTGATAATTGTACAGGTGACAAAGTACGGTTAGTTCTCGGAATATATTACTTGGTATCTACTTCTTCCCATTGTGGCAATCAAGGGTTTTTTAGATGGTTAAGACGAGGCGGAGCCAAAGTATCAGCGTTCCTAGGCTCTGCCTGGGAACGAGGTAACATGAGATAACTAATGATTGGCGATCGCCATATCACGCTGATCCTGATACAATCAAGTGAGATTAAAAACTTAAACTTTTTGTAATTCTACCATGACTCGCCCTACTGCAACCCTTTTAATTTCCTGTCCCGATCGCAAAGGACTTGTCGCCTTACTTGCTAATTTTATCGCTTCCCATAATGGCAATATTATTCATGCGGATCACCATACTGATTTTACCGCAGGATTGTTTTTAAGTCGTCTGGAATGGCAATTAGACGATTTCGACTTGAAAACCGAAGAAATCACACCAGCTTTTAGTGAAATCGCCAAGGATTTACAAGCAAATTGGCAATTACATTTCTCCTCAAAAGTTAGACGGATTGCGATCTGGGTAAGTCGTCAAGATCATTGTTTGTTAGACTTGATTTGGCGGCAGCGCTCTCAAGAAATCTGGGGTGAAATCCCGCTGATTATTAGTAATCATGAAAAATTAAAACCTATTGCTGCACAATATGGTATAAATTTTGAGTATATTCCCATCACTAAAGACAATAAAGCTATTCAAGAAGCACGACAGTTGGAAGTTCTTAAAAATTATAACATAGATTTAGTGGTTTTGGCGAAGTATATGCAAATTTTAAGTCAAGATTTTATGATAAAATTTCCCAACGTGATTAATATTCACCATTCATTTTTGCCAGCATTTATAGGGGCAAATCCCTATGAAAGGGCTTATGAAAGAGGGGTAAAAATCATTGGTGCAACAGCTCATTATGTTACCCCCGATTTAGATGCTGGCCCGATTATTGAGCAAGATGTTGTGCGCGTGAGTCATCGCGATGCAGTGTCGGATTTAGTTCGCAAAGGTAAAGATTTAGAAAGAGTTGTTTTGGCAAGGGCGGTGCGATATCATTTACAAAATCGTGTTTTAGTTTATGGCAATCGCACTGTTGTTTTTGCTTAATTCTTGAACTTTATTCACATTTTTTAGGTTACTTCACAGGTAAGGTTTTTGGGCGACGAAGTAAGTCGCTTTGAGGCAAAAAAACCGGGTTTTTTATTTTATTTTGCGACTATAAGCTGTGAATTTTTGTAAAAGAACCCGGTTTTTGACTGTGCTTGCGTCTAGCAGTAAGCTGTTGCTCATATATATTGTGTATGGCGATTGAGGGTCCGATGGGGATCAGGGGAGAGGGGGAGAGGATTTGACAATTTTTGATTGTCATCAAAATATACAATGTTTATTTGCACAACAGCTTATCATCTAGAAAGATGCGCGTCGGCTTGAGACTAAGCAGAATAAAATCAGCAATCGGGGGAATGCGAGGTGCATGAAAGAGCTCCTCGCATTGTATTTATTGCAGGAGGTTACATTCTGGGGAATAATGTTTCAGCATAAGCTCGATCGATCAATTGGCGAGCAACCGTCTGAATTCCCGTATGTTCGTAATAATTGGTAGTCATGTCCAAAAACGCGGCGACATAATCCAATTTGTCATCGGTAACATCAACGTATTGCTTGAGATTTCCTAAAACTGTGGCGGGAGTTAAGCCGCGAGACTGCACTAAATTGTTCATCCAACCTTGGGCTGAGGCGAAGGTTGTTGTGACGAATCCGAATTTTTGGGCGTTATTTGCGCCGGGAATTAGGTTGCTGATATTTTGGAATGTTGAGTTTTGCTGCAAGGTTGAAGGATTTAAGTCGCCTAGGGTGTTTTGCGCTACTCGAAGGAAGTCCGGGCCGAGGGGAATTAAACCGTCAGCGCATACTAATGCAGCCATCCGCATTAGAGATTCGCCTTTGTATTGTGATAAGTAATTGGCAAAGCTTCCCGCGTTGTTAAGGGAAATATTGTTAAGCTTGCAAAAGACTATGAGTTCGATCGCCACTTTGACGCATAAATCTATAGTTTGAGTGGTGTCAGCCTTGGGAGTGAGGCGGCTCATGAAGGAGAGAAAGCCGATTTTTTCGCCGATTTTATTTGCCATAGCGGTTGCGCCCAACGCACTGTCAGCGCTGTCTGCAAGCTGGTAAAGCTTGACTGCGCCTTGATAGGGCTCGTTGGAGTTGGCGTAAAGCTCGATCGCCCTGCTGCGAATTTTTTGGACTAATGTGCGATCGGTTTCTCCTGTCACCGCTTGAATAGTATTATCAAAACCCGTGAGATTGTTCCACTCGCCGGGAACCACAAAATCCAGGGATTTGAGCATCATCACAGTAATCCCAGAAGACGGCAAATTGTCAACCAATTCCACAATAGACTTGCTCATCACAAACTCCTGAATAGCCAGATTTAAAAGTGTTCTTCCAAATACTCCAACTTCGGGCAAAGGGATTCCAGAAAAGTCTAAATTCTGACGGATGCCAGCGGTTAATAGTTTTGAGTTATAATAATTCCCAAGCAGCGAACTTACATATGACAGTCATCATGGCAAAACTTACACTTCAAGTCCGAACAGATGATAATTTGCTAGATCTGCTTGCCAAGTCAGAGTCTGGGGCTTGGGTTATTGCAGAAGACAGGGTTCAGAGAATTACTCATGTTCAAGTTATAAACTTTGTCGGATCACAGATGATTGAAGGTATATTTGACCGAAGCGCCAGCTATAGAAAAGAGGATAATAGGCTTGTTGTAAAGTTTTTAGACGGGCGTATTGTCAATTGCAATGTTCAGTTTGTTGGACAAAACCCTGTCCGCTATATTTGAGATGTACTAATTCATTACCTCCATGACGCTTAACTAAAATTTATGGATTTCACAGCCACTTTAAATCAGATCGTCGCCCTCAGCATTCAAGATCGGATTCGTCTTGTACAAGCAATCTTGGAAAGTATAGCGGCAGAACAGGTTCACCCCGACCTTACAGAGTTTCAAAAGCAGGAACTCGATCGCCGAATTAATGATTCTGAAGCAAATCCTGAAAATGTGCTGACTTGGGAAGAAGTTAAAGCTTCAGTCAAAGCACGAAAATGAACTATGAATCCAGTGCCGTGGTAAAATAACTATCGCCAAATAGAAACAAATAAAATATGACTGCTGCTGTTAACACAACTCCAGGATTAGCATCGCGCTTAGTAAACGGCGTACTCTCCATCAAACCTTTGGCCGATTTAGCCAAGCACCAAGCGCGGGAAATGATGATTAAAAGAGCCGAAAGAATCGGCGTGCATTGGCGGCAAGATGCCCAAGCACTTTTAGCCCGGAATTGGGATGCAGAATTGCTCAGCGTAGAAAATCCCGATCTTGTTTACCCGAAATATTATCTAACTTCATTTCACGCCTACGAAAAAGGTAATATGAGTTGGGAAGCTGCCACAGAAGTTGAAGTTGCAGCCCGTGCAGTTCATGCGGGAATTTGGCCAGAAGCTGGTGCAGAAGGCGATGCTAAACTCCGCGCCAGCTATCACGAAATCGTTAAATCTCAAATTGCCAAAACACCGCAAGATATTGTCGATTTGGGATGCAGCGTAGGAATGAGTACCTTTGCGCTTGGGGATGTTTACCCGGAAGCAAAAATTGTCGGTGTTGATTTGTCGCCTTATTTTTTAGCAGTTGCTCAATACCGTTCTCAACAAAGAAAATCTGAATCTTTAAATCAAAAATCTCCGACTTGGGTACACGCTGCTGCTGAATCTACTGGTTTACCTGCGGCTGCTTTTGATTTAGTTTCTATTTGTCTGGTTTGTCACGAGTTGCCGCAGAAAGCTGCGAAGGAAGTATTTAGGGAAGCGAGGCGTTTGCTGCGTGTTGGCGGACATTTGACAATTATGGATATGAATCCTCAGTCGGAAGTTTATGCTAAAATGCCTCCTTATATTTTGACTTTGCTCAAGAGTACGGAGCCTTATTTGGATCAGTATTTTGGGTTGGATATTGAGCAGGCTTTGGTTGATTCTGGTTTTGGAATGCCGACAATCACTTGCAATACAGTCCGACACCGGACTATTGTTGCTGAAGCAGTAAATAGTTAGGTTTGGGGGAATGTGTTTGCGGTCGATCGTACTTAAAAAGTGGATGCGATCGCAACAGCGTTATATTAACAGTTGTGTGGCTGCAAGCAGCATTGTTGATATGCAATAGTAAAAAACTCGATAGTAAAAAAGTCGATCGAAAAGATGAAATCACCGCAAGAAGTGCTTGAGTTAGCTCATCAGCACGGTTTGACTATTCAAGAAAGTTCACTGCAATTTAATGAATCGGGACTCGATTTTCAAGTCGTGTTGGCAACCGACACTGAGGGAGAACGTTGGGTTTTGCGTCTTCCTAGGCGGGAGGATGTTTTGCCGTCGGCGAACAAGGAAAAACGCACGCTGGAACTGATTGCTCCTCTTTTAAGCGTGGAAGTGCCGCTATGGACTATTGCCACAGATGAACTCATCGCTTACAGGGCATTAAAGGGCGTGCCGGCGGGTACAATTGATTTGGAAGCCAAAGCCTATGTGTGGGAAATTGACCCAACTAATGTGCCAGATAAATTCCATGAATCTCTAGCTAAAGGTATAGTTTCCCTGCATCAAATTAGCATTGAGAAAGCGCGCGAAGTAGGTATTCCCGTTGAGACAGCGACAGAAGTACGGGTGGCAATGAAGCGGAGGATGGATGCAGTGAAAAACGAGTTTGGGGTTGGTCAAGAGTTGTGGAACCGATGGCAATCATGGTTCCAAAGAGATGAAATTTGGTCGAAAGAAACGGTGTTAACTCATGGTGATTTACACGCTGGACACATTCTTATTGACGCACAGGCACAGGTGACTGGTTTTATTGACTGGACTGAAGCAGCCGTCACTGACCCAGCGATTGATTTTGTCGCTCATTACCACACGTTTGGTGAAGGCGCTCTCAATCAGTTAATCTCAGCATACGCCAAGGCAGGCGGGCAGGTTTGGCCTCTGATGGCAGAACATGTAATTGAACTCACTGCTGCTTATCCCGTAGCAATTGCAGAATTTGCCCTGAAGTCAGGTTTGGATGAGTACAAACAAATGGCTAAACAGTCACTTTGTGTGAGGGATTTGGAGTAAAATGTTTAGTGAATTAGATCCGCTGTAACTGTACAACCGATTGCATGATATACATCCGATACATAAATAATAGAAGGCTATAGGTATGACTCCGGTATCTGACAAACAAGCGACTATTATCCGCACGTCGCGAGGACTGACGATTTCTGGCACTAGACTGACTCTCTATGATGTTATAGATTTTCTGAAAGCTGAGTATTCACCAAAGTTGATTCGTAATAAATTTAACCTCACAGACGATCGAATTAACGCTGCTATGTCTTACATTGAAGCTAATCGCGATCGACTTGAAACTGAATATCAACAGGTATTGCAAACAAGAGCAGAAATTCGCTCCTATTGGGAAAATCGCAACCGCGAAAGGTTCGATCGCATTGCAATGATGCCACACAAGCCCGGACAAGAAGCTATTTGGGCAAAACTTGAGGAGCAAAAAGCGAGACGTGCCGCACAGCAATGATGACTTTTCTAGTTGACTTTAATCTTGACGGCTATGCTCTTCTTTTGCTGGGAATCTTGACAAAACTCGGCTGGCTTGAACGCTTGAACTCTTATCGATCCGATTTGTCACTTTTAGGGAAGCTGGACTATCGATGGACGCTAGCGATCGTTTGGTTTGGTGTTATGCTCAAGAAAATCAAATGATGATTCTCACAGCCAACCGAAACATGAAGGGTGATGATTCACTCGAAGAGGTGATGCGCGAGGAAAATACAGCAGATTCGTTTCCTGTATTGACAATTGCAGATATCGATCGCCCTTGATGAATTTGACGGCCGAGAGTGATGTGTTGAGCGTTTTGTTGAGATTGTTCTAGATGTTGACAATTATACTATGGGAGTTGGTCGGTTATTCATTCCGTGATATCGAGATCAATTTACCTAATTCGATCGCAATAGCGGTACAATTAAGCCTTAGACAACAGGCTAGAAGATTTCGATCGAACCCTAAAAGAAGGACATCTTCATGAACCCGACAGCCCCCTCTCAAAAAGTCCTCGATTGTTTGCAGGTTATTTTGGATGCCACGGCATCGAAAAATTACGAGCTTTTTACCACAGTCGGTGATTCAGGCTACAAAACGAGCATTACACAAAAAATGTTTGACGATGTTAGCGATCAGCTCGCTTCACGCCTGGAAAAGGGATATTCAATTAATTATTTTGGTGAGATAAAACAAGGTAATTATCCGATTTATTTGTGGAAGCTGAGTTTTGAAGATGGTGGAGATGAATTTGTGGCCCACATGACTATGAATGGAGACAAAGTTGCTGGGATTTTCATCGAATAATATACAGCATATTCCATGTAGATGTAGAGAGCGAGAAACCGGGTTTATTGAACAGAATTAGTTTATAGCCGAGAACTGTAAAGAAACCCGGTTTCTGGGTGTACTTGATAAACCTGGAATACGCTGTATATTGCTTGACACGGCGTTTTACTGAAGTGAATCTAATGCCGATCGCCCACAACCGTTAATCGAAACCGATCGGGCGGAACAAAGGTTATTCCCCGGCGTGTCGGACGAATTGGCCGATCGAGATTTGAGACAAATTCGCGCGCCGACAACACTGTTGCTAACACCAGCTTCATCTCAAACATCGATAGCGCCATCCCGATACAGCTTCGACTCCCGCCTCCAAACGGTAAATATTCAGACGCGGAAAACTTGCGATCTAAAAAGCGATCGGGATTGAATAAAGCCGGATTTTCGTAGGTTTCAGGGCGGCGGTGCGCCAAATACACGCAGGGAATTAAAATGGTTCCCGGTTGATATGTATAGCCTTGAAGTTCGATCGCCCTTTTTACCTTGCGCGGCTGCGAAATTAAGGCGATGGGATAAACCCGCAGCGCTTCTTTGCAGACTGCGGTTAAATAGGGCGACTGCGAAAGTGCGATCGGATCGGGATTTTCTCCCAATTCATCCAACTCGCGGCGCAACTTCGCGAGAGATTCGGGATACTGATGCAGCCAGTAAAACGCCCAAGTCAAGGCAGATCCAGTGGTTTCGTGTCCCAACAGCAACAGCGTCATCAACTGATCGCGCAATTCTCGATCGCCAATGGATTCGCCTGCTTCGTCGCGCGCCATCATCAACACTGACAAAATATCCGTGCGAGACGCATCGAGAGGGTGCGATCGCCTTTCGGCAATTTCTGCATAAATCAGCGAGTCAATCTGCGCCATCTGCTGCAAAAACTGCCCCCACGGACTCCAAGAACCCAAATTTTGCTGTAACGGTTCAAAGAAAAATTGGATTGAGTACAGCTCAGAGGTAATTGCTTCTAAAAGTTCGCTGAGCAAGTGTTTGAGCTGTTCGTAGCGCTCTCCAGGCACCAATCCGAAGACGACTTGCAGGATTACTTGCAGCGAAATTTCTGACATTTCTTGCCGCACGGCGATCGCATCTTGGGCTTTCCAATTCTGTGTTTGCTTTCGCGTCAAATCCACAATCAAGTGCCCTTGACTGTGCAACTGTTCTCGATGCAGCGCCGGCATTAATAGCTGTCGCTGTCGCAGGTGTCGCGCCCCTTCGTTCATAATTAGCGATTCTGTTCCCACCAGCGGGCGAAATACGTTGGTGACTTTGCCAAATTCAAAGGCATCAGCCAAGGTGGTAAACACTGCCTGAACGGCTTCTGGATTGCCCAGGAACACGACGGGGGGCGAAGCGGGCCCCAGTACGCGGGCGGTAAATGTATCGCCGTATTTGGCTTGGTTGCGGTCGAAAAATGCGATCGGATCGGCTACCAGCGAAAGAGTTTGGAACAGGGCGGGAGAACGAGATCCGGTGGGCAATATCATTGCAAAAATTAGCGATACACAATACTTCTAGTTTATATCGATCGACCTTGCACCTGAAATTAATCTGCGATCGATGTCAAAGGCAAGTAGCAACAATAGTAATGCGATCGGGATCGATCGCAGATTGTACGGCTAGCTTCCCCGCCTAAACGGGTAAAAGTGTTGGCGATGTTTGGTTTGGCATTATGCTCAATAAAATTAAATGAATTTAAGATACAATTGCTGTAAAAACTGGTAGCCCGTTGGCTGAATTTGTTATGACATTAACATCCCGTGTTATTCATAGCGACCCCGATATTCTGGGGGGAACCCCTGTTTTTGTTGGGACTCGCGTGCCAATGAAAACCCTACTTGATTATCTTGAGGCTGGTGATTCATTAGATGTATTTCTAGATCATTTTCCTAGTGTCACTCGGGAACAGACAATCGCAGCCCTTGAATTAGCAAAGGAAATGAGGTTCTTAAAAGTTTTTAGGCGACGCAGCACAACAACTCCCGCGCGCGATCGCACAGATGTTATGTGTTAGGAGCGGAGGTAGTCTGCTGCGGGTGATTGACACCGTTAGAGCGCTCTATTCCTGCGAGGGTAGTTCCGCAGATTGTCTGGCTAGCTTCCCAGCCTAACATGACTGTTTTACGCTCTACTCCCCAGGCATAACCACCGACTTCTCCAGATTCTCGAATGACTCGGTGACACGGAATTAGATAGCCGATAGGATTTTTACCGATCGCATTTCCTACAGCTCTAGCAGCAGTTGGGCGTGCTACCATTTGAGCTATAGTTTGATAAGTTGCGATCGCCCCAAACGGCAATTTCAAAAGTGCTCGCCAAACTTGAATCTGAAAGTTAGTGCCTTTTACCAAGAGCGTTAGTGGTTTTTGCTCGCTGAGAGTTTCTGAATTGAAAATCTGGTCGCGCCATGATTCAGTGGCTTTCTCATCACGAATGATTTCAGCGTTTTTCCATGTTAATCGCAGTCTTTGTTCGGCACTTTGTTCGTCGGCTATATCCAAGAAATAAAGATTACAAATACCGCGAGTAGTTGTAGCAATTAGAGATTTGCCAAAGGGAGTATCATGAATACCATAACGAATTTGCAAACCTGCTCCGCCTGCTTTGAACTCCCCTGGTGACATTGCTTCTAAGTTCACAAATAAATCGTGCAATCGTCCGGGACTCGATAGCCTCACGTCCAATGTTAGGTCTAGAAGGCTTTTCGTCTGAGCGATTTTTGACTTGGCATATTCAACTGTCAGATATTGCAAAAACCGCTTGGGGCTAATGCCTACCCATTGAGTAAATAGCCGTTGAAAATGATATTCACTAAGTCCGATGTGTTGTGCCACAGTTGCCAGATTGGGCTGGTTTAGGTGGTTTTGTCGCATAAAGGCGATCGCCCGAGCAATCCGGTGATAATCTTCGCTAGCACAGACACTCGCATTTTTCATCGAAATCATCTAGTCTAAGTCAAGGGAATTTTGATGTTTCCTCACTTTAGCCATAGAGTACGCTCAAAGCCACCCGTTTCTTGCGGTGAATGCAGTCAGTCGATCGCCCGAACTTTCGTCCTCAGCCACCGCGCAACTGCGTCACCAAGTGAACTAATTCCGGTAAAATCAGCTTTTCCACAGCTAGTTTCACACCATTGCTAGAGCCCGGAAGAGAAAAGACTAATTTACCTTGATACACCCCTGCAACTGCGCGAGAGGCGATCGCCCTCGAACCAATTTCTTGGTAGCTCAAAAACCGAAATATCTCCCCAAATCCCGGTAAAATCCTGTCTAGCAAACTCTCCATCACATCGTAAGTCGTATCGCGGGGAGCGATTCCCGTCCCGCCGTTAAAAATGATTGCGTCCACATCTTCGCGTTGGGAAAACGCCTGCATTTGCAAGACAATTTTTGCCGCATCATCTTTAACAACAGTGTAAGCTACCACTGAGTGCCCTGCATCTTTTAGCAGCTTCTTCGTTAACAATCCGCTATTATCTGTGTCAGCAGAGCGCGTATCGCTAATAGTAGTAATCGCACAATTTACCACTATTTTTGATAAATCTGGGTGAGGAATTTGCGTCATGGTTTAGTATCTTAAGTAATCGGCAACTGGCAACTGGCGCTCTGCCAATTACCAATCACCAACTACCCATTATGCCTTGCTAAATCCTAAGCCGTTTGCTGCGGAGTAGCGTTCCATGAAACGCATAAAACGCTCCCATTCTTCAGCACTTCTCATCAGATAAAGAGCTTCTAAACCCGCAGGCTGACCATTTACGAACTTAGCGTTAACCTCGCGAGTCACGATTTCGCCTTCTTCGTCGATCATGTACATTCCAGTAATTTCTTGGGTACTGGTGCTGCTGAGAGCCTTGGGATTTGCAAAGATAAATGTGGCCGTACCTTGAGCTCCGCTTTTAGAACGGGTTAGGCGAACTTCTGGCAGCACATCTTCGTCGATACCGCGGGAAAATTGAATTTTAGCCATAATTTCACAGTCGAACCTTAAGGATTACTTAATTTCTTAACTTTTCACTTTAGTACATTGCGAGCCTTTAAAAAAGGGTTCGCAATGTTGAGTTCGACAATCATCAGACGATTCGGGTACTCCCAATGGCCTTAGACGATGTAGGGAGAGTTAATTGCCTCAGCCCGGTTTGTGGCTACCAGGGTTTGGTAAACCAGCGCGGATATCTCGCCGCGGGTGATGTCGCGGGCGGGGGAAAGCTTGTCGCGGGCGGGATAGTTGACCACGATTTTGCGCTCTGTGGCGGTGGCGGTGGCGTCGGTGGCAAAACTGGGAATCAATGCTCGATCGGCATAAACGCTCAAAGAATTGGGATTGCCGCCAGTCAACTGCAAGCCGTTTACCAAAGAAACTATAGCCTGAGATCTGGTCAAATTTTGCTCCGGGCGAAAGGTGCGATCGGGATATCCAGCCAAAAACCCACCTCGATTCGCTTTGACGATCGCCCCTGTCGCCCAAAAATCCGCCGCCACATCCTTAAAAACCGTCGCTTCGCGGCGCGGTGCCAACTCAAACGCCTTCGCCAGCAAAGCCGCATACTGAGCTCTAGTTAAATTCTCGTCAGGCTTAAAAGTGCCGTTGGGAAACCCGCTGACAATATTCATCTTAGCGAGGCGATCGATAAAATCCTTAGCCCAGTGGGTGCTGGTGTCGCTAAATTTTACCCCGCCAGGAGTCGGAGTCGGAGATGGTGTCGGAGTCGGAGTCGGCGTTACATTGCCCAAATCAAATAAACCTTTCACCCGCGCCGGATTGAGCTGATTTCCCAAGGCCGAAATCTTTACCCCAGTCGCGTTTTGCAAGTCTAATTCGCCGTTATCCCGAAAAATATTGCCCCCCAAATCTTGAGCCGTACCGATATCTGGCAGCGATTTCCCCACAGCAGTCAAACCGTCTTCGGTATTTTTTTCAATGCGATTCTTCCGCACAACCGGCTTAGATTCCCCTGATAAAACAATACCGGAGCGATTTTCCAAAATTTGGTTGTCAACAATCAAAGGAGCAGATTTATCTTGCAGAGAAATGCCGAAACCGGTATTCTGAAAAACATTGCGCCGCAGTACGCCTTTAGCAGTTTCCGCCGCAATTACGCCAGCCGCCGAGTTTTGTACAAATCTGTTGTCTAGAATCGCAGGATTTGCCGAACCTGTGATAAAAACACCTTCGCGCTTGCAAAGCGTGAAAGTGCAGTTAGCCACTGTGGGAGAAGTTGACTCAATCCAGACTCCGGTGCCGCGACTCTCCAAATTAGTGACAGTTAGGCCGCGCAATTCGGCATCGGTTGCTAGCAATATTGTGATATTTTGACTGGCTGCGGTGGGACTGACAAATTTGCCGCTTCCTTGAATTAGAGTGCCGCTTCCTTTGTTAGTTTCGCTACCGATAACTTTGACTCCAGAGGGAATTTCCAAGGGGAATTTTTCGCCGCTGGCTGCGCTGTAAGTTCCCGGTGCTAGCTGAATGATTGTTCCCGATGCAGCGCGGGCGATCGCGCGGGCGATCGTTTTCAAGGGAGCCGATTGGCTGCCGGCGGCTCCATCGCTACCTGTTTGCGGGTTGACGTAAACTGTTGCCATGTTTTTGTGGAAGAAATAAATGTGCGATCGGGCTTTTGTACACTTTTCATTCTCTACTAAGCTGACCCCGGATCTATATTCACCTTTAATTTCGCAGCTTATTTATTTGCAGGAGATCCGCAACATCACCCATCAGGAGCAACAACCGCAGGGGGGATTGCCCCTACACAACATTCATAAAATTTTAGATTTTATCTCATGTGCGATCGATTACCAAAAACAGTTTGCAGTCAATCAACCGGACACGATATTAGATAAAATTGAACAAATATTTGATTGATAGAGTAACCGCAGACATAATGCAGGTGGACAGAGATAAACGCCAATTTATTTTAATATCATAAACTCATTTAATGCAATTATTCTTACTCGATTTTGCCTTGGACACTATCACCATATAAACTCATTTTTTAGACGCTCTCACAATACATGATGCCTCCAAAACTACTACAGTTTCATTTTGAAAAACAGCACAACTTGTCATTGCTGGAGCTAGTGCGGGAATTTTCCCTTGTTTGAGAGCAAGCATCGCCTCCGCTGTCCCATCAAAGTCATCCATCCAGCCGTAATCTTCTACATACTCGAGAGTCAAAGCATTACGAGTGAGCATCCAAAAATCAATTCCGTAGCTGTTAATAAAATTTTGCAAAACAGCCGGATTTTCCGTATATTGAGCGCGAATTAAATCGCTAACTCGCTGCTGAAATCTGCTGTAGTAGCCTTTTTGATACGGCACTGAATATTCCTTTGCCACCAAAACAGAACGCTGGCTAAACGTCGGTATGTTGTCGGCTTCGGAGGCGATTGAAGCAATCAGGATATTTTTAGGTTGTTGCTGAAAAAAATTGTACAAACTGGGCATTTTACCTTCTATATACCCAACTATCGGAAAGTCTTGAACAAAACAGGGATAAAAAACAACGGCAACAAGTATTATGGCTGTGGTAATTAGTACAACTAAATTTTTGAATTGAAATGTTGTTTCGGTTCTTGATGCCCAATGGCAGATTCCATCGATAATTAACGTTAGGACGATCGCAGTTAGCGACACGATAATAAATCGCAAGCTGTAGGCAGTATATCGTCCAGGCTGATAAAGCTTAAAAATGGTGGCGTGAGCCGCTAAAAACATCACGGAGGATGCTAGAAATAGCTGAAGTAACAGCCAGATTTTGCTACTAATGCGACTCGCTAAGGGAAAGGCAGATCGCCAAAACAGCAGCAGCGGAAATAACAGCCCCACACAGTGAGTTACAGGCGTAAACAGCGACTTGGGAAACATCCCGCTACCCCTACCAGTCAGCCAATAATCTACCGGATTTGGACGAAAGAAAGCATTTCTGCCGTCTGGTGCAAATACTCCCATTTTCTTGGCTTCGGCTGCGGTATAAGTCGGGCCAAATTCTGATTTATCTAAGACATAGGGCAGCATTACTAAAAAGATTATTCCCAAACCAGTAGCACAAAATAGCTGATTTGCGCGATCGCCCGACAAGCACAAACGGCCGTTTTCCCAGCTTAGCAGCCGCAAAACTAAAATTCCCGCAGCCACCAAGGCGTAAGGTGGGTAAAATAGTCCGATTAGGGCGATCGCCCCCAAACATGGCAGCAACGAATTCCGGGATAAGTAATATAAAAAACAGAGAAATATCGGGTAGATAAAAGCTCTTGGCGTTGTGGAAGCCAAATCGTCAGTCATCCACATATGCTGATTTAACAGCAAAGATGCGATAAATCCAGTCAGCGGCACCGGCAGCATTTCTAGGCAAAGCCCAAAGCAGAAATAAGTCGAAATTAAGCCGAGAAATAGTGGCAATATTTTGTGCAATAATAGCGGGTGAATGCCAATTGTTGCTGCTATTTTGTAGAGCGTGCTGTATCCTGCGGGGGCGACAGATAGAAAGTAGTTAGCGATGAAATCCTTGGGGAATAATTCTCGATCGACAAACCGCATCATCCAGAAAACGTGCTGCCTCGCATCGTCTTGCACCACATACTCGGCGCTGAATGCTTGCTCGATACCTAAGAAACCATAAATTGCGGCAAATGTCAAGCTCAGGGTCAACCAAAATATTGTGCGCGATCGGGATTTTTCATCCACAGTCGCCGTCAGAAACTTGTGCAAGCGGGCTATTAATACCATTTAAGATTTGAGATTTGAGATTTGAGATTCGGAATAACTGATTCTCAAAAGTAGAACTATATCATAAGCTGTTGTGCATCTAGATTGTGTATTGTGATTGAGGGGGAGAGGGGGAGAGGGGGAGAG
>NZ_JADEWT010000090.1 GCF_015207505.1 Tychonema sp. LEGE 06208
GATGGGGAGATTGGAGAGATTGGAGAGATTGCCCAAGAGAGAGAGAGAGATGCGGTTTTTGGGAAAAATCTTAGTCTATCGATAGCGTCAGGTGCGCGAGGCGCACCCTACAGACGCTACAGACGGCTTTTTGGTCTCAAAAGCCACCAATCAGCAGGCAGTTTTTAGCCGCAAACTCACGACTAATGACTAATGACTAATGACTAATGACTAATGACTCATGACTCATGACTGATGACTGATGACTCATGACTGATGACTACATCATGCCCATGCCGCCCATGCCACCCATGCCGCCCATGCCGCCCATGCCGCCCATGCCGCCCATGCCGCCCATGTCGCCCATGTCGCCGCCGGCTTTTTTCTTCTCGGGTTTTTCGACAATCACGGCTTCGGTGGTCAACACCATGCCAGCAATGGAACCGGCATTCTGTAAAGCCGATCGCACAACCTTAGCCGGATCGATAATCCCGGCGGCAATCATATCTTCGTACACGTCGGTGAGAGCATTGTAGCCAATGTTCAACTCGCTCGCGCGCACTCGCTCGATCGCGATCGAACCTTCAACGCCCGCATTATCAGCGATTTGACGCAAAGGAGCTTCCAAAGCCTTCGCAACCAAGTCAGCGCCTACTTGTTCTTCAGCGTCTAAAGTGTTTTTGATTGCATCTATTTTGGTAATCAGGTGAATCAGCGTCGTGCCGCCTCCTGCGACGATGCCTTCTTCCACAGCAGCTTTAGTAGCGTTGAGAGCATCTTCAATGCGAAGTTTGCGGTCTTTGAGCTCGGTTTCGGTAGCTGCGCCTACTTTAATTACAGCGATACCGCCAGCTAGTTTGGCAATGCGTTCGCTCAATTTTTCTCGATCGTAATCGGAATCCGTCGCTGCTAGTTGCTTGCGAATTTGCTCGATCCGTGTTTGCACGTCAGCTTTGTGTTCATCGCCAGCGACAATGATCGTGTTTTCTTTGTCGATCGTAATTTTGCGGGCGGTACCGAGCATTTCTAGTGTTGCGGTATCAATGCTGAGTCCGACTTCTTCGGAAATCAGTTGACCGCCGGTCAGAACGGCGATATCTTGTAGCATAGCCTTGCGTCGATCGCCAAAACCAGGAGACTTGGTAGCTGCGACGTTCAACACGCCACGTGCTTTGTTGATGACCAAAGTTGCCAAAGCTTCGCCTTCAATATCTTCGGCGATAATTAGCAGGGGTTGACCGGTGCGGGCGACTTTTTCGAGAACCGGAATTAATTCTTGAATGGAGTTAATTTTTTTGTCGGTGATCAGGATGCGAGCATTTTCATACTCAACTTCCATGCGATCGCTATTGGTGACGAAATACGGCGAAAGATATCCGCGATCGTACTGCATCCCTTCGACAACTTCCAATTCTGTTAACAGAGATTTCGACTCTTCAACAGTAATTACGCCGTCTTTGGTGACTTTTTCCATTGCTTGCGCGATCATCGCGCCTACTTCTTCGTCGTTACCGGCGGAGACAGTGGCGACCTGAGCAATGGCCGCGCCTTCGACTGGTTTCGCCAATTTTTCGATTTCTTTGACCAAATGGGCGATCGTTTTGTCAATACCCCGGCGCAGGGCGACTGGATTTGCGCCTGCTGCGACGTTTTTCAAACCTTCGCGAATCAGAGATTGAGCGATCACCGTGGCGGTTGTAGTGCCGTCGCCTGCGATATCTTTAGTTTTGGAGGCGACTTCTTGAATTAAGCGAGCGCCGGCATTTTCCAGGGGGTCTTCGAGTTCGATTTCCCTAGCAACGGTGATACCGTCGTTAACGATTTGAGGAGCACCGTATTTTTTTTCTAATAGGACGTTCCGGCCTTTCGGGCCCAAGGTGATGCGGACTGCATCGGCGAGTTGATTTACCCCGCGTTCTAGTGCCCGCCTAGATTTGTCGCTAAATGCAACTATTTTGGTCATGTTTGTCTCCTTTGGCTTACATAGCAAATTTAGCACTCTCTGGGTCTGAGTGCTAAGCCGATCGATTTTTGATTGTAGCGCACCCCAGCTTTCTAGGGGATGGGGGAGGCGGATTGGGGATGGCGGGCGAGGAGTGCGGGTGGCTCAGGACACGGCGCTGTGGTGTCTCCACGGATATAATGTGGTTTGTGTCATTTCGCGCGATCGGCTTTTGTCTCAAGTCCAATCCCAATTTTGATAACCACTCATCCCAAAGCACAATTTTCATTCAAAAAATTCTTAACTTCCATCGATCGTCTAGCTTAGGATAGAGCTTCCTTCTAGTTTCTTTTTACCTCGAGCGAAGCCTTTCATGCCTTCTTCCTAATCACGAATGACAACGGACAACGGACAACTGATAACGGACAACTGACAACTAAGAGGGCCCGCACGCACCATCCACCGCCCCTACCAACTGACAACTAAGAGGGCGGGCACGGGGTACCGCCCCTACCAACTAACAACTGACAACTAACAACTGACAACTGACAACTAACAACTAACAACTGACAACTGACAACTAACAACTAACAACTAACAACTACCAACTAACAACTAACAACTACCAACTAACAACTAACAACTAACAACTAACAACTAACAACTGACAACTAACAACTGACAACTAACAACTGACAACTAACAACGGACAACTGACTTAACATAATGGCTCGTTATTCTCGACTACAAAAACTCGGTTCTTATATGCGCCCCCACTGGAAACCCGCATTCTGGGGCGTTTTCTCGCTATTAATTGTCAATGCTGTGGGCGTTTACATTCCCCTGCTGATTCGGAATGCCATTGACACTCTCCAAGTTGCCACTAAATTTGACCAAGTTTTCAACTACGTGCTCCTAATTCTGCTCCTCGCGTCAATTATGTGGGGCATTCGGATGGTGTCGCGGATTTTGCTGTTTGGCGTGGGCCGTCAAGTCGAATTTGACCTCAAACAGCAAATATTTAATCATTTATTAACATTAGAACCGTCTTATTTTGCGGCCAATACGGTAGGGGATTTAATTAACCGGGCTACTTCCGATTTAGACAACATTCGCCGCTTGGTGGGGTTTGCGGTGCTGAGTTTGGCGAATACAGCTTTTGCCTATGCTTTGACTTTGCCGGTGATGCTGGGAATTGATGTACGGCTGACGCTGTTGGCGATCGCAGTTTATCCTGTAATGCTAGTTTTGGTGCAGTTATTTAGCGACAAACTTCGCATCCAGCAATTAGCCGTACAAGAAGAACTATCGGCAATGAGCGATTTGATTCAAGAAGATATGAGCGGCATTTCCGTAATTAAAATCTACGCTCAAGAAGAAAACGAACGGCGCGCCTTTCGCAATTCTAACGCCCAATTGCTATCAGCAAATTTGGAACTTGCAAAAACCAGAAACTTTCTTTTTCCACTGCTGGGCGGTTTGGCAAGCATCAGCTTGTTAGTGCTGCTTTCTGCTGGCGGCGGCGCAATTGCTAAGGGCGAAATTAGCATCGGCGATTTTGTGGCGCTGCTGATTTATGTCGAGCGTTTGGTGTTTCCGACAGCGCTGTTGGGTTTCACAATTACTGCTTACCAGCGCGGAGAAGTCAGTGTCGATCGCATCGAATCAATTCTGACTGTGCAAGCGCAAATTAAGGATACTGCAGGTGCAGTTGAAATGCCAACTCCAGTAATCGGCGAAATTGCCGCCAGCAACTTAAATTATACTTATCCCGGTGCTAAGACACCCGCGCTCAAGAATGTCAATTTTACTATAAAACCGGGGGAAACAGTCGCAGTTGTTGGGGCGATCGGCTCTGGAAAATCAACCTTAGCTAATGCACTGCCGCGCTTGCTAGATATCGATCCGGGTGAGTTATTTTTGGACGGGCACGATATTACCGCAGTGAAGTTGAACCAATTGCGCGGGGCGATCGCCTACGTGCCCCAAGAAAGCTTTTTGTTCGGCACTACCATCAAGAATAACATCCGCTACGGCAATCCCTTAGCAGAACAGCCCGAAGTTGAATCAGCAGCCAAACAAGCGCAAATTCACCCCGAAATCCTCAACTTTCCGCAGCAATACAAAACAGTTGTCGGCGAACGCGGCATTACCTTATCCGGCGGACAGCGGCAGCGGACAGCATTAGCCAGAG
The DNA here is from genome assembly GCF_015207505.1 of Tychonema sp. LEGE 06208. Lineage (GTDB taxonomy): Bacteria > Cyanobacteriota > Cyanobacteriia > Cyanobacteriales > Microcoleaceae > Microcoleus. The sequence goes on from NZ_JADEWT010000090.1 coordinate 4,116, forward strand.
CCTTGTTAGTTGACGCTCCCGTGCTAATTTTGGACGACGCTCTTTCCAGCGTAGACAATCAAACAGCTACCGATATTCTGCATAACTTGGCAACAGGAACCGATCGCAAAACAGTGATTTTCATCTCGCATCAGATGTCCGCTGCTGCTACAGCCGATCGCATTTTCGTCATGGAAAAAGGAGAAATAGTCCAAAGTGGCACTCACGCAGAATTGGTAGGACAACCAGGGCTTTATCAGTATTTGTGGAACCAGCAAAAACTAGAAGAATTGCTGCATTGACTTGTACCCGTGTCCACAGGTTTGTACTAAATACTTTACCAATTCCAATCCTCTGGAAAGTGTTTATACAAATTCTCCATAAAGCTACACTAAAATATTAGAGACTCCAGCCAAAAGTGCCAGAATTTGGGGAGAGCATCTCAATGAATGCAAAAAAACAATTTCTTTACAGTGTTGTCCCCTCTCGCCAGTGTTGGATGGCGAGTGGGGAAAGCACGCATTAAATCAAAGCCGGAGATGCTCCCCTTGGCTGGGAGCATCTCCGGCTTTGTAAAAAGCATTTTTTTCTGATAGTGCGAGCTTAAGAACTCGCGTATTATAGGATACACGAACTCTTAAGCTCGCACTATTAAATGCAAAACACCAGATGCTCCCGAGCAAATCGCTCCTATCGTTTATCGAGTGCAACTTCATAGAGAATTAGTATGAGTTTAAAAATACACTTCTATACATTAGAAATTCAACTCCTTCAAAAATTAGCTCGTAAATTACAAAATTGGGGACATGAGTTAGCCATATCTGCGGCTGAAAATCCTCCGAGCCATCTCAGATGGGTGAAATTTCTATTACTAACGGTGTAGGGATAGAGATGTGCAATATCAGTCTTAAGAGCTTTGTCATTGCTCGATCATTAAGATAAGCTAAAAAGTATTTAAAATCAACAAACATTTGAGGATATTTGGCTATGGACGGTCAAGACCCCGCTGACATCAAGATGGGTAACGTAGATGAAGAAGAAAGTTCAGTTGTCGCACACGGCACGGCCATTTTAGGGATCGATCCTGAAGGAGGAGAGGCCGTACTCTTTAAGGATTTAGAAGTCACAAATTCTAAAGTAAAATTGAGTGCATACCTAGCGATAGATGGAAATTTAAATAAATCCATAGAACTAGGCGAACTCACAGGAACTATGGGTACCGTTAAAAGTGCCGTCCCCCTAGGAACAGATACCTCCCCTTACAATACCGTAGTTCTTCGCGACCAAAAGAGTAAAAAGAAAGTCGCAGTCATTGAATTGTAGACCCGCAAGCGAGTAGGGATGGGATAATATCTCTACTCACCTAAAAATTCACGCTTTATTAACCTTTGCTTACTGTTCCTATACAAATAGGACTTCATCTAGAGCAATTTAATAAAAACTTGTTATTAGCAGTTTTAACCATCCAAAACATCGTGTTCACAGGTAGCACTCACTTATTTGGCAAAATTGTATAAACTAACTTCTTTACACTAACGAATCTATGCCTAGTTAATCGATAAACTTTGGGAATACAAGGCACGCCTTTACGGAGAATTGAACGAAGCCGCGTGCGGATTGCTAAAATGCTCGAAATAAAGCTGGGCGCGCGGGATTCAGGGGTGTAGCTGACAATTAAAGAGGCCAGCATACACGAGAGAGTAATGCCTAGCAAATTGGTGAGCTAGATGAGGCTGGCTTCCAAACATTGTTGAGCAAAATAATCTTCTTGAATTCGCAATAAAGACTTAAGCGCAGCCAGCAAGTTGTGAAGGATGTCCCCGAACCCGAAATTAGTTGCGACGGCACGAATAGCCAGCAGTTACATCAAATCCAGTTTCTTGAATTACTCGATGGCGATGAATGACGCGATCGACAATAATTGATTTATAATCAAGATATCTACCCCAGCACCATACCCAATCATGCTCGCAGAAGCAAACGCCACACTCTGGCCCAGTCTAATTACTATATCAGCATTAATTCTCTACTTCATTCTTACCCTCAACGTCGGCAGAGCCAGATTCAAGTACAAAGTTTCTCCCCCGCAGATGACAGGAAACCCAGACTTTGAGCGAGTAGTGCGAGTTCAGCAAAATACCTTAGAGCAAATGATTTTATTTTTGCCCTCGCTGTGGATATTCTCGCAGTTTATCAGCCCAATTTGGGCCGCCGGTATCGGCGCAGTTTGGATAATTGGACGCATTTTGTTTGCTTGGGGTTACTATCAAGCAGCAGAAAAACGAGCCGCCGGATTTGGCATTAGTACCTTAGCTACTTTAACTTTGCTTGGCGGTTCCTTAATTGGCATCATCATGGCGCTGCTCAAAGTTTCACAGTCATAACTAATATTAGTAGGATGCGCCAAAAGCACCTTACCCAGTAAATCTAATTCTTTCAATCACCTTCAGGAGTTAATATGTCGGAAAGCAACAAACCCGTATTTCAAATTAGCCAGCAACTTTTTCAACAGCTTACCGAGTGGCAAGAAAAAATCGCACTAGAAGATGAATTAGCAACCGAGTCAGAAGACGATAAACAAATTGAGGTAAAAAGTCCTCCCGACAGTTATGAACAGAATTCTCAAACAAATAATTCCTAGTTTTTGGGTGGCAGCATCTTTGGCATTTCCGGCTGCTGTCTCGGCTCAATCGCTGACACCAGGCCAAATTCAGCAAGTCAATAGCGGTTTGTTTCGTTCTAATTCTCAAGATTTCTTTGAGCAAGGAAATCGCCAATTGGAAATAGAAATTGCTATTTTGTTGAAAAATAATGTCGCTTCCGAAAGCGAGATTTTGGAGATTGATGAAAAATTGCTATCTCAGATTTGTCGGCAAGAATTTAAAATATTTTCGTCACATTCTGATACAATAATTGCTGCTCAAATTGCCAGTTTTAATGGACAAATGAAAGAGATTTGTAGGAAAATCAAAATCTAAATGAGGTAAAAAATAAAAGTTGGGTGTTAATGGATAAAGAAGCAATGACAAAATTGAAAATAGCAATGCTGGAAGCGGAAACGGTGGCTCAATTGACAGCAATAATTATTGATTATACTCATGAGGAAATGATGCAAGTTTTTGGTGAGCTAGAATTGGAACAGCAGGCTAGAATTAAGGATATTTGGAAGACTGTTAGTTAAATTAGATTGGTCTAAATCAGAGGTTTTAATTTTTAACCGCAGATATAAGCTGATAGACGCAGATGAACGCAGATTTAATTTTGTTAGTGTTCGCTGTGTATAATAATTTTAATTTGTACACAGCGAACAATGACATATCTAAACTAGGGATTCGAGACACAATTGACGGAAATGATCCCCCCGCTGCTCGAAGTTTTGGTATTGATCGAAACTGGCGCAAGCTGGCGAAAGCAGCACGACTTTAGCGTTGTTCTGTTTGCCTAATTCTGCGGCTCTGGGCACTGCTTTTTCCATTGTTTCGACGATTTCCCAAGCATTATAATTTGCTTGTTCTAGCCGATCGCTAAAAATACCTGCTGCATCCCCAATTAACAGCACTCCCACAGCTTTCGCCTTGATTGTATCGATCCAAGCGCGATCGTCACCTTCTTTGGGATCGCCGCCCGCAATCAAAATCGCCGGCGCGCTGACAGAAGCCAACCCGACTTGCGCCGCATCGTAATTGGTAGCTTTGCTGTCGTTGATGAAATCTATGCCTTCCCAAGTGCGGATGTGTTCGAGACGGTGCGACACTCCGGGGAATTTAGCAATGGCTTGGGCGATCGCACTTTTATCTATCCCCGCCAAATTAGCCGTCGCCACCGCCATCAACAAATTTTGCAAATTGTGCTCTCCCACCATCCGCAAAGACGAAGCAGGCAAAATTTTCTCGCTTTGAGCAATTACCCAACCCTCTGCGATGTAGGCTCCAAAAGCCCGCTTTCCTAATAATTCCTGTTCACCTTTGACACTCGTCCAACACGCATCCGGCCAAATGTCAACTCCTTGCTGCCGCAAACCAGGATCGTCGCCATTAATTACTTGCAATTCCGACTTTTTCAGCAAATGCGCTTTAATGTTGTAGTAATTTTCTAAAGTTTTGTGGCGGCTGAGGTGATCCGGTGTCAAAGTCGTTAAAACTCCGATTCGCGGCGCTACAGACGGCGAGGATTCTATCTGATAGCTGCTGATTTCTGCGATTACCCAATCCGGCGGTTTTTCAGCTAAAGCTAATTCGCACGCAGCATAGCCAATATTGCCGCAAGCGGGAGCGTGAAGCCCTGCTTCTGCAAAAATAGCAGCAATTAAAGCAGTAGTCGTAGTTTTGCCGTTAGTGCCACTAATTCCCACCCAAGGAGCTTTGAGATAGCGCCACGCCAGCGCCATTTCTCCGATTGTTTCAATGCCTAACTCTCTGGCTCGCGCTAATGCTGGATTGTCCCAGGGAACTCCCGGACTTACTACTATTAATTCTATCGATTTGTCTGGTTCAAAAGATTTACCTAACTCAACTGCAATTCCTTCGCTGGCGAGTTCCTGTTGCTGTTCGAGCAAGTTTGGGGAAGATGAGCGATCGCTCAGCGTTACTTCCCATCCTTCGCGTTTTAGCAGTCTGGCGGCGGCATTCCCCGATTTTCCTAATCCAATGATGTGAGCGATCGGCATAAGTTGTGTGTGTGTTGGAGCGAATTTCCCTGGTTTTTTCCTTTTATGTCGGTTACGGTTTTTTTTGATGATTTAACCGCAGAGGGCGCAGAGGGCGCAGAGGAGGAGAAGAGAGATGATAGAAATAATAGTTCCGATACTAATTGATTTGATTTTACATCAAAACTTTTGGCGGGAATCTAATATCTCAAATCTTAAATCGATTGACGATCGGCATCAGTTTTGTGATAGAGCGAATTTTCTGGTTTTTTTCCTTTTATGTCGGTTACGGTTTTTTTTTGATGATTTAACCGCAGAGGGCGCTGAGGGCACAGAGGAGAGAGATGATAGAAATGAATAATTCCGATACTAATTGATTTGATTTTACATCAAAACTTTTGGTGGCAATCTAGTCTCCAAAATCTAAAATCGATTGACGATCGCCCCAAAGTCAGCCAACACCCGCGCGTGATTCCGCAGCAAACCCAGCAAATTCAAGCGATTGCGCTTAATTTCCGGGTCGGAATCCATCACCAAAACGCTTTCTGGGCCGTCAAAAAAGTTGCTCACAGCCGGAGCAATGTCAGTCAAACTCTCTACTAATTGTTGGTAATTCCGAGTTTGTTTGGATAGCAGCGTTTGCGGCACCAACTGCACAACGGCATCATAAAAAGCTTGTTCGGACGACTTTTGAAACAACTCTGGTTTCACCGCATTTTTCGGTTCCAATTCAACTTTATCCAAATCTCCTTGAGCCGCTAAACGAGTTGAACGGTTGACTGTTTCGTAAATCCGATCCAAAGTCTTGTCATTGCGGATTTCTTGCAGAAACAGCGCTCTTTCCAGCGTGTCCAACAAATCTTTCAATGCCCGTTCGGTATATTCGGGGTCGTTTTCTCCCAAAACGGCATTCACCAAATCGTAATCTACATTCTTTTCTTCTTGCAGCAAAGTCCGAATTCTTTGCAGGAAAAATTCGTATAATTGTGAAAGTAATTCTGGGCTTGTTTCCGGGCGAATTACTGTAAATTCGGCTACAACTTCTGCGAGTAACTGGTGCAAATTAATTGGCAACTGAGCCGCCCAAATAATGTTAATTATGGCATTGGCTGCGCGGCGCAAAGCAAAGGGATCGGAGGAACCTGTCGGCAACATTCCCAAGCCGAAGATGCTGACTAATGTATCTAATTTGTCGGCGATTCCGACAATTTGACCTGTCAGAGTTTGGGGTAAATTGTCCCCCGCGCCTCTAGGCAAATAATGCTCGAAAATCGCTGTGGCTACGGCTTTTGCTTCGCCGCAGGCTAAGGCGTATTTCTGCCCCATGATTCCTTGCATTTCGGGAAGTTCGTAAACCATTTGGGTTACGAGGTCGGCTTTGCAAAGTAAGGCTGCTCTTTCTATGTAAGCTTTTTCTTCGGCAGTTATTTGCAGTTGGTTGGTGATGAGGCTGGCAATTTTGCACAGGCGATCGACCTTGGCGCGCACTGTCCCTAAATCTTCCTGAAAAGTGACTTTCTCCAACTTTGGCAAATAATCCTCTAGAGGCTTGGCCAAGTCTGCTTTGTAGAAAAACTCACCGTCGGCCAACCTCGCCCGCACGACTCGCTCGTTACCCGCAGCAATAATCGCCGATGCGGCCGGATCTCCGTTGGAAATTGTAATGAAGTAGGGCAGAAGTTCGGGAAAGTCGGGGCTTTTGAGGATTGGGAAATAGCGCTGGTTTGTAACAATAATTGTGGTGATTACTTCCGGCGGCAATATCAAAAATTCTTCGTCAAATTTGCCGACTACTGCGTTGGGCCATTCTACTAAGTCGGTGACTTCTTCTAACAAATCTTCGGTAATGTCGGCGTAACCGCCTTGTTTTGTGGCTGCGGCTTCTACTTGTGCTTTAATTTGATTTTTGCGCTGGGTTCGATCGACTTCGACGCAAGCAGCCCGCAGACACTCGACATAATCTTCGGCTTGCGGAATCGAGACTGGCTGCGGGTGCAAGACGCGATGTCCTTGGGAAATTCGATCGCTCTTGACCGTATCCGAACCGCTGACCAAGGCGATCGGCAGTACAGTATCATCTAACAGTGCCACGATCGATCGAATCGGGCGCGGAAACTTCAAATCTCCGTCAGCCCACCGCATGAATCTTTTGCCTTCTAACTTATTAATCCACTGCGGCACAAGTTCTGTCAAAATATCCGCACTCAGCCGCCCCGGAATCTTTTTGAGCACAAACACAAAATCGCCTTTATCCGTAGCGCGAACCGACAAAGCATCGATTTCTACGCCTTGTTTTTTGGCAAAACCTTCGGCTGCTTTCGTCGGTTTCCCGTCTTTAAAAGCCGAACTTGCGGGCGGGCCTTTTACTTCTTCTTCTCTGTCTGATTGCTTGATTGGCAATCCTTCGATCAGAACGGCCAAACGCCTCGGAGTGGCGTATACATTAATTGATTCATTTGTCAATGATTGTTCTGCCAGAGTTGCAGGTACGAGCCGTTCCCACTGCCGGACGCTGCTGGCGACAAAAGATGCGGGCAGTTCTTCGGTACCGAGTTCTAATAAAAAGTTAGGCATATAGAAATTCTGAAGTTAGTGAGGTACGGATTGGTAATGGGTAATGGGTAATCGGTAATCGGTAATTGGTAATTAGTAATTGGTAATGCGCGATCGGCTGGCTAGTACCTCAGTTGATTGAAAACCACTAATTAACAGAATTGGGTGTTTTTGTCAATAGGCAATTAATTTGCCCGTTCCATAATCTAAAAAACCCTGGAATCGATCTCGATAACGCATTGACAGAACTATTTTACCGAGGCGCAAGTCCTATTAAATCCAAAAAAGACTCAAAAAACCAGCATACCACTTAAAATCGGGGGTGAAAGATAATCTCAGCAGCCCATGACCTTGGCGGAAAGACTAGCACAAGATTGGAAGTCGCGACTAGAAAAAGATTGCCCCGACGAGAGTTCTAGCACTCGCGAGAGTGTTGTCCGCTGGCTGTTGGGAGACAAGCCAGAAAGATTTGACTCTCTGAATCCGACTCAACTCACCGTCGCCTGTGGGGCGATCGACTTTTTATATCGAATTTTACAGCAGCGCTATCTGGGAGTCGCGCCAGAAAAAGCTTACCGCAACTTGATCGGGCGGCTGGGCGGTTTGGTGGTGCTCCGGCAAAAAATCCAAGCGTGGGTTTCCCTAAGCCGCGACAGACAGCGGAGTGCGGTGGAGGTATTGCAAGAAGTGATTCAGGAAATGCTTAATTCCGATCGCTACCTGCAGCAGCAAGTCGCCTGGATTGCCGAATGCACGACAGACAAACGCCTGCGAAATGCTTTGCTGCTAGCTAGTACAGAAGAATACTGTTTGCGGCCCATCCGCAACCAACCGCTGCTAGTTTACCGCTTCGTCAACTACCTGCGGCGTTCCCAGCGGGGCGGGTTGACGCAAGTCCCGGCGGGAGATTGGGTGCGGCTGGTGTCGGAACAAATTCTACCCGACGATACAGAGGAACCGCTCAGTCTGCTAGACACACAGGCGATGTCCGATTACCGAGAAAATCAAGTTTGGGAAGAGCGACAAGCGGGGCGGCAGATTGTCCAGCAAGAATTTGAGAATTATTTGAGGGATCAAGTCGATCCGCTGGCTTGTCAGTGGCTGCGGCTTTACCTGCAAGGCCGTTCCCAAGAGGCAATTGCTGAGGCTTTGAACGTTCCAATCAAACAAATTTACCGCTTGCGAGAAAAAGTCAGTTACCACGCGATTCGGGTTTTTGCGGTCAAACAAGCACCGGAATTAGTCGCTAATTGGCTGGAAACTTCGCTCAAAGAACACAATTTGGGTTTGACTCCCGCTCAGTGGCAGCAATATTTACAACATCTCACGCCGATGCAACTGCAGTTGGTCGAATCGCTGAAGGCAGGAAAAAGTGTAGAGACGATCGCATCTGAATTAAAGCTGAAAACTAATCAAGTTATCGGCGAGTGGAGTAAACTCTATTTAGCCGCTCAATCCCTCCGCAACGACTAGATGAATCATTAGTTGCGGGCAATTGCTAATTCTTAATTGACAGTAGGATTTTGCAGAATGCGTGCTACTAATCCATGTCCCAATAGCTACGGAGTCCTGCGATTTTTCCCCCTGGAAAATTCGCACATCGCCCTTGGCGCGATCGCAATTTCGGTAAGATCGATCGGGATATCGCAGCACGGGCGTCATGATATCTCGATCGCTAGCCTCGCCGCGAACTCTGTGGGGTAAAATATGAGCAGCGCGATCGACTTGTCAGGATTTTTTAACAAATCCTCAATTTAGCTGTTGCCCGCAAGTCATTCATTGTGGTGCAGGTGCAATACTTGCGGATTAATGAGATAGTTCTGTCGTTGTCAGCCGCTCGATCGATCCAGTGTTCGCCATCAGCACGCAAGTCATCATCTAATTGTCTATCTTTCGGTAGATATTGAAACGGCAACACAGCAGGGGAAAAATTCTGGGACTGAAGATTTTTTTTTAATAAAAGCTTCCGGTTTTCAGACGAATGTCTCCGTCAGGGAAGTTGCAGCGTTTAATTATATAAAATCAGGTTGTTGTGGTGCGATCGATTGATCGATCGCGCTTCCGACTACAGAGCAGCTAATGGTACATACATCTTCAACAGACTTGGCGGCTACAATGGACATGGACTCCGATCGAATATTTCAACTAATCGACACAGTTGTCCCCTTTGAAGCTTGCCTTTACTATCAAGTTTTGCCTATATCCCTAGAAGGCAATATATTGAAATTGGGCGTAGTCGATGGGCAAGATGACTCCGCCTTGGACTACGTGCAGCGGATTTTAGCTTACATGAATTGCTCAGTCACAACCGAGCAAATTTCCTCGGAAACTCAACGCTCGATGCTCTCAGCTTACTTGCTCCACGGGAACCAAGTCAAAGAACCCAGCCCCACACCAACCGCAGCAGCCCCAGCACCAAAAAATCCCGCACCAGCAAATTCCGCATCGGAAGCAAAAACCCCGACCTCTTTTTCCCAACCCTCCATTCCCGCTAGCCGGTTGAAAGCGACCACCGCAGCAATCAAACCAGCAAGCGCCGAAGTTTACCCGACACCTGCTGATGTGCCGGTTTTGGATGTCGAAGCCTCGTATTTGTCAAGCCCTGTCGAAGTTTTGGCAAATTTACCCGCGCCCCAACTGCTGGAAGAATTGCTCGGTAGAGTGCTGCTAGACGGTATCGGTCGCCTGTTTTTTGAGCGCCCCCAGTCGCAAGGCCGCATTCTTTGGAGTCAAGACGGCGTGTTGAAATCGGTTCTCGAAGGTATCGAACCCGTGCTGTTTGAAGAAGTCATCGATGAGTTGAAGCGGCTGACGGATATGCCTGTTTCCCCAGTCGAACAGCCCAAACAAGTGGAAGTGGAGCGTATATATAAAAACACTCATTTGCTGTTGCGCTTGCGCGTAATGACAGTGGGCGGCAAGGAAGAAGCCACGCTGCAAGTGCTGCGGGGAGCAGCTTTGAGGTTTTACCAACAGCAGCAATTGTCTAGTTTGAGTCGGGACGCGCTGCGGCTGGCCAAAGAATTGCAGCGGAAGGTGAATCTAATGCGCGATCGCACTCGGCTTTCTCCTTTGCCTTTAGACGGGCTACCCGCTTTGGAACAGGTGGTTAAAAATGTTGACGACCAACTTGAAGCTTTGATGCACGAACACAATCCCGATCGGCCCTAATTAGAAATACTTGTAAGTTTTGAACTTTCTTTAACTCGAATATAGCCCGTTGAAATAAATAATAATTAGGTTGGTAGTTAGGACTTTAGTCCTTCTTCTGATTTGGAGCATCTCCTGCATCGCAAAAAGGATGTATTTTTTGCAGTGCGAGCGTCCCCGCTCGCCTGCTGTGTAAAGCACGCGAGTTTTCTACAGCTACAAATGCAAAACACAGATGCACCCTTTTAATTTGGATGAGGAAGGACTAAAGTCCTCACTACAAACCTAGGTGACTGCAATTGTGCGATCGCGCCTAAGATTGCCCGTGCTCAAAAACATCCTTGTACTGCAACAAATCCAAAGTTACAAAAACCGACAAAAATTGAAAACATTGCTGTGCAATTTCCCAGCGTTCTTCTCGCTGCAACATAGCAGTCAACTTTTGTTTAGCGCTTAACAAATAGCGGACATCGTTCGCAGCGTAGTGCAGTTGCTCGTCTGAAAGATTCTCGGAATTTCCCCAATCTGAACTTTGAGAAGTTTTGTTGAGTTCTACTTTTTCTAATTCTTTAATTAAGTCTTTAAGTCCGTGTCTGTTGGTATAAGTTCTCGCTAGTTTGCTCGCTATTTTTGTGCAGAAAATAGGTGCAATCTCAATACTTAAATTGTAGCGCATTGTTGCCATATCGAAGCGGGCAAAGTGAAATACTTTCTCAATATTCGGGACTTCCATTAACTTTTTTAAATTCGGAGCCGCCGTCTGACCTTTAGCAATCCGCACCGCCGCCACTTTACCTTGCGGATCGCACAACTGCACCAAGCACAAGCGATCGCGCCACGGTAGCAAACCCATTGTTTCGGTATCAACGGCGATCGCCTCCGCCGTCAAATAATAAGATAACAGAGCATCGGAAATATCACCATCGCACACTTGAAAATCTGGAAATTCCATTATTAGTAATTGTTGACTGTTGACTGTTGACTGTTGACTGTTGACTGTTGACTGTTGACTGTTGTTAGCAACAACTAATAACTAATAACTAATAACTAATAACTAATAACTAATAACTAATAACTAATGACTAATGACTAATGACTAATGACTAATGACTAATAACTAATGACTAATGACTAATGACTTCTTCCTTCTTGCCTCACCTTATCTACTGCGGACAAAAATCTGAGTAAAATAATACTCGCCTTTGGCATTTTTAGCAATCCCAATACCAGTTAAATTAAACTGACCCTCCATATTTTTGCGGTGGCCCTCACTTTTGATCCAACCTTCAACAGCATTGCGTACCGGATCGTTGTAGCCCATGTTGTAAGCGACATTTTCAGCCACACTTTGATAGGGAACAGTAATTGCTTTCGCCCGCCCCTCAAATCCATCGTGGCTAAATTTAACTTTCCCACTCGCCATATTTTCGCTGTGAATTCTGGCAATCTGACTAATTCGCGGATCGACAGTCAACGGTGGCAACTTTTTAGAGGCTCGATATTGATTTATCTGTTGGTTAACAGCTTTTTCTAAGTCAGCCAGCGAACTCGTCAAAGCAACATTAGTATTCATAGAATCTTGTGGGAGCGATCGCGCAGAAAGTGAATTAGCACAATTAGGCAAGATTGTCAACAATCCTAAAGAAATCAAAACCAAAGCTTTGGACATGAATTTGAATGACAAATAAAGTTAATTGTTACCGATTCCTACAGAGCGATCGCCCAAAATTCCGCTAAACCATCTTCATAACTTTAGCAACAGTATTCACATCTTTGTCGCCGCGCCCCGAACAGTTAAGCACAATGCGCGGACTCCCGGTTAACTGCGGGCACAGAGTCTCCAAATAGGCGATCGCGTGAGCAGTTTCCAAAGCCGGAATAATCCCCTCCAACTGCGAAAGACGCTGAAAAGCCGCCAGCGCATCTGCATCAGTGACACTGTAATATTCGGCCCGGCCAGCATCCTTCAAATAACTGTGTTCCGGCCCCACGCCCGGATAATCCAAACCAGCACTAATCGAATGCGGCTCAATCACTTGACCTTCATTATCTTGCAGCAAATAACTCATCGCCCCGTGCAGAACTCCCACACTTCCCTTAGTCAAAGTAGCAGCGTGTTTGTCCGTATCCACACCCTCGCCCGCCGCTTCAACACCGATCAATCTAACAGTTTCTTCCCCGACAAACTCGTGGAAAAGACCCATTGCATTAGAACCGCCACCGACGCAAGCTAATAAAATATCCGGCAAACCAGCCCACTTTTCCTGACACTGAGCGCGCGTTTCTTGACCGATTACCGCATGGAAATCGCGCACCATCATCGGGTAAGGATGCGGCCCCGCCACCGAGCCCAAAATGTAATGAGTTGTCTCCACATTTGTCACCCAGTCGCGAATCGCTTCGGAAGTCGCATCTTTCAGCGTTCCCGTACCCGCCGCCACCGGTCGCACTTCGGCCCCCATCAGCCGCATTCTAAACACATTTAAAGCCTGTCTTTCCATGTCCTGAACGCCCATGTAGACAACGCATTCCAAACCGAAACGAGCACAAACTGTAGCAGTAGCAACACCGTGTTGACCTGCACCAGTTTCAGCAATTACCCGCTGTTTCCCCATGCGTTTTGCTAACAATGCTTGAGCTAAAGCGTTATTAATTTTGTGAGCACCAGTGTGGTTTAAATCTTCCCGTTTGAGATAAATTTGCGGGCCAGTACCGTCTGCTTTAGCATAATGCTCCGTGAGGCGTTCGGCAAAATACAAAGGGCTGGGGCGGCCGACATAATCTTTGAGCAATCCTTGAAGTTGCTCTTGAAAATCCGCTTCGCTGCGGTATTTTTGAAAAGCCGCTTCTAACTCAAACAAAGCGGGCATTAGGGTTTCTGGGACGTATTTGCCGCCGAATTGGCCAAATCTACCCAGGGAGTCGGGGCGTTGGGCCGCGGTTTCGGAAGTGAGACGCAGGGGGGTGACAGTCATTGGATTTTAGATTTTAAATTTGAGATTGTTCGATTCGCGGGTAAGCTAGAAGGCGGCGCACTCGATCGCGCGCCAGTCGATCGTACCAAATCCCTTGGAGACTTGAGCCGATCGAACAAATTTCATTATAATTCCTTCAACCCTGAACAGACTAATACAATAAATAGAAGATAGAGCGCATTCCGAGCGATCGCAACTTTACCGAACCCGTTAAAACTAGAAATACCAGTAAAAGAAGTTCAGGCATATTAACACATGGCAGCATCCAAACGCAAAGATTCAGACAACAAAACAACCGACGGCAAACGAATAGTTTACTCCGAATTTGGCAACACCGACAACTCAGCCGCCCTCCAACGCGGAACCCCAGAAGTTGCCCCAAATCAACAAAACCTCAAAGTAGAAGCATCCCGAAAAGGACGAGGCGGCAAAACAGTTACAGTCATCAGCGGATTTCAGGGAAAACCCGAAACATTAGCAGACTTAGCCAAGCAGCTAAAAGCCCAATGCGGCACCGGCGGTACAGTTAAAGACAACGAAATCGAAATTCAAGGCGAACACAAGCAAAAACTTGCCGAAATTCTCAAAAAAATGGGCTACAAAGCTAAAATCAGCGGTGGCTAATTTAACTTCAAAACAAAGTTCGCAGTAAGGATTTTAGTTTTTTCCACATTCGCAGTAAGGACTTTAGTTTTTTCCAGATTCGTAGTAAGGACTTTAGTTTTTTCAATTTAAGAAGTAACCAAGAACAAACTGAAGTCGGTACTACGAACAAACAACTTCTTCCATCTTCCATCTTCCCTCTTCCTTCTTCCGACGGACATCGGACTTCTTCCGACGGACTTACATCCGTTACATCCGTTACATCCGTTACATCCCGTACATTGCTCGTTGCCGAACTTCCTTCTTCCGACAGACTTACATCCGTTACATCCCGTACATTGCTCGTTGCCGAACTTCCTTCTTCCTTAATTTATGTATACTCGACCCTTAGCCCGTTTAATCGAACAATTGCAGCGCTTACCAGGAGTCGGGCCAAAAACAGCACAGCGACTCGCTTTGCATATTTTAAAACGACCCGAAGAAGACGTGCAAGCCCTAGCTCAATCTTTAATTGATGCCAAAAAACAAGTCGGTTTCTGTAAAGTATGTTTTCACTTATCCGCTGAACCTGTTTGCGAAATTTGTCGCAACACAAACCGTGACAGTTCTACCATTTGTGTAGTATCCGAATCCCGCGACGTAATCGCCCTAGAAAAAACCAGAGAATACATCGGCAAATATCACGTTGTCGGTGGTGTTATCTCACCGATGGATGGAATTGGCCCGGAACAATTGAACATTCAACCATTAGTCCGGCGCGTTAGCCAGCAAAAGATTAGTGAAGTAATTATTGCGATTAGTCCTAGCGTGGAAGGCGAAACTACTACTCTTTATATCGGTCACTTATTAAAACCTTTTACCAGGGTGACGCGCATAGCTTTTGGTTTGCCGATGGGGGGAGATTTGGAATATGCAGATGAGGTAACTTTGGCTCGTGCTTTGGAAGGAAGGAGGGAATTGGATTAGTTTAAAATGGGCAATCGCTGAGTTGAAATGTTAGAGAAACGAACCGCGAAGACGCAAAGGACACAAAGGAAGATGGGAGAGAAGGAAGTGCGATTGCTTTATTCAGGTTCGCAATCGCAAATTTGCAAAAAAGGTTAAACTAAACAAAGTTACTGAGAGTGAAAAAATATGACTCAATTCGATCGCCCTTTGATCTACCCCACAACCCACAAAACCGACGTATCTGACGATTACCACGGTGTCAAAGTATCAGACCCCTACAGATGGCTGGAAAATCCCGAATCAGAGGAAACCCAAGCCTGGGTGGAAGCCCAAAACGCAGTCACCTTCGGCTACCTCAGCCAAATCCCGGCGCGGGAAAAAATCAAACAGCGACTGACTCAACTTTGGGATTACGAGAAATACGGCATACCTTTCCAAGAAGGCGATCGCTATTTTTACTACAAAAATGACGGTCTACAAAATCAATCCGTACTTTATACTTTACCATCCTTAGACGGCGAACCTAAAGTATTAATTGACCCCAACACTCTCTCGGAAGACGGAACTATTGCTCTCGGCGGCATAGCTATCAGCGAAGACGGCAAACTAATGGCCTACGGTTTGTCAACTTCCGGCTCCGATTGGCAAGAATGGAAAGTTCGCGATGTGGAAACAGGCGAAGACTTATCAGACCATTTAAAGTGGATTAAATTCTCAGGAGCATCCTGGACTCATGACGGTAAAGGCTTTTTTTACAGCCGCTACGACGAACCAAACGAAAAAACTAAACACGAAGACGTTAACTATTACCAAAAACTGTTTTATCACAAGCTTGGCACTTCCCAATCTGAAGACATATTGATCTACGAACGACCGGATCAAAAAGAGTGGGGATTTGGCGCAGGTGTCACCGAAGACGGCCGCTACTTAATTATCTCGGTTTGGCTGGGAACTGAAACCAAAAACTTGATTTTTTACAAAGATTTAACAGCACCGGAATCAAGGGTTGTTGAACTAATTAGCGAATTTGAGGCAGAGTACAGTTTCATCGATAATGACGGCTCTCTTTTCTGGTTTCAAACAGATTTAAATGCACCGCTAGGCCGCGTAATTGCGATCGACATTAGCAACCCACCACCATTATCCCTCGCGGGCAGTGACAGTCAAGGGAAATTCACAGAAATTATTCCCGAAGCAGCCGAAACCCTCGGAGGCATTGGCATCCTCAACAATCAATTTATCGCTTCCTACCTAAAAGACGCCTACACCCAAATTAAAATCTTCAACTTAGAAGGCTGTTTCGTGCGAGAAATCGCCTTACCAGGAATCGGTTCGGCGGGAGGATTTGGCGGCAAGCGGCACGACACGGAAACCTTTTATGCTTACACCAGTTTTACAGCGCCCAACACGATTTACCGCTACAACATGGTGACAGATGAAAGCACTATTTATCGTAAACCAAATGTCGATTTTGACCCCGAAGGTTACGAGACAAAACAAGTATTTTATCCGAGCAAAGATGGTACTCGCGTACCCATGTTTATTACCCACAAAAAAGGCTTGCAATTAGATGGCAATAACCCGACATACCTATACGGTTACGGCGGTTTTGGCATCTCGCTGACTCCTAGTTTCTCGGTTAGCAGGATTGTGTGGTTGGAGATGGGCGGAGTTTACGTCACAGCCTGTTTGCGGGGAGGCGGCGAGTACGGCGAATCCTGGCACCAAGCAGGTACAAAGTTGAAGAAGCAAAACGTGTTTGATGACTTTATCAGCGCTGCTGAATGGTTGATTGAAAACAAGTACACCAAACCGGCTAAATTGGCGATCGCAGGTGGCAGCAACGGCGGATTATTAGTGGGGGCTTGCATGACTCAGCGGCCGGAATTGTTCGGTGCAGCATTGCCGGCAGTTGGCGTTATGGATATGTTGCGCTTCCACAAGTTTACCATTGGTTGGGCTTGGATTTCTGAGTATGGTTCCCCGGAAAATCCCGAAGAATTTCCCACAATCCGCAGCTATTCTCCCCTACACAATCTCAAATCGGGCACAGCTTATCCGGCGACAATGATTACAACTGCCGATCGCGACGACAGAGTAGTTCCCGCCCACAGTTTCAAGTTTGCTTCGGCTTTGCAAGAAACCCAAGGGGGAGAAAAGCCGGTGTTAATTAGGATCGAAACCAAAGCAGGTCACGGGGGCGGTAAACCTACTGCTAAAGTCATTGAAGAATTAGCAGATGAATGGGCTTTTTTGGTGCGCGAGCTCGATATTAAGGTTTAACCAGCGCGGGATTGGGGGTGAATGTATCAGCGTTGTATCTGCCTTAAATCTGCGGTTGACGCATTTATCAAAGATTTATGCAATTACTCTACTCGTCTAATTTTTCCCTCCAATCCTGCGATGTTTCACCGCTGTTCGCAGCATAAACCAGCTCATATAACATAGTTGGCAAAGATTGTCAACCCCCAATTAATGAATTTTATTAAAATGAATTTTTGTATGCTTTAGCGGTCATTTTGACATTTTTTTGAGATCGCTTTTTTCAGTTAGTTTAGCGGCAATGTCAAGCGGGCAACAGAAGTCAATCGAATCTCAAATTAAAAACTTTCCAATTCTCAAAAACAGATTTTTCAGTGGATTTACGGTAAATTTTGGGTGACAAATAATACTTTTATCTGCACTGAGTACCCTTGTGTTACTTACATTACTTCCTTTTTTCAGCCATGCGTAAGTAATCTTCAATCCGGGTCAAAAACCCCTCTTTATAAAACTTAGCGTTTGAAACCCATCTTGCATAAACTGGCGTTATAGTCCAGAAAAGCTAAAAAATAAAAGGGGTATTCAAGCCGGATTTTGTATTGCGGGCGATCGCAATTTCAATTTTCTGGCAC
This sequence comes from Tychonema sp. LEGE 06208, assembly GCF_015207505.1. Lineage (GTDB taxonomy): Bacteria > Cyanobacteriota > Cyanobacteriia > Cyanobacteriales > Microcoleaceae > Microcoleus. The sequence goes on from NZ_JADEWT010000090.1 coordinate 21,863, forward strand.
AGTCTACGCTCAAAAAAAACAAGACTTAACCGTAGCCGTAAACTTCTGAAAACCTTTGCAGATAAGAGCTTTGAGTTGAGTAGTCATTAGGTAGCAGCAGATGCGCCCCAGCATTCCCCTCCAATTTTGTCTAAAAATTTCAATTCAACAAAAAAACACGTAAGTATTAATTTTGAAGTTTAAGAAAACTTATTAAAAATTTATATTTTGTTGTTGATTGATTTTTTTTAAAGGGGTAGGTTAGAACGGATAAGTAAATCAACGAATAATGAAAATGATCCCTAAAACGTCGCATTTGTCAGCCGTAAAAATACTGAAATCTAAAAATATGGCCACTAAAAACAGCTTTTTTTTTGCAGGCGCGAGCTCTCAAGCAGAGTCTGAAGCCAAAAAATCTCTAGTGGTGGTTGACTCCAGAGTAGAAAATTACGAGCAATTGATCGGTGGGGTCAAAGCAGGAACGGAAGTATTTATACTCAGTGAAACCGGGGGGGCGATCGAGCAAATCACCGAAATTTTGGGTCAGCGCCACAATATCAACAGCCTGCACGTAGTATCTCACGGCCGAGAAGCAGCAATCGCGATCGGCTCAACCGAACTTAATATTGATAATCTAGAAACCCACAGCCACCAATTGCAGCAGTGGGGAAAATCCCTCAGCAAATCCGCCAGCATTCTACTTTACGGCTGCAACATAGCAGCAGGCAAATCCGGCCTTAAATTCATACAAAAAATTAGCGAATTCACCGGAGCAAATATTGCCGCTTCCAACAACTTAACTGGTAGTGCAGCACTAGGCGGCGACTGGGAATTAGAAATTACCACAGGACAAATAAATGCCGAAGTAGCCTTTGAAAAAAAAGTCCTAGAAAACTACAAATCAGTCCTGGCTACCTTAGTATCTGAAAACTTTCAAAATGCAGTAGTCCTAGGGCCTTGGATTTATGGAACTAGCGGCGCTTCAGCCCCTCCAGGCTTAACCGCAGGTGTAGCCAACCCCAACAGCATTATTCCTAATTTAGGAGGCGGTGCTCCCGGTACTGGCGCTTTGAGATTGACAGCAGCCACGGGCAACCAAGCAGCTTTTGTCATCTACAACAGCCCCATTTCTTCCGTTGACGGGCTGAGAGTTACCTTTGATTTATTTGCTTATGGTGGTAATGGGGCTGATGGCGTTAGTTTTTTCCTGATTAACGGAACAGCAACGCCAACAAAAGCCGGAGGATACGGCGGTTCTCTCGGCTATGCTGTTAATAATACCGCCCCAGCAACACCAGGACTTGTCGGAGGTTATTTAGGTGTCGGATTAGATGAATTTGGCAATTTTTCCAATCCTACTGAAGGGCGTATCGGTGGCCCGGGGCAGAGACCTGATTCAATCACAATCAGAGGCAACGCCGCCACCAACTATAACTTTTTGACTACCCGTCAGGTTGCTAGTGGTATAGATGTACCGGGCGGAAGCACCACTCGCGCCCAAGCTAAAAAAAGAGTCCAAATTACCTTACTGCCGGGTAGCAGTCGTCTTTCAGTTGCCTTTGACACGAACGGCGACAATGTATTTGCTCCGGCAGAGACTTTTATCGATATACCAAGTTTAGCGGCGGTAAATGGAGCAATACCGCCTACTTTCAAATTTGGTTTCGCTAGTTCGACCGGCGGGTCTACAAACATTCACGAGGTTGCTAATCTCCTTGTCGAAACGATCAATCCTCCTGCAAGCCAAGCCGACATTTCGGTGCTAAAAACAGGCCCCGCCTTCGTCGCTCCTGGCGGCAACATTACCTACACAATTACCACCAACAATGCTGGGGCCGACACAGCTTCAGATGTTCTGATTCAAGATCAACTGCCCGCAAACTTAACTTTTGTCAGCGCTCTCGACCCTAATGGCAATGGTGTATACAACTCTATAACGCGGACTGTAATCTGGCCGACGGTTCCGGCTTTGGCTAGCGGTGCTAGTGAAGTCCGCACCATCACCGTAAATGCCACCGGGGCGCTTGGGACTACCATAACTAACACTGCTTTTAGCAACTCCAGCACCTACGACCCCACCCCAGCTAACAACAACGGTACTGCTGTAACATCTCAAGTCCTCACTACAGTTGCTCAAGCCGATGTCAGTACCACAAAAATCGGGCCAGTGGCGGAGACTGTTGGCAATATAGTTACTTACACAATTTCCACAGTCAACAACGGGCCGAGCATAGCGACTAACGTCACTGTCACCGACACCATCATTCCCAATTTAACGGGAGTGGTTGCACCGGGTGGCATCTACGATAGCGTTACGGGTATTGTCACCTTCCCTCCTGTGAACTTAGGCATCGGTGTCACCGTACCCAACACAGTCAGCTTCATCGCACCCGCAGGTGTCAGCGTCAGCAACAAGGCTAGCAGCAGCTCAGCTACCCCAGACCCCACTCCGACTAACAACGACGGTAGTGCTCCGGGTGCTAATGTCACCACGACTCTGACAGCCGCCAACCAACCACCAGTAGCCAACCCTACCACTGGGTCAGTTCTGCCGGGAAACACCCTTCCTGTGCCGGGATTGGGAGGAAATGACCCCGACGGGTCGATCGCCTCCTACACCATCAACACCCTGCCACCAGCGGCCCAAGGAATCCTGTTTTTAGGAGATCCAGCCAACGGCGGAGTCGCCGTGACACCGGGTCAAGTATTGACACCGGCACAAATAGGACAACTATTTTTCCAATCCACAGGGACTTTTACCGGAGCCAATTTCACCTACAGCGCTACAGATAACCAAGGTCTCGCCAGCACAGCGCCTGCGACGGCAACTCTGACAGCCGCCAACCAACCACCAGTAGCCAACCCTACCACTGGGTCAGTTCTGCCGGGAAACACCCTTCCTGTGCCGGGATTGGGAGGAAATGACCCCGACGGGTCGATCGCCTCCTACACCATCAACACCATACCGCCAGCGGCCCAAGGAATCCTGTTTTTAGGAGATCCAGCCAACGGCGGAGTCGCCGTGACACCGGGTCAAGTTTTGACACCGGCACAAATAGGACAACTATTTTTCCAATCCACAGGGACTTTTACCGGAGCCAATTTCACCTACAGCGCTACAGATAACCAAGGTCTCGCCAGCACAGCGCCTGCGACGGCAACTCTGACAGCCGCCAACCAACCACCAGTAGCCAACCCTACCACTGGGTCAGTTCTGCCGGGAAACACCCTTCCTGTGCCGGGATTGGGAGGAAATGACCCCGACGGGTCGATCGCCTCCTACACCATCAACACCCTGCCACCAGCGGCCCAAGGAATCCTGTTTTTAGGAGATCCAGCCAACGGCGGAGTAGCCGTGACACCGGGTCAAGTTTTGACACCGGCACAAATAGGACAACTATTTTTCCAATCCACAGGTAGCTTTACCGGTGCCAATTTTACCTACAGCGCCACAGATAACAGCGGCGCAGTTAGCCCCCCAGCTAACGCGAATCTTGGTTTAACAGGAACGACACCCAACCAACCACCAGAAGCCAAACCTACCAACCTCACGGTAAGGCCAAACAGCAGCGGGCCGGTGGCGGGATTGGGAGGAAATGACCCGGATGGGTCGATCGCCTCCTACACCATCAACACCCTGCCACCAGCGGCCCAAGGAATCCTGTTTTTAGGAGATCCGGCCAACGGCGGAGTAGCCGTGACACCGGGTCAAGTTTTGACACCGGCACAAATAGGACAACTATTTTTCCAATCCACAGGTAGCTTTACCGGTGCCAATTTTACCTACAGCGCCACAGATAACAGCGGCGCAGTTAGCCCCCCAGCTAACGCTAGTCTCGGTTTAACAGGAACGACACCCAACCAAGCACCAGAGGCCACACCTACTAACCTCACGGTAAGCCCAAACAGCAGCGTCCCGGTGGCTGGATTGGGAGGAAATGACCCCGACGGGTCGATCGCCTCCTACACCATCAACACCCTGCCCCCAGCGGCCCAAGGAATCCTGTTTTTAGGAGATCCAGCCAACGGCGGAGTAGCCGTGACACCGGGTCAAGTTTTGACACCGGCACAAATAGGACAACTATTTTTCCAATCCAC
>NZ_JADEWT010000091.1 GCF_015207505.1 Tychonema sp. LEGE 06208
GATATTGAACACGATTTTAGTGCCTTAAAGCGAGCCAGAATGTATGCTCCTGCTGGCACATCTTTAGATGAACTTATCTGTGCCTACTGCGCTCAATAGTGTCTCTTTTTTATTTGAAATGACTATAATTCTGTTTTGACACTCCCCAGCCTAAAGGCATGGGGATTCTTCGTTCACAGACCCAACTTGCTCAGACAAGATTGCTCCAGCCTGAGTAGAGGTCGAATCTCCCGAAGCGTTCGGATTTAAAATCCAGGTTCCTACATGACCTGTAGTACCCAAGGCAAAATTCAGGATGTTCCTAGCCGCATTCCAATCTCTATCTAATTCAAGTCCACACTGACAATTGTGTGTCCTCGTAGATAGTGATTTTTTGACAACTGCACCACAGTTAGAACAGTTTTGAGAAGTGTACGCTGGGTTAACGGCTACCGTTATTTTTCCAAGCTTGACTCCAAAATACTCCAACCATTTCCTGAATTGATACCAGCCAGCATCATTAATCGACTTGGCGAGACAATGATTTTTAACTAGGTTTTTAATCCTCAAATCGACCTAAGCAACCAAATCGTTAGATTGGATGACGCAACGCGCTAGTCTTTTAGCGTGTTCTTGACGCTGCCTACTTATTTTGAGGTGTACTCGCCCTAGTCGATTAATGGCTTTCTTTCGATTGGTAGAGCCTTTCTTTGTGCGAGAAACACGTCTCTGTCTAGACTTCAACCGCTTTTGGCTCTTCCTGTAAAATCTGGGGTTTGGCTCGTTATGTCCGTTGCTGTCGGTATAAAACTCTTTGAGTCCAACATCTAAGCCGATTGTCCTACCAGTCGAGTTTGTCTCGACTTGGTGGTCAATCCTGATTACAAATTGGACGTAATAGCCGTCAGCACGTTTAACCAGACGCACCCGCTTGATCTGATCTATTTGGTAGAAGTTTAAATCCCATGTCCCTTTTAGTCTTAACTTGCCAATAGCTTTCTTGTCAGTAAAGACTATTTGTTTGCGTGTCTCAGAAAGCGACCACCCAGAAGTCTTATACTCAACAGAGCGACAGTTCTTTTTAAACTTCGGATAGCCCTTTTGACCGGGAACTTGTCGTTTGCAATTGTCGTAGAACCGAGCAATTGAACTATAAGCCCGCTCGACAGAGCCTTGGCAAGCATGGGAATTTAAAGTCTTGACAAACGGAAATTCAGCCCTTAGCGCTGTGTTGTAGCGATAAAGCTCTTTCTGTCCAACACTTTTGTTGTCCATCCAGTAACGGATGCACTTGTTGCGGACAAATTGAGCGGTTCTAATCGCTTCATTTATTGCTGTATATTGGGTTGCTTTTCCTTTAGCTTTAAATTCCAGAGCGAGCATTTGACGTAGACAAACTCTACGGCAATATTCTAGCACAACAAGTCGCCCTAGAAGAGCGAGGCTTGAAACCCAATTTTCTGGTCAATCGACTGGACAAGATGTATCTGGTAATTGCGAGGTTGAAGCAAAAAAAAGAGGGATTATCCCTCTTTTTGTAACGGTGACTGCGATGTTATTCGACAGTCGCAGCAGGGATTTCCTCCTCTACTGCTTCGGGTGCGGCTTCGGCTGCTGCTTCCTCTACTGCTTCGGGTGCGGCTTCGGGTGCGGCTTCGGCTGCTGCTTCCTCTACTGCTTCGGGTGCGGCTTCGGGTGCGGCTTCGGGTGCGGCTTCGGCTGCGGCTTCGGCTGCTACCTCCGGCACGTCCTCTTCCATTGCTGAGGGTACGTCTTCGAGTATTTCGTCGGAGAGATCCAAGGCATCTGTTGAGTCTGCTGGAATGTCTATGCCTGCTTTAGCTTGCTTTTGAGCGAGCATTTTTTCGCGGAACTTAGCTGCCATTTCCTCAGCTTTTTCATAAACCAATTCGCGATTTTTGACCATCGCGCCCGGTTCGGGTTCCAACTGCTTGGTGGAGAGAGAAATCCGGCCTCTCTCAGCGTCCAAGTCAATGATCATCACTTTCACTTCGTCGTTGACATTGAAGACGCTATGAGGCGTATCGATGTGATCGTGCGAAATTTCTGAGATGTGCAGCAAGCCGCTGACTCCGCCGATGTCGATAAAGGCACCGTAGGGCTTGATGCCACGCACTGTACCGATGACGACTTCCCCGACTTCGAGGCGGTTCATCTTCCGTTCGACTAAGGCGCGACGGTGGCTCAACACTAGGCGGTTGCGGTCTTCGTCTACCTCTAAGAATTTTAATGGTAATTCTTCGGCGACTAATTCTTCCTTCGGTTTGCGGGTACTGATGTGAGAACCGGGAATAAAGCCTCGCAACCCTTCAATTCTGACGAGTGCGCCGCCGCGGTTGGTGGCAAATACTTGCGATCGCACCGTGGCATCTTCTGCTTGCAGTTGTCGCACTCTTTCCCAGGCCCGCATATACTCGATGCGCCGGATGGACAGGGTTAATTGTCCGTCTTCATTTTCATCGGTGAGGATGAAAAATTCTCTGGTTTCGTTTGATTGCAATACCTCTTCAGGGCTTTCCACTCGATTGATCGACATTTCCTGAATGGGAATGTACGCTGCTGTTTTAGCACCGATATCAATCAGAGCGCCCCTGGGTTCTATACTAAAAACTGTACCGGCTACTACATCGCCCGGGCTAAAGTGATAGTCATATTTATCAAGTAGGGCTGCAAAATCTTCGTGAGTAAAGCCGATGTCTTTGACTGTGGTTTTGAGATTGACCATGCGAATAGTTTCCTAGGATTTCTCTCCTTCATGTTTTTCGTTTGTGCCGGCAAATATGAGAGATTTTGGTGAAAAAGCGGTTAACTTCTTGCAAAATCTTTTACTAAAGTCAGTTTTTGCTAACTTTTGCCTGGTGCAACTTTGCATCCGGGCTTGCCACTGCTATTGGTGCAAACTCTACGTTAAAACGTTTAATCGTAACATTCAGAGTCAAGTAAATCATTATAACTTACCTGCATACTGCTTTATAAATTAATTTAAGGGAGTTTAGCTGCCAGTAGCGCAGGATGCGGGGCTTTCTCGATCGACTCGATCGCCATCGAGGGAATCTGCGTCAAAATCAGGCTGATTTTCTGGCTCTAGAGCTTCGTTGAGCGGATTTTGAAGGTGATTTAGGGTATCTACAAAATCTCTGATACCTCGAAACTGCCGATATACTGAGGCAAAGCGCACGTAAGCGACTTCGCTCAGGGGTCGCAGGTGCAACAATACCAGTTCCCCAATTTCTGAGCTGGCGAGTTCTCGGATCGATCGACCTTGGAGTTGCGCTTCAATTTCTTCTGCCAGAGTTTCTAGCTGCCCGGAGGACAAACCAGTTTTTTCGCAGGCCCGAACCAGTCCCCTGACTAATTTTGACCTGTCAAAAGATTCGCGCTTGCCGTCCCGCTTGATCACTGTAATCGGCACAAATTCTATGCGTTCGTAAGTTGTAAAGCGGTGCTGGCATCTCAAACACTCGCGCCGCCGACGGATGCTTTGACCTGATTCGGCTGAACGCGATTCGAGAACGCGACTATTTGTATGTTGGCAGGAGGAACAGCGCATGATTGCTGATTTTAACAGGCGTTGCCAGCAAATTGCCATTCATCTGACCGCGCGGTTAGATGAATGACTGGACTAGAAAAATGACTCGGCACTCCGGCAGTGAGTTTATGTGTCAACTAGAGCTAAAACCTAGTATCAGTCTACTGTTTGATGACTAGAGCCGATTCCCGCTTAGTATGCCAGGGGATCGATACTGGGCTATAAACGAGAGATACAAAGGTTTTTAGGCCGTTGTTGACACCCCTTGACCTCCGCCGTAGGGCTAATTATTTGCCGATCCGGGGTGGTTCCCGAAAGGCGATCGCAAAAAATAGTACACCTAAAGCTAAAGCCAGAATCAAAATGTAAGCAACGCTTTCCATGTTAAATTTTCCCTATCTTCCCTTGCCGTCTTATTTTATCTTAATTGCTGGTTTTATTTTTAACTAAAAAAACCCGGTTTCTTCAAGAAACCGGGTTTTTTGTACCGGGGAAGTTTCCGGCGTGCCCGTGGGGCTGGCGAAAACTAGATAGATTCTTCTCTTCTTGTGGTCACGTCGCCCAGTTTTTGGAACAAGCCCCACTCGACTTGTTCTTCGAGGTCAGCCTCAACTCCAGCAAACACGTCGCGGAAGATTGTCCGAGAACCGTGCCAGATATGGCCGAAGAAGAACAACAAAGCAAAGCAAGCGTGTCCGAAAGTGAACCAACCGCGAGTCGAAGTGCGGTAAACACCGTCAGACTTCAAGGTTTCGCGATCGAATTCAAAGAGTTCGCCCTTTTGGGAGGCGAGAGCAAACCTTTTCACATCTAGAGGATTATTAAAGGTTTGACCGTCAAATTCGCCACCATAAAAGCTGACAGTAACTCCTGTTTGTTCAAAGCTGTATTTTGATTCAGCACGGCGGAAGGGGATGTCAGCGCGAACGACTCCATCTTTGTCCGTCAAAACGACTGGGAAAGTTTCAAAGAAGTTCGGGAGGCGGCGCACCGACAATACCCGACCTTCACTGTCAGTAAATACTGCATGGCCGAGCCAGGTTTTGGCGATACCGTCACCGTTGACCATCGGGCCAGCGCGGAACAAACCGCCTTTAGCCGGAGAGTTGCCCACGTAGTCGTAGAAAGCCAATTTTTCGGGAATTTGCTCGTAAGCTTGTTGGAAGCTTTGGCCGGAGGCTAAGCTAGCTTGGGCTCTGCGATCGATTTCTTGTTGGAAATAGTTGCTGTCCCACTGATAGCGAGTAGGGCCAAAAAGTTCGATCGGAGTAGCAGCAGAACCGTACCACATCGTACCCGCAACCACAAAGGCCGCGAAGAACACAGCAGCGATACTGCTAGAAAGTACAGTTTCGATATTCCCCATCCGCAGGGCTTTGTAAAGACGTTCCGGCGGCCGCACGCTCAAGTGGAACAAACCGGCAATTACGCCGACTACGCCCGCTGCAATGTGGTGAGCCACGATGCCACCCGGATTGAACGGATCGAAGCCTTCAGGGCCCCAAGCAGGCGCCACTGGCTGGACGTGACCGGTCAGGCCGTAGGGGTCGGACACCCACATTCCTGGGCCGAAAAGTCCCGAAAGGTGAAATGCGCCGAAGCCGAAGCAGAGCAAGCCGGAGAGGAACAGGTGAATGCCAAACATTTTTGGCAAGTCGAGGGCGGGTTCGCCGGTGCGGGAGTCTCTGAAGAGTTCCAAGTCCCAGAATACCCAGTGCCAGACTGCTGCTAAGAACAGTAAACCCGAGAGGATGATGTGAGCGATCGCAACGCCTTCAAAAGACCAGAAGCCAGGATCGACGTTACCTTGGCCCGTGACGCTCCAACCGTTCCAAGAACCGATGACTCCCAAGCGAGTCATGAAGGGCAGCACGAACATCCCTTGACGCCACATCGGGTTCAGAACTGGGTCTGAGGGATCGAAAATTGCTAGTTCGTAAAGGGCCATCGAGCCGGCCCAACCTGCCACGAGGGCAGTGTGCATTAAGTGTACAGAAATCAATCGGCCTGGGTCATTTAAGACGACTGTGTGTACGCGATACCAGGGTAGTCCCATTGACTGCGGTTCTCCAAGGTGTAAGTGATGATGTCATTTTGACGGAAAATTCAGATTTTCCATCCCGAGCGGTGATGTCCGGGGTTTAAATTCTGCCTTTTGCCGAATCCTTTCTACCTTCACAGGAGGAGGTATAAAAATGAAAGTTATTTAAAGAAGTGTATCGAGTGTTAGAACCGATTGCAATATGTTCGACATTACATTAATTGTGGGCTATCGATCCAGCAGCGGGCGGCGATCGCCCCGAGGCGTTCGAGAACTTGCTCGGCATCGATGAGTCTGGTAAGGGTGACGTTGCCAATATTTTTTCCTGGATCTGCCGGATCTAGAGGGGTTCCGGGCTGGACTTCTACCATGAGTACAGCGTCTTCTACGCGGTAGAGCCACATTTTTTCATTTCGATCCGAAAGACAGAGGTTGAGCTGTTGGATATCCGGCTGTCGTCTCCAGGCGGCGGCTGTCCACTCGCCACCAACCCCCCAGACGCGCCCGACTTTCCAGCCGTCGGATAAGAAAAAATATTTCACTTGTGTACGCTTGAGATTTTGTTGTCTAACATAGCGCAAAATTGCCACAGTAGGGAATTGTTGAACCGCGAAGACGCGAAGGCCACGAAGGAAGAGTAGAGAAGAGGAGTGAAGAGAATAGTAGTCCTGGACTCATTTAGACATAATTCTGTCATTCTGAGTGAAACGAAGAATCTCAAAGCTTTGCAGCAGCACAGTCCGTAACTCCTCTATCACTATTTTCTAAATGTCTAGTTCTAACTGTTTCGATTTAACTTCCATTTGTTTTTCGGCTGACTTCACTACTTCAAAACTCAGGCGAACATCGAGCCTTTTTTTCTGTTCTAACATTTCCCTAATAGTAACAATTTGTATTTTATCGGAACTTTGATTCATATATTTGCTTTGATATATTCCGGCTGATTTGGCAGTTTTAATCATGTCCTTAGTTGGGTCTTTTAAACTGATAAAAATGCCAAGCGCCGCTTGTTCGAGGGTAATTGTTCCTTGCAAATCACGGATGTCTCCTGATTGCACCTTCCCTGACTTGACTTGCACGATAATCTTTTCTGGTTCATCTTTGTCACCTTGAAAGTAAGCAATGCCATCTATTCCCTTATCTGCACCTTTCTTGGCGTTAATAGTTGCCCGATTATTAGTATAGGTAAGCACAGCCCATTTTTCAAATTCTTTGCGAGTGCGATCGTCTTTTTTGTTAGCAAGGGCAACTGCTGCTTCCATGTCTTTAGGAATGCCATTTAACTTAAGTTGTTCAAGTACACCTTTCCCAAAGGAATCCTCAAGGCGTTTGAGAATCAAACTAATACTTTGATAAGTAATGTCAATTCCGATCCATTGGCGGTTGAGGCGTTGAGAGGCGCAGACGGTAGTACCGCAACCGCAATAAGCATCTAAAACTACATCACCTTCATCGCTGCTAACTTGAATAATTCTCTCTAAAATAGCTAAAGGCTTTTGTGTGGGATAGCCAAGTCTTTCTGCTGACTGTGACTGAATGGGTTTGATATCATCCCAAATATTCTGCAATGGCGTACCTGACATTTCATCCAGATAGCGTTTGTATCGTGGTACTGTTCCCGGTTTAGTCTGAATTACTCGCCCTTCAGCAATTAACTGATTCATCTTTTCCTGACTGTAACGCCAGTAACGCTTAACGCCCATAACTTCATAGTAAGGATTGCCTTTTGCTTCACCGCCAGGACCAGTCAGGTTGTCAAGTTGATACCGTCGCCCATCAGCATCAGTATGTTTATAAAAGCTTGTTACATAGTCTTGAGTGTAGGCTAGAAATTGAGTATTAAATTTATAATCTTTACTTTTACTATAGTATAAAATCACATCAGTAATATTTCCGTAGGCTTTGCGGCCTTGTTTAGTATCGCTGTGAGCATTTGTCCGCTTCCAGACAATTTCATTGATAAAATCTCCCCCCTGGGGACAAAAAATTGCATCTAATACTAATTTTAAATAGTGACTAACTGTAGAATCGCAATGTAGATAAAAGCTACCAGTAGGTTTTAAGACTCGATGAATTTCAGCTACTCGCAAAGTCATGTGAACCAAATATGCGAATAAACTACCTTTGCTTAAGACTTTTGTTAAACCCGCTATTAAATCAATACTTTGTGATGTAAATTTACCTTGGTAATTTTCCAAGATTTCAGCTAAACCCTGATTTGCATAATCGTCCCAAGTCCAAGTGTCAATAAAAGCTTGTGCTTGGGCTTGGTCTTCCTTGCCAATATTGTTGTAAATTTGGTTGTAGTTGCGTTTTGAGTTAAAAGGCGGGTCAATGTAGCACAAATCTACTGATTCGTCTTTGATGTGTCTGCGTAGGACATCAAGATTGTCACCGTAAAATAGTTGATTTACCATTTTCGCTATTTCCTTTAAATGGCTGGTATAACTGCTGCTGATCTCTGTATTTGACGACATATTTTGAATTATACTATATAATGGTATCCACTAAACAAGCTCCCGGATTAATTACTTCCCAGACTCAAGACGGAATTAATCCTTCAATTTAAAATCTAAAATCTAAAATCTAAAATCGAATGACCGCACAAACCACAGTACAATTCCAAGATAGTTTCGACATCATCGTAGTTGGTGCCGGCCACTCCGGCTGCGAAGCCGCCCTCGCCACTTCTCGCCTCGGATGTCGCACGCTTTTACTCACCCTCAATCTCGACAAAATTGCGTGGCAACCATGCAATCCGGCTGTCGGCGGGCCCGCGAAAACTCAACTTACTAACGAAGTGGATGCCTTGAGCGGCGAAATCGGTAAAATGGCCGATCGCACTTATCTGCAAAAGCGCGTCCTCAACGCTTCGAGAGGCCCCGCAGTTTGGGCTCTCAGAGCACAGACAGACAAGCGGGAATACGCCGCCGTGATGAACAATATTGTCGAAAATCAAGAGAACTTGACCGTCCGCGAAGCGATGGTTACAGACTTAGTTTTGGGCAAAAATGAAGAAATTATCGGCGTTGAAACATACTTCGGCGTTGCCTTTGAATGCAAAGCCGTAATTCTCACCACTGGAACTTTTTTAGGTGGCACAATTTGGGTTGGCAATAAGTCGATGCCGGCCGGACGTGCCGGAGAATTTGCCGCCGTCGGTTTGACAGAAACTCTCAACCGTTTGGGCTTTGAAACTGGCAGGTTGAAAACAGGAACTCCGGCAAGAGTTGACAAGCGGACTCTCGATTACACCAACATGGAACCGCAGCCGGGAGATGCAGAAGTTCGTTGGTTTAGTTTCGATCCTGAAGTTTGGGTGGAACGGGAACAAATGCCTTGTTACCTAACTCGAACTACGCCAGAAACTCACCAGTTAATTAGAGACAATTTGCACCTTTCTCCGGTTTACGGCGGCTGGGTTGATGCGAAGGGGCCGCGCTATTGTCCGAGTATTGAAGATAAGATTGTCCGGTTTGCGGATAAGGAAAGCCACCAGATTTTTATTGAACCGGAAGGTAGGGATATTCCTGAACTTTATATCCAAGGTTTTTCGACTGGTTTACCGGAAAGTTTGCAATTGCAAATGCTGCGGACTCTTCCTGGTTTGGAAAAGTGCGAGATGATGCGCCCTGCTTATGCTGTGGAGTACGATTATTTGCCGGCAACTCAGTGCTTTCCGACGCTGATGACTAAGAAGATTGAAGGGCTATTTTGCGCGGGTCAGGTGAACGGTACGACTGGCTATGAAGAGGCGGCGGCACAGGGGATTGTGGCGGGGATTAATGCGGCTAGATTCGCGAAAAATCAGGAGATGATTGTGTTTCCTCGCGAGCAAAGTTATATCGGGACTTTGATCGATGATTTGTGTACGAAGGATTTGCGGGAACCTTACCGGATGCTGACTTCGCGATCGGAATATCGGTTATTATTGCGATCGGACAATGCAGATCAACGCTTGACTCCGCTCGGACGGGAAATCGGTTTAATTTGCGATCGCCGTTGGGAGTTATTTGAGCGCAAACAAGCTAATATTATCGCGGAAAAAGCCCGTTTGTACTCGACTCGCGTCAAAGAACACGACGAGCTGGGGAAGAAGATTTTGGCCGATACTCAACAAGCGATTAAAGGTTCAATTACTCTCGCTGATTTGCTGCGCCGTCCCGGTTTTCATTATGTCGATTTGGAACGTTACAATTTAGGTGATTCCAGTCTAGAATTAGCCGAGAAAAATGCTGTAGAAATTGACCTCAAATATTCCGGTTATTTGCAAAGACAGCAAAATCAAATTGATGACATTGCCAAACACGAACGCCGTCAACTGCCGGGGGATTTGGATTATATGGCAATTACAACTCTCTCGAAGGAGTCGCGGGAAAAGTTGACTAAAATTCGGCCGCTGACTATTGGCCAAGCTGCGAGAATTGGCGGGGTTAATCCGGCTGATGTCAATGCTTTGTTGATTTATCTGGAAGTGCGAAATCGCCAGCAGCCGGCTGCTGTGGGAAATTGAATTAATAAAACCCAAAAATTGCTCGGCTTTGTCTTAATTGTTGGTTAAATGGTACGCGATTTCGGCAGGGAAACGGCGCTGGGTTCTTTTATTGAGCGTGCGAGCGTCCCCGATCGCGTATTGTACTCGCGATCGAGGACAGCACTATAAATGCACAACTGAGATGCTCCCAGGAGGTTTTATTGGCGAGTTTAATTTAATCCATCTACCCGAAGCAAAAGCAACTGGTTAGATATGGTAAAATATGACCGATCTTGATTAAGCTAACAAACCAAAATTGGTCATGAACTATGATGAGATCGCTGGCTTGTGTCAGCAGCTTGGATACAGGGAGAAGTTGCGTTTAGCTCAAATGCTGATCCAGCTAGCCAGAAAAGAAGAGGAAAATCAAAACCCCCAACATCGAATTGCAGGGAATTGGAAAGAATCCTCACCAATTCAAAATAACTCTGATATAATTCAATATGTTTTTGAAAGGATTATCAAGTTAAAGCCAACCAGAAGAAGTACCCTTCAGAATTCGATCCATGCTATGTTTCAGTTTCAAGGTGGTATTTCTGAGGTTGAACAAGAAAGAATTATCGTGGATCTTCAACGGTTACAATACATACGCATTGATGAAAATAATAAAGTGACGTATTTAAAGAAAAGTCCGTGACTGTTTGAGGATCTAAAACTTAATAACTTAACCACTTCCTACACTCCTTTCTCATGTAAGTGGCGAGATAGAAGGAGGTAAAGCCTCTGGTTCTGTATTACCAGGCAGAGTCTGGTAATATAAATTCCGGTTGCACTCCTCATGATGTTAACTGTTAACAGTCAACAGTGAATTTACTATTCCGATGAAGAGAGGATTTGATATAACGAGCAATCAAGATTCGTGACAGGCGGAAAAATTCGTGAAAAACCCGGTTTCTTGGGTTTTTGCCTCGCGCGGCGCAGTCAGAAACCGGGTTTTTTGTTAGCATCGGGAGGAACGATCGCAATTACGCACGAAAGCCGAATTAATCTACTTTAAAAGCGGATAATACAGTTCTCCTGTTGAGTTGATATAACCCGCGCGATCGCCCGCCAAATTTCCGGTTCCCATAAATACATCAACTCTCCCCGCGCCTTTAATTGCACCGCCGGTATCCTGATCCAAAACATACCGATTCACGGCATTTTGTTCGAGTTTTCCCGCCGCATTGGGATAAGGCAATTTGGTGCTAATTAATGCTAGCGCGCCGGGGGGCATTAAAGCTTTATCTGTGGCGATCGATCTTTCGGCAGTTACCGGCACTCCGATGCTGCCAGTCGGCAGTGCTCCGTTAGTGTCCCGGAAGAACACAAAGCTTTGATTTTTCGGCAAATACTTGTCCATCTCTGCCGGAAAACTGGTGAAATATGCGGTTAGTTTCGGCAATGTTAACTCCTCTAAAGTAAACTTGCCGTCCTTAACTAATTCTCGCCCTACTCCTGTATAATTGCGACTGGTTTTACCTGCGAAACCGACTGTCATCTCGCCGCCTTCTGCTAGCTGCAATCTTGCGGAACCTTGGACTTGCACGAGAAATGCTTGGAATCGATCGCGCAACCAAACTAATTCTAATCCCCGCAGCAATCCTTTGCTTCCCTGCAAAGCATCTGCACCTTCCAATTCCAATCTAGTCGGGTGAGGTTTCGACCAAGAACCGAGGTTTGGCGGCACTCGGTACAGGGGATAACGGTATTCGGAATTAGGCGTGCGAGATGCTGCATAAGTCGGCTCGAAATAACCGGTAAATGCCACTGTTCCTTTGCCGTCTTTGCCGCTCGATTTGTAAAAAACAAATTCTCGCTTGACAGATTCTTGGAGTTGTGCTGGTGTAGTGGAACTGACTACTAATTGGCGGAACCGATCGAGGGAACGGCGGACTCGATCGCGCGTAATTCCCGAAACTGGGTAGCGGCTGTAAGCACTGGCGGCGGCTGATGTATTGAGATAGCGGAGGCTGTTGTCGATCGACCTTAACAGCAATTGGCGATCGCCCGGTTGGCCATTTTCGCCCCAGATTTGAGCGTCAAGCCCGATCGACTCCAACTCGGTCGCCTGCAATTGATTTATACTAACTGGTTGCAGCGACGGAACTGCAACGGCGGGCACCGAAAAAGCGATCGCCAAAATACAACACGCGATCGTCAATAATTGATAGCGAACAATCTTGATCAATTTCCAATTTTCCCCAATCATTTAATAATTTTGCTTATTCCTCGTATCGTTCGATACTAGAACTAAATAGCGGTTCTACCCGAATTCCGAGAATGCTGCTAGGCCGAATTACCATGTATTCGCCTTGAATATTTTTGATCGGGACATTGACAAATTCTGACGAATCTTGTTTGGGAACCAGACTTTTATACCACTGTTGAAAATCTTGCAGGGTTGCAAAACGGATTTCTTCGCGGTGGCCGCCCTCAAGCAGCAGGTGCACTGAATATTCGCTAGGAGTTCTAGGCATATCTGTGTTTGAGATTTTGGATTTCAAGCTTTGGGAACGATTTTATATTTTACCTCTTACTCGGCGCATTCCCCGATCTAAGCAGATTCGATGGAGCCAGAGGAGAGGGCTGGCGGCGGCTTCCTTGCTTCGGTTGCGCGGTACAAGTCGCGGGCGAGGCTAGAGAGATGGCAAACTGGTAGGGTGCGCCCGCATACCGATTGACTGTGTACCTGGAGAGTGATAGCGGTGCGCCCCCACACCCTACTAGCATCGGTGAAATTTGTAGGCTGCGCCGATTAAGGTGTCAGCAAAATTTAATAATTCAGGACGCCTTGCACACCGAAACCTGGTTTCTGACTAGCCCTGCTGGCGCAACTCGCGCGATCGATCTCGCACCAGAAACCGATTGTGTATTTTAGAACACGATTCGACCGCAACACTTAAAATAGTCTGGATTTAGCGATCGACTGCACCATTTTCCCATCAATATTTCTCGTTAGCTGGCAGTATCAGCCAACCGCAGTCGCGAGGTTTCGCTTCCAAAATGCTGATAATGGTGCACAATTTCAAATTAACAACAAAACTTGCGCTGTTTTGAGTAAGCTTTTGGTGGAACAGCTCAAAAAGCCTGTTTCTAAGAGCGATGCAAAATATCAAATGTATCCTCAATCTCGTCCAATTACCAATTACGAACCTATGCCCCGTCGCCAAGACTTAAAAAAGATTCTTCTCATTGGTTCCGGCCCAATTGTCATTGGCCAAGCGTGCGAATTTGACTATTCGGGGACGCAAGCTTGCAAAGCTTTGCGAGAAGAAGGTTATGAAGTAGTGTTGGTGAATTCCAACCCGGCCACAATTATGACCGATCCCGAAACGGCCGATCGCATTTACATCGAACCTCTAACCCCAGCCATCCTAGAACAAATCATCGCCCAAGAAAGACCCCAAGCAATTTTACCGACAATGGGCGGTCAAACTGCACTAAATTTAGCCGTTGCCGTCGCTAAAAATGGCGTTTTGGAAAAATACAGCGTCGAGTTAATTGGTGCTAAATTGCCAGCCATTGAAATGGCAGAAGACAGGCTGTTATTTAAGGAAGCGATGGCGCGAATCGGTGTCGCAGTTTGTCCTTCGGGAATTGCCAACAATCTCGACGAAGCCAAAGCAATCGGCCACCAAATCGGCAGTTATCCGTTAATTATCCGTCCGGCTTTTACAATGGGCGGCACGGGAGGCGGCATTTCTTACAATCAAGAAGAGTTTGAAGAAATGGCCCAAGGTGGTATTGATGCGAGTCCGGTGTCGCAAATTTTGATCGAACAATCTTTGATCGGTTGGAAAGAGTACGAACTGGAAGTGATGCGGGATTTGGCAGATAATGTAGTGATTATTTGCTCGATCGAAAATCTCGACCCGATGGGCGTGCACACTGGCGATTCAATCACCGTCGCACCGGCTCAAACTCTCACCGACAAAGAATATCAGCGCCTGCGGGATGCTTCGATTAAAATTATCCGCGAAATCGGAGTTGAAACTGGCGGTTCTAACATTCAATTTGCCGTCAATCCAGTCAACGGAGATTTCATCGTCATTGAAATGAACCCCCGGGTTTCCCGTTCCTCCGCCTTGGCCTCAAAAGCAACCGGTTTCCCGATCGCCAAAATGGCTGCAAAATTAGCCGTAGGTTACACCTTAGACGAAATTTCCAACGATATTACCAAGAAAACTCCCGCGTCTTTTGAGCCGACAATTGACTACGTAGTGACGAAAATTCCCCGATTTGCTTTTGAAAAATTCCCCGGTTCGGAACCGACTCTGACAACGCAAATGAAGTCAGTGGGAGAGGTAATGGCGATCGGGCGCAGCTTCAACGAATCTTTCCAAAAAGCGCTGCGGGGACTAGAAACCGGCCGCGCAGGCTTCGGGTGCGACAAACCGGAAAAATTGCCGAGTTTGGAACAAATTCGCGCCGGATTGCGGACACCAAATCCCGATCGCATTTTTACAGTTCGCCACGGGATGATGATGGGAATGTCGGTGGAAGATATCTTTGAACTCACAGCAATCGATCCCTGGTTTTTGGATAAAATGCAGGAATTGTTGGAAGCAGAGAAGTTCTTGAAACGAACAACGCTCAAGCAGTTGACAAAAGAGACAATGTTTGAAGTAAAGCAGTTGGGATTTAGCGATCGCCAAATTGCTTACGCCACCAAAACATCGGAAGATCAAGTCCGCGCCTACCGCAAAGAATTGGGCGTAGTGCCGATTTACAAAACAGTCGATACCTGCGCCGCGGAATTTGAAGCATTCACACCTTATTACTATTCCACCTACGAAGCGGGAGCGGCAATTTGGGAACAGGGCGATGAAGAAAAGAAAATTTCACCTGTCGGTCACAGTCTCGCACCGGAGTCGGAAGTTTTGCCTTCTACTAAGCGAAAAGTGATGATTTTAGGCGGCGGGCCGAACCGCATCGGACAGGGAATTGAGTTTGATTACTGTTGCTGTCACGCTGCTTATTCCCTAGGCGAGGACGGGTTTGAGACAATTATGGTCAACTCGAACCCGGAGACAGTTTCTACAGATTACGATACGAGCGATCGCCTGTATTTTGAACCGCTAACTAAAGAGGATGTTCTTAATATTATTGAGGCGGAAAATCCCGAAGGAGTAATCATTCAATTTGGCGGACAAACGCCGTTAAAATTGGCGATTCCTTTACAAAAAGCTCTCGAAAATCATCCCGACGTACAAACAAAAATTTGGGGTACTTCGCCGGATTCTATCGATACTGCTGAAGATAGGGAGCGATTTGAAAAAATTCTGCGACAGTTGGATATTCAGCAAGCGGCTAACGGTTTGGCGCGCAGTTTTGAGGATGCTTTAATCGTCGCTCAACGCATCGGTTATCCGGTGGTGGTGCGGCCGAGTTACGTGTTGGGCGGGCGAGCAATGGAAATTGTTTATTCCGATACGGAATTGGAACGTTACATGACCTACGCGGTGCTGGTAGAACCGGAGCATCCGATTTTAATTGACAAGTTCTTGGAAAATGCGATCGAGGTAGATGTAGATGCGATCGCCGATATGACCGGCAATGTGACGATCGGCGGTATTATGGAACACATCGAAGAAGCGGGAATCCACTCCGGCGACTCGGCTTGTTCCATCCCTTACCAAACCCTTTCTGAGAAAGCGGTAGAAACAATTCGCCGCCAGACAGTGGAACTAGCAAAAGCCCTGAAAGTGATCGGGTTGATGAACATTCAATTTGCTGTCCAAGGCGAAGAAGTTTTCATTTTAGAAGCTAATCCACGGGCTTCTCGCACAGTACCTTTTGTGTCAAAAGCGATCGGAGTTCCCCTAGCAAAAATCGCATCGCGAGTCATGTCCGGCCAAACTCTAGAAGCTTTAGGTTTTACTAAAGAGATCGTACCAATTCACGTTTCTGTGAAAGAGGCGGTGCTACCGTTTGCTAAGTTTCCGGGAACTGATACTTTGTTAGGGCCAGAAATGCGATCGACTGGCGAAGTCATGGGGATTGACACAGATTTTGGCAAAGCATATGCCAAAGCTCAACTCGGTGCGGGACAAGTGATGCCGTTATTCGGAGTCGTGCTGGTTTCAATGTGCGATCGCGATAAACTAGCAGTGGTACCGGTTGTGAAGGAATTCTTAGAATTAGGTTTCAAAGTAGTAGCAACTCACGGAACGCGCAAAGTTTTGCGAGAGCAAGGTTTAGATGTATATTTGGAATTGAAACTGCACGAAGGGCGGCCAAATTTGTTGGATTCGATCAAAAATGAAAAAATCCAACTAATTATCACCACACCTTCCGGCGAAGAATCCCGCGCCGACGGAACCTTTATCCGCCGCACAGCTTTGAGTTACAAAATCCCGATTATTACCACAATCGCCGGTGCCAAAGCCACAGCAGCGGGAATTCGATCGCTCAAATCCAACCCGATGAAAGTGAAAGCAATTCAAGACTATTACCCGCAAGCGTAGAGTTATTGTAGGGCGCGAAACACTGTTCGATCGTTAGGCCATCGATCTCCCTGGCGCCCCCTTCTTAAGGGGAGACAAGAAATGCTCAAATTCTCTCTGATTGAAGGGGAGATAGGAAAGGCTCAAATTCCCCCTTTTTAAGGGGGATTTAGGGGGATCGAGACTTTGCTATAAATTTAGTGTAATTATGGGCGCACCCACAAACAGCGCACCACCAAAACCTAATCTGAATGAGAATCTAAAGCACCGCTAGACACCATCAACTTCGGCCAAACCAACAAGAAAAACCCCATCCAAGCCAATAAAGGAATCGCGACTAAAACAGTTATCCAAACAGTTTTTAACACAAACCAACTACCGCCAATCAGACTCGTGCCAGTCAAAAGAATCGACCAAGGCTGACACCACCAAGGTTTGTAGTCCCAAGCACTAATAGCTTTTTTTTCAGAAACAGATTTCATATTTTCAGTAATTTTGTATAGATTGGCGATCGGGCTATCTAGAGGAAACCAATTTAAACGTTCATCACCTCTTCTGCTGTCAGCGTTAATTCAGGAAAAGTCCGCGATACAATTCGTTCGCTGCCTTTGAACGCACTTCTTTGATAGTTGCCCTCTGCATCCAAAAGGTGAACAAATACAGTTGGAACTTTGGGATTTCCCAGAAATTCCCTACTACCAATTGCTAAGTAATCGACAATCCAATACTCAGGAATTCCGAGGCGCTGGTACTCGTCCAGTTTGTCGATATAATCGTCATCCCAATTTGTTGATGTTACCTCCACCGCCAATTGAATTGGTTCCCGCAACGCAGCATAAGCAGAACGGTTCGATCGCCATAAATCGATCTCGATTACGCTGACATCCGGTCTCCGCCCTTGTTCAACACCGGCTTTACTTACAGTTTTGATAACGGCTGTATTGTTGACCACATAATTCAAATTCAATCGCCGAATTTCATCGTTGAAGTCAAATAACAAGACATTAGCAACATCATCATGATTTCTGGTGGAATTCATTTCTACAATTTCTCCATTGACCAGTTCATAGCGTCCATCTTCTGGACATTCTACAAGGAATTGGTCAAAGGTTAATTTTTTCGTGACTGTTGCAATCATAAGATTTATCCTTATTTTGCAGTAATACTATTAGTCTACATTACCACAGGCAGGAATGAATTTGTTTTTTTGATCGCAGATATCCAATTCTACAATCAAAAATATACAATCAAAAATCTCAAATCGATTCAGGTAAATGGTAAAATACGATCGCCAGCCGGCAGATTGAGTTAAATATGTCACCTACTGGCTAGGGTAGAAAGTAACAAACCTAGAAATCAAGCCACTCCAAGGTCAACCCCGAACCATGAGACTAGACGAAGCTGTTGAATTTGCCGAAAACCCAGAGCCGCGCTGTCCCTGCGTTTTGCTGCTGGACACCTCCGGCTCCATGCAAGGCGCAGCCATAGATGCCTTGAATGAGGGGCTGGAAGTTTTTAGGAATGACCTAATTAAAGACGAACTAGCTAAAAAGCGAGTTGAAGTCGCGATTATTTCCTTTGACAATAATATCAAAGTCGTGCAAGACTTCGTGACCGCCGACCAGTTCGAGACACCGCTGCTGACAGCCCAAGGACAAACCCACATGGGCGCGGGCATTCAGCTCGCACTAGATACCATTGCCGCCCGCAAATCCGAATACCGCAACAACGGCATCACTTACTACCGCCCGTGGGTATTTATGATTACCGACGGCGAACCTCAAGGCGAATCAGATGATGTTGTGGAAATAGCAGCACAGCGAATTAAAGAGGAAGAAACGAACAAGCGCGTGGCATTTTTTGCTGTCGGAGTTGAAGGTGCTAATATCTCCCGTCTCGCAGAAATTGTCGATCGCACTCCTGTAAAATTGAAAGGATTAGACTTTCGAGAGATGTTCATTTGGCTGTCGGCTAGTATGCAGAGAGTTTCTCACTCAAAAATTGACGAACAGGTAGCACTGCCGCCGCCCGGATGGGGAACTGTTTAGTTAGTTGTTAGTTGTTAGTTGTTAGTTGTTAGTTGTTGGTTGTTGGTTGTTAGTTGTTAGTTGTTGATTGTTAGTTGTTAGTTGTTGATTGTTAGTTGTTAGGGCTCATTAGTTAATAATAGTAATAGATTCTTAAGGAATCTCTCTACAAAATGAACACAAACTAATAATTGATGAGACAGATTGTAAAGCAGAGATCCGAACTCAGGATTTTTTTTGATTCTTTTATGGAATAGTTCAATCTAAATTGCTGCTTGATTCTCATAGCCAATAACCAATAACCCACAACTAACAACTAATAACCAATAACCAACAACCAAAACCCACAACTAACAACCAAAACCCACAACTAACAACCAATAACCAATAACTGTTGACTAATGACTGTTGACTAATGACCACAGACTAATAACTAATGACTGATGACTAACGAATCTGAACTATTGAGTAATTGGCAAGTTGTAGCGGCATCCGTGACGGGTACTAGCCACGAAAAACGATCGCAGCCCTGTCAAGATGCCCACTGCTGGCGCGTCTTGGCCAACGGTGTTTTGGTAGCAGCAGTTGCTGACGGCGCGGGCTCGGCTGCACTGGCAGAAGTTGGGGCAAAAATTGCTGTAGAAGCGGTTGTCGAAATGATTTGTCAACAGGATTTGCAGCCTGAGAATGACGGCGAATGGCAGGTATTTTTGACAGCTTCTCTGCAAGTCGCGCGGGCCCAGGTGGAAGCAGAAGCGGCTGTGCGGGAAGTGCCGGCGAGGGATTTGGCTTGCACTTTAATTGCGGTTGTGGCGACGCCGGAATTAATCGCAGTTGCTCAAATTGGTGACGGTGCGGCGGTTGCGGGTGACAGTGAGGGAAATGCGATCGCCCTTACTGTACCTCCCTGCGGCGAATATATCAACGAAACCATCTTTTTGGTTTCGCCAAATGCGATCGAAACAGCGCAATTTCAGGTAATGCGGCAACCGCTGCGGCACTTAGCTGTGTTTTCCGACGGCTTGCAAATGCTAGCTCTCAAAATCCCCGAAGGTACGCCCCACAAGCCGTTTTTTACGCCGTTGTTTCGGTTTTCGGGCGAAGTAAAAGAAGAGTCAGATGCGAAACAGCAGTTAGAGTCATTTTTGCGATCGCCTCGTGTGTGCGATCGCACCGATGATGACTTAACATTATTGTTAGCAACTTTTTCGAGCAATGTCTAGTCTGTTCAAATCTACTTACAAAAAGCGGAGCAAAAATTATGACATATCCACGAATTAGTGCCCCAAGCTTGTTGCGAGAAACATTTGCTGTTGTGGGATCTGTATACCCAGATCTGTTGAGGATCAACTCTCCCCATTTGATATGGTTCGTGCTGAATACTTTTGGGCCAGATGCCCTCAATCGCATCATTGAGATCATTGACACAAGTTTCTCCGAACATCCGGGCGCCGGAACTTTTTCGGTGAAGCCTATCTACTTTTGGTTGGGGACAGTTCCTTTCTTGATCTACTGGTTGGTGGCAGTTCCTTTATTGTGGGGAGCTACTACTTTCTACACTTATCGAAGTTTGACAAAAAACCAAGTAACTGCGAGCGATGCTTTTATTCAAGCAAAAAGAAGATTTCTACCACTCCTTTTGGTTTATTTCCTGTCTGTGGGGCTGCTTTTCGCGATTAGGTGGTTCTTGTGGTCTTTTGTTTGGGTAAGCTTCCTAGTACCAATAATAATAATTCCTGCGCTTTATGTGTTATACCCCTTAATATTTTCAGCTTATGCTACCGTCATTGATAACTCTTCGGTGCCGGACAGTTTGGGCAGTAGTTGGAAATTAACTAAAGGGCGTTGGTGGTTGATATTTCGCTCAAATTTACTGATGGCTTTTGTGTTTTTTGTGCCAGCCATATTGATTTCTGGATTAATCGGTTCAACATTGGGGAATTTGCTAGCATCTCAGCTTGTGGGTCAGGTACTCGGATTGATAGCCGCAGTGTTGATAAATGTTTATTTGGTTTTATTGTACAAGGCTCTGCGGAAATCGGCAGGAACTATTTAATAGACATCTCCTCAAAGAAAGTTAAAGGATGCAGGATACCTGCGCCACCAACAATTGTTCGAGATGTTTAACGATCGGCGAAAATTGGGTGCGGTTCTATAATAAAATCGAGGTGTCAACAATTCTGGTTTAATCTGTACAGTAGGTCGTCACTTGCAAGCACAAGATATTAAGGATAAGCTCAACTCCCTAATTAGCGCAGCAGATCGAATAGATCCGAGTTTGGCGAGAAGATTGGATGAAATCAATCGCTGGGTGAAAGATGTTAAACCCGGTTCGCTAACTGCTAAGAAATTTGTGATGGCTTTTTTGCTGCAGCTTATCCGAGATTCTCAGGTTTGGCTGGCGGTTCAATCTCTACCTTCGGAAATAGAAAAACAAGCGGCGTTTGAGTTAATGACTCCGGGAGAAAGATATTGGTACGGTTATTTATTTCCTAAATGGCTGAGGGAATCCGATCGCAAATTTTTCATCTGGAAACAAAAACTCAAGGCTGGTGAATTCGATCCGGCTGACGATCTAGTGATTCGGGCGATCGCATCCCGGATTGTCGAACGCCAAGGCAGTTTTTTGTATCGCTATGTTGCCGATCTTTCTATGGCAACTGATTCGATCGTTAGCAACCGCCAACAGCAGCCCCTCTGCATTCAAGTCACTACTCTTTCTGATGAGTTTTCGGAACAAAAATATCAAAAATGGCAACAAACTCTTCAAGATTGGGGGATTGACAGAGGATTATTTTTAAGTTATGATAGAAACGATGCAAATTTCCTGAACCAGTTAGTTAACATTGCATTATATAATAGTGATAATTTGCCCCCAGGTCGTTACCTGAAGTTCCCGTAAATCTACCAAATCTGCTGCTGAGAATAGTTCGACTCCTAAAAACTCGGTGAAGAAGAAATTTTGAATTGCCTCATATATTCCACAACTCTAGACGGTCAAAATCTAAGCCTCAGTTCGCTTCTCTTGTCCGGGAAGACTGCGCCAAGATTTTTCCTCCCATTTTCTGTTTCCGGGAGGGGTATTCTGCCAGACTGCGGCCACAGGCATAGCTGTCAATTTAATGTCAAACTTAGTATGGGTCTGCTGTTTGATTATTAGGTCTTGGATCGCCCTGGCCCCTCCAATCTAT
This sequence comes from Tychonema sp. LEGE 06208, assembly GCF_015207505.1. Classification (GTDB taxonomy): domain Bacteria; phylum Cyanobacteriota; class Cyanobacteriia; order Cyanobacteriales; family Microcoleaceae; genus Microcoleus. The sequence continues at coordinate 21,751 of NZ_JADEWT010000091.1, forward strand.
CGGGGGGACAAGAGTTTTTTATTGCGTCCTCCACTTAAGGGGGATTGAGGGGGATCGAGATTCGGGTATAAACGAAAAATACAAAGGTTTTTAAGCGATTGTTGACATCATGAAGGGCAACAGGCTATCGATACGAATGCTAAGCAACGGGAAGATTTACCGCAGCAATCAATAGCGGTATGGTTCCTAATTTGCACCCTAAGAAAGATAGAGATTTGATTGTATCGCAGTGAAATTGTTGGACATAAAATCAAATTACATCAAAATCAATACTATGACAGTACAAGGTACAAGCACCGTTGAAAGCAACTTGCAAAAAGTCTTGGAAGAACTGGAAGCAGCCAGGAAAATGCAGGATGATTGGATGGATCGCGGGGTAGATTTTGTTGATTTGTACGTGGAAGATGCAGGCGGTGATTGGTTGGAAAAATGGGATGAATGTGAAAAAGAATTAAAACAGATAAAAATTCAAAAGGTAGATGTTGAAGCAGTCAAAGCAGCGATCGACCTGCAGGACTTCGGGCAAACCGAACTGCTGGAAATTGCCTTGACTAGCCGCTGGCAGCTAGGCAACAAGTGCGATCGCCAAACAGGGAAAGAGGTGAAGCAGCAACGGCTGTCACTCCTAGGCGGAGCGATTTTTGATGCTGTTGTTACCGACTACCTGTACCGCACCTATCCCGATCTGAACTGCGATTATATAGCAACGCTAAAAAGTCGTTTAGCAGACAAAAAAAAAATTGCCGAATCAGCACAAAATTTAAAATTGAGCGAATTTTGTCGGGCTGTCGGTAACTGTAAAGAAACAGACAATAGCGAGTACAATAATTTTTTGTCTCAGACTTTTGAGGCATTGTTTGGGGCGATTTACTTGGAGTTCGATCGCAATTTTTACCGTGCGGGTAAATGGCTGATTGAACGATCGATCGAAACAACTCTCAGCCAGCATATCGACCTAACTCAGCGCCCCGAAAGCGCGCCAGAGAACGAACTAAAGCGGCGGGAAATCCTGGGTGCGGCGATTCTAGAGGCGATCGCGATCGACTATCTGTACAACCGCTTTCCCGAACGTAACAGCAGCCAGCTAACTCACTGGAAAAATCTGTTAGCCGCCAAAGAGATTTTCCCCAAAGACTTTAAGGCAAAATTAGGCAGTCATTACTTGGAATTGGACAGCAATTTCTCGCGTACCCGCGACTGGTTGGTGGATAATTTTATCAAAACTGCAGTTGACGAACTAATAGAGGAAACCGACACTCAACCAGAATATCTGATTGACAGTGCCAACCCGGAATCGCTACCAGAATTTGTCAGCCGCATTGCAGACAAAAAGTGGAAAAATGAATTTTTGAGAGTCGCCGGCATTTTGCAACCTGCTGACGAACTTGTGCTGCTAATGCAAGAAAAAATTGACAGTATGGCAGCTAAAGATCAAACCTTGCAGCAGTTGCTAATCTGGGCTAATCAGAAGTCGGTGTTAGTGGGAAATAATTTGAATAAAGGGGAAATTCGGGCTTTTTATGTAGCCTTGGTTTGTGTCTTAGATTTGACTTTGACTCGCGTCCTCGAACCAAGTCTCGATTTTGATAAATCGAAATTTTGCAAGTTGCGAAATTGTTTGGCAAAAGCGGGACAAGATGTGGAATTTGCGGAGAATATCGGGATGCGAAAACTGGAATTTGACGAGGATTTGACTGGTGTATTGGTGGGGATATTGGGGCTGAATATTGAACCGGAACTCAAACAACTGCTGCAACAATTTCAGCATCAGATGCCAGATTTGCAAAATTGGAAAAAGTGGCGGAAAGAGTGCGGCAAAAGTTGGCTGGCAAAATTTAAGAGCGCGATCGGCTACAATTTAGATTTTCGCCCCCAACAAAAAACCTTGCTGAAACAGTATTACTACGCCTACAACTTGCTGGTGGAATGCCTCAACACCGATAATTGTCAGGTGACACCCGCCGTCAAACAAAAAATTGAGGATAAGATGTTATTGTCCGTGGATTTGAAGCTGATTCACGTCTAATTTGCATGGGAGGGGCGAGACACCCTTCCCACGAACAACCACAATAAAATTGGTTCGATCGTTCGGACTTCAGTCCGGATCCAAGGACGCTTCTGTACCACTACCGCAAATCTAAAATCTAAAATCTAAAATCTAAAATCTACTAATCCTCTATCCCCTAACGGAATTCTATGCAGTTGCAGCGCCAATTTAGCGGACAACTGATTGCGATCGACAGCAACAGCGCGATCGCCAGCGGCGGTGAAGGTCGCATCTACCCGATCGCCCAAGATCCATCCCTAGTAGCAAAAATCTACCACAAACCGACAGACGAAGACGGCGACAAACTCACAGTCATGTTCAGTATGCCGCCGGATGCGCCGATCGCCGAACCGGGACACGCCTCAATAGCTTGGCCAGTCGATTTGCTGCATACTGTCGGCGGGCGCGAAAAAATCGTCGGTTTTGTGATGCCGCGCGTCAAGAAAGTGATGCCAATACACACTTTCTACACTCCCAAAACCAGGCGCGAACAAAAACCGCTATTTAGCTATCTTTACCTCCACCGCACCGCCCGAAATCTCGCCTCGGCGGTAAACGCCCTCCACGTCAGGGGTTACGTCATCGGCGATGTGAACGAGTCGAACATTCTCGTGACGGATACGGCTTTGGTAACGCTGGTAGACACCGATTCGTTTCAAGTGCGCGATCCTTATACGGGTTACGTTTATCGGTGTCCCGTGGGGAAGCCGGAGTTTACGCCACCGGAATTGCAGGGCCAGACTTTCCGCGATATCGATCGAGCCCCAGAGCACGATTTGTTCGGTTTAGCGGTGCTAATTTTTCAATTGCTGATGGAAGGTACGCACCCGTTTTCGGGGGTTTATCTCGGTAGCGATGAACCGCCGCCTTTGGAAGCGAGAATTCGATCGGGCCATTTCCCCAACGGTACCAAACGGATACCCTACCGCCCGATGCCCGCAGCGCCGCCCTTCGATATGCTGCAGCCGAGGCTGCGACAGATGTTTATCCGCTGTTTTGAGGAAGGACACCTCAATCCGGCGGCGCGCCCGGATGCGAAAACTTGGGTGAATGCGATTCGGGAAGCGGAAGATGCTTTAGTTACTTGCAGCAAAAACTCTCAGCATAAATACGGAAATCATTTGAGTCGGTGTCCTTGGTGCGATCGGGCAAAACTCCTCAAAGGCCGCGATCCGTTTCCTTCGCGACAAGCAGTCAACAACGGATTGCACTTGCAGCCCGCCAAAACCAAGCGTAAAAAGCCCCAACCCACAGCGCCTGTGAGGGACACCGCACCGCGCCGTCAATACTCCTCAACGGGGCTGCCGCGCCAACTAGGCCAGTACGCAGTGCCACTGTTACCGATGCCGATGTCTTCTCGGAGTAGGACTCCTGCGGCGAGGGCTCCGGTGGGCAATTTGGAGCGTATTGTTCGGGATGCGGCTTGGGGTGGTGTTTGGGGTACTTTGTGTTTGGCGGCGGCGGCGGGGGTTTTTTCGGCTGTGGCCCAGGGCGGCGGCGCGATTTTGGGGGCGATTTTTGTCGGTTCGATTTGGGGAAGTTTTTTTGGGATGATTTGGGGGATTTTTACTTTGCCGCCGAACCAGATTTGGCGGAAGTGGGGAGGGGTTTTGGTGGGGACTCTGTGGGGGGCTTTCTTTTTGGCTGCGATCGGCGGTGCGGTGTTTGGGGTGATGAGTGAAAATCCGGCGATCGGGCAGGGGATTTTGTCCGGTGCGGGGGTTGGTATGGTGTGGGGCTTTGTTTGGACTGTTTGCAAGCCTCCTCTGGCGATGCCTGTCGGGAGGACGTGGGGCCGGCGGGGAGCGTATTTGGGAGCGGTTTGGGGAGCGTTTGCGGGTACTGTGGCTGGTATTTTGTTGGGGGCTGGCCTGGTGGTTTGGCAGCAATATAGCGGGCCGGTGCGATCGGTGAACGAGTTTGCGAGTTTGTTGCTGGCTGTGGCGATCGTGGCGGCGGGTGTGGGTGCTGTTGGGGGTGTGGTTTCTGGTAGTTTGTTGGGTGTTTGCGGGTTTTCGCCGAAGCTGCCGGTGTCGTTTCAGCCTTCGGGTTGGAGGGGTGGAACTTTGGGGGCGATTTGGGGCAGTTTTTTGGGGACTTTTGCGGGTGCTGTGTTGGGGG